>JADFPU010000268.1 GCA_022562175.1 Pseudomonadota bacterium | reverse complement strand
TGCAATTCTGTATATTACTCCTTGTTCCATCTTAATTATCCTCCAATGTTATTTCTGTTGTGAATGTCATATTATTGTCTTTAAACATTTTGAGCATATGCTTCCACTCTTTGGAATAGCGGCGCAGTTAATCGCAATAAAAGGTTGCTCTGCGCGTGATGAATGCTTGTGTATGTAATGTGCCAAGACTTCCTTGCCGGTACCACTTTCGCCAAGTAAAAGTACTGATACATCTGATGGCGCAATCTTGCTGATTGTACTGCAGACGCTGAGCATCACTGAACTTGTTGCAATAATACCTTGAAGTGGCGTCTTGCCTTTCTCCTTGATAAGTCTTGTGTTTTCCTGCTCAAGTGCATGTAACCGGTAAGCGCGATCGATAATGAGTTTCAGAATATCGGGCTCTACTGGTTTTTGATAAAAATCGTAGGCGCCAAGACTTATTGATTTTAATGCATTGTCCTGTTCATCATTCCCTGTGACCACAATGATTTTTGAATTAGCTTGTATCGTGAGGAATTGCTCTATTGCAGCCAATCCTTCCGAGGCATTAGCACTATCCGGCGGCAGACCCAAATCCAGTATAATGACAGGGGGTCGATGCTCCTGTATATGCTTTAGCGCACTCTCACGATCTCCCACGACATGTACATCATAATCAGAAAAATACCACTTGAGCTGTTTCTGCAGACCCGTGTCATCTTCTACGATTAATAATTTTCTCTGGTCGTTATCAGATTGATTCACTATAGGGCCTCCTGATGCTCGTCCTGACTGGTATTTTCCCTGCTATTGGCAAGTGGCAGGTACACGGTAAATAATGTCCCCTCATCAGGTTTGCTTTCCACCTCAAGCTTTCCACCCAGGTCCTGTATTACTTCCCGGCTCTCATAAACGCCTATACCCATACCCGCGTTACCCTTGGTCGTATCAAAAGGTTTGAATAAACGTTTCCTGATAAACTCTTCATCCATGCCACAGCCATTATCGGTAATCTTAATCTTGACTTTATCATGACAGCGACTGACTGATAATTCTATTTTTCCATCATCCGGTGTGGCCTCCTGCGCATTCTGAACCAGGTGTTCAAGTACTGCGGCCAACCTTGCTTTCTCAGCGTGGACTAACAGAGCAGACTCAAGGCTCTTAACCTTAGGAATTGGTTTATATGCCTCACGTAATTTAATGACCTCTTTGATCAAATATCCTGTATCCAGATATTCCTTTGTATGCAACTCTTGCAGTGCGCCTTTCTTTAAACTTGTTGTAAGGCGATTCATTTTTGTAATTGCATTTTCGATAGTGTCAAAGGTATCTTCTATAAACTCCGGATTGTCCTTGAATTTCTTCGCATTGGTACAAATGAGCGATAATTGCGCAATCAGATTCTTTATATCATGTACCACAAAGGCCGAAAGTCGATTAAATGCCTCAAATTGTTTAGCCTCAGCTAAATTTTCTGTCGCCCTGAGAAGAGCGAAATATCCGGCTGTTTGCTGCCCCATGGTTTTTAATAAGTCATAGTCCTCCCAGTTGAAAGTAGTATTGATATCCGATTGAGCCAGCAGAATAAAACCGACCAGTAATTCTTCGTTACATAATGGTATAACCAGACAAACATCAGGAATCTCGGTGAGCCAATCAGGTAGTTGCAAATTATTATAACGCTGTGGCTGAGCCCTGTAATCATTCAGATTAATCACCCATTGACGCTCGCCAATGAATTTTATTAAATCAGATTCTGATGATATTTTTTGTCTCTGGGCTTCATGTAACTGTAATTCTCCGACACAATAATAATTCTTCATATCATCTTCAGCCAGCCATATTGCTCCACCGCGGCATTGCATTGTGTTGGCAAAGGCCTTGACAATACTCCCGTATACATTTTTGGATCCCCTGTTCTCGGCCAACATGTGGGTAAATCCTAACCACTCGTCCCGATAGTCATATTTATTCTCATAAAAATGTTTGACTAAATATATCCTGAGCCGTGCACGCATATCGGTGGAAAATATAAGGACAGCCAGGCCCATTAATGCAGCAAACCAGAAAACTGCCTGGATCGAGCCACCCCAGGTGCCGCCGAATACACGCACATAATAGCCGGATATTGCCATGAAGCTGAGGTAAAGTCCTGCCATCAGGATCATGGAACTTTGAAAAATGACATGTCGTGAGATAAACAGTTCCATTTTCCATTCACGGATCCTTCTGACCGAAACAACAATCAAGGGTACACACAGTGCGTTGATAGCGCCACGTGCATACCAGTAATCAGGGTTGTTAACGGGTTAGACACAAGGTATTGTCCCGAGAGAGTTTGCTATTAAGGAAATAACCGGCGGCGCTAAAGAAGGCGGCGGTCTGGTTCCAGTTAACAATAATTTTCCGGATTGAGTTTGGCAGGTAGTTCCGCCGGGTTTAGTGGTTCGGGGACATACTATGGATTCCAGACGATAATCTCCTTCACTTTGCGGAATTCACTCATGGTGTGGGTAATGGTC
>JADFPU010000101.1 GCA_022562175.1 Pseudomonadota bacterium | reverse complement strand
AGTCGTTCGTTGCTCTACCACCTACGTCCATGTAGGCGTATACATGCTGTAGCGCCTTCACCCATTCGGTGAATATAAATAATATGTAATTAGTTATTGTTACCATCAACTTAAGTTCAACTCGTAGCGGTTATCACCATGGATGGTGTGTAGTCAGGTTTTGCAGGACGACTATATGGATATTGTCGGTTGATAACGTCTGGAACATGTTATCTAGCAAAAACCTGTCAACTGCGGATTCTAGGATAATACCGGCACTCTGGTTTATACTGCCGACGCGCTCGCACGGACATAACAATCAAAAATATGCGTAATCAAGCTCTTCTCAACGCCTTGACACAACTCACAGGACACATCGATAGCATCAATGAGTGGATAGGCAAAGCAGTCTCCTGGCTGGTGTTGGTATTGGTTTTGCTGATCAGTTATGACGTTGGCATGCGCTATTTTTTCAACCGCGGCTCAATCGCCCTGCAAGAGCTGGAGTGGCACATCTTCTCCATTATTTTTCTGATGGGGGCTGCCTACACCTTTAAACATGATGACCATGTGCGCCTGGATCTGTTTTACAAGAGCCGCTTCATGGATGACTATCGACGTGCCTGGGTCAATGCACTGGGCGGACTATTATTTTTAATGCCGTTTTGTTTGCTGATCATTATCAGTTCCTGGCCCTTTGTGTCTCAATCATTCATCCACGCTGAAACCTCGCCTGATCCGGGTGGCATGCCTTATCGATGGATATTGAAAGCGAGCATCCCATTGAGTTTCAGTCTGTTACTGCTGCAAGGGCTGGGTAATTCGCTGGCAAACATCGTTCGAATAATAGAAAAACACCGATGACACTCTGGGTAATACTGATGTTCCTGACCCTGATGGTCCTGCTTATGCTGGGTTATCCGGTTGCCTTTACCCTGGGTTTCGTGGCCATGTTGTTTGGCAGTATTTTTCTGGATTTAGATTTTTTTAATCTGCTGCCGCTGCGGATCTGGGGCATCATGACGAATTTCACCCTGCTTGCCGTACCACTGTTTATTTTCATGGGGATTATCCTGGATAAATCAGGGATTGCAGAAGATTTGTTACAAACCTTAGGCCTGTTATTCGGCAGGATCCATGGCGGCCTGGCCTTGTCAGTGGTGATGGTGGGGGCATTGCTTGCTGCAACGACAGGAGTGGTCGGTGCGACAGTGGTCACCATGGGGATTATCGCCTTACCCATCATGTTAAAACAGGGTTATTCACCCAGGCTGGCCTCCGGCACCATCGCTGCATCGGGCACCCTTGGCCAGATTATCCCTCCCAGTATTGTCTTAATCCTGTTAGGGGATGTGATGGGTGTGCCAGTTGGACGTTTGTTTATTGGTGCAGTCATCCCCAGCGCATTGCTTGTCTTTCTGTTTTTACTTTACATCACATGCTTCGCCTGGCTGAAACCCGGGGTTGCGCCTGCCTTGAGCGAAAATAAAGACGATAATTTATTTGCCAAGGTGATCTTTTTACTTTTACCACCCCTGTTACTGGTTATGAGTGTGTTAGGTTCGATCTTTTTTGGAATCGCCTCGCCGACTGAATCTGCAGCCGTTGGCGCACTCGGAGCCATGCTGTTGGCGGCTGCACATCAACGACTCACCAGAAAAAATCTGCACCAAGCAATGCAACTCACAACCCGCCTGACCAGTATGGTATTTCTTATCCTGATCGGAGCTACCGCTTTCGGCCTTGTGTTTCGTGGTATGGGTGGAGACAGGCTGATCCTGGATGTAATGACTAATGTACCCGGCGGCACCTGGGGCTTTCTTTTGCTGAGTATGACGTTAATCTTTATCCTCGGATTTTTTCTGGACTTCCTGCAGATCTGTTTTATTGTCATCCCTATCCTGACCCCGATAGCCAACAATTTAGGCATAGACCTGCTCTGGCTTGCAGTGCTGATCGGTATGAATTTGCAAACCTCCTTTCTGACGCCCCCGTTTGGTTTTTCCCTGTTCTACCTCAAGGCAGTGGCGCCAGCCAATTTCCGCATCCAGGATATCTATCTGGGCATTATCCCGTTTGTAGCCCTACAGCTGCTCACAATCACGTTGTTGATTATTTTTCCCGAGATCGTTACCTGGTTGCCGGATTGGATGGACAGGCTGCAGGGACTTTAAACGTATCTCGTGAATCGTTATTCGTATCTCGAACAACGAAACACGCTTTACGCTTTACGCTTCTAAGCATTTCAATAACCGACCGGGTCTCCGGCCTTATCCCCCGCCAGATAAAGAATGACTCTGCCGCCTGTTCAACCAGCATGCCGAGCCCATCGAGGACAATAGCTGCGCCATGCTGCCTGGCCCAGTGGTTAAACACTGTATCCGTATCGGCATAGACCATGTCATAACAACAAGCGCCCTGCGCCAGAATATCAGCCGGTAGCGGCAGCAGTTCTCCGTTTAAACTGGCGGAGGTGCCATTAATTATGATGTCAAAACGCTGGCCGGATAACGCCTCATAATGACCTGCTTTTAAAGCAGGATATCCCCGAAACAGTTCAATCAGTGCCTCGGCACGGGCGACTGTCCTGTTTACCAGCATAAGCTCTGCAGGTGCTTCATCCAGTAACGAAGCCAGCACCCCTCTGACCGCGCCACCCGCCCCCAGTAGCAGGATCCGTTTACTCTGCAGCAATATTTCATGCCGGGACAGATCCCGGACAAGACCCACACCGTCAGTCGTGTCACCATGACGCGTGCCGTCCTCAGCAAACCAGATAGTATTAACGGCTTCAGACTTGTCGGCACGTGGGCTGGCTACATCAACCGATCGCCATGCATCACCCTTGAACGGCACAGTGATATTCAGCCCCTTACCGCCTGCAGCCTGGAAGCTGTCAAGCGTCCTGGGGAAATCATCATCGTCGACTTGAATTGCCTGATACACAAGACTTTGTCTGGTTTGTTCGGCAAAGGCTTGATGGATACGGGGGGATTTACTGTGGCTAACAGGGTTACCCATCACACAGTAATTATCACTGGCGGGGTCAAGATTAAATTGGCCAGGAGCCTGTCCGGCAATAGAAGCCGTAGCGAGGGGAAGCTGTTTTGAGTCAGATTTTTTCATAATGTGAGGCGAATAGCACCGCTATTTAACGAATATTATGGAAAAAATGGCCAAAATCAGCTGTCCCGCAGGTGGCTTTCTATTCTCGGACAGGCCTCTCCTGGTCACATGAATGCCGAAAATGGCTGACTATCACGGCTGAGGTTCAGATACGGTTAATTGTCACTGCGCTCAACCAAACCGCCTTTCAGACAATAGGCTTGCAGCCCACGCTCACTCAGCAAGAACGCTGCAGCAGAACTACGACGACCCGTATCACAATAGAGGATATATTTTTTATCTGGATCCAGAGAATCTGCCTTCAGGCGCAACATGAACAACGGGATATTCAGACTGCCCTCAATGCCACTATTCTTATGCTCGCTATCCAGCCGCACATCAACCCAGACTGCCCCGGCTTCCACCAACTCTTCTGCCTGGTCATTAGCTATCCATTTAAGATTCGGCTCTTTTAACAGTTCATTGAAATCTTCCTTGGAAAGCCGCACCAGGGTGCCGTCCTTTGTCATGATGATATTGGCATTACGCTTCGCTTCTGTCAGCAAAGCCTCTTCACCAAAGGCATCGCCATTCCCCAGGGTCGCCAACGTCAACTCTGTACCCGCCTTTGATATTCTGGTCACCTTGCACTTACCAGACTTTATGATGTAGTAGTAATCACCTTCAGCTCCCTGCTTGATGATTGTCTCACCCTCTTTCACCGGCATTTCTTGCATGCGCATAAACATTGCCTGAATATTCGCGGGCGGAACTTGTAAAAATGCCTTGGATTGCAGGATACGCGTCATCCAATCGCCATCATCTGCTTCATCCGACTCATTTTCAGTGACAGTAATATCTTCCACCTCAATGCCGGACAGCTGATCCCAGGTCAATAAAATATCCAGCAAATCACTGTCTATGCGTGTGATCTTGGCTGGACCCCTGGCAACACCCGTGTGTTTACGCGGCTGATGATTTGCAAGAGGGTGTTTTGCGATATCGGTGCCGGATTTAACGATAACTTTCTCACCTGCTTCGCTGGTACATTCTATTTCACCTTCGATCAGATAGACGGTCTTGCGATCAACCTCTCCCTGTTTGAAAATCGTCTTGCCAGCCGCTACCTCCTCAACCACAGTCTTGCCTGCCAGCTCCTGAAAATTTTCAGCATTCAGCGCGCTGGGCGGCACAAAACTTTTCAGTAACTTTTTATCAACCAGCTTTGCTTCGGCCATGTTTATCCTCTATCCCAATCGCATCATTATTTAGCTACAGCGGCTGCGCCAATTCTATTCTGAGTTCCATTTGATTGGAACAGCTTTTTGCTCGACTATTAAAATCAAGACCCGGTAAAATCAAAAACGGGCGCTTACGCGCCCGTCTACATCCGCCCTGTTCAGTGGACTGAAAATTATACCCGCGTTCATCATGCAGCACCAGATCCAGGCCTTCGGTCTTGCCCTTATCATTAATTCTGAGTCCTAAAACAGCATCAATAACCTTGAGTATGACGAAGCTGAATACACCGCACCAGACGATGGTTGCCACGACACCTGTTAGCTATATCATGAACTGTTCTCCAGCAGAGATATGCGTGACTGTCATCGCCATGCCAGCACTATAATATAATACCGACACTAAAACATTGCCTGACACTTATAAAGCGTCACCGTCTGTTTCACCGGTGCGGATACGGATTACTTTTTCCAGGCTATAAACAAAGATCTTGCCGTCGCCGATCTTGCCGGTATTTGCCGCTTTGTTGATTGCCTCTATCGCCGGCTCTAACATGTCGTCATTCAGGGCAACCTCTATCTTGAGCTTGGGCAGGAAATCCACGACGTATTCCGCGCCCCGATAAAGCTCAGTATGGCCTTTCTGCCGGCCAAATCCTTTTACTTCAGTAACAGTCAACCCCTGTACGCTGACCTCTGCAAGGGCATCACGAACATCGTCGAGTTTGAATGGCTTGATGATTGCTGTCAGTAATTTCATGCGGAGATCCTCTACGTAACAATCTAATAAATCAGTTTCTGACCAGGAGTCTGTCCGGGAATAGAAAGACTGCTGCGGAACAGCTTTGCCTCGCTACGGCTTCTATTTTCGGACAGACTCCTAGGCTACCAAGTAATCCTGTTTATCGCACTACTTTTATGAGCAGACAGGGTGTGAACGCACCCTGTCTGAATTGGACCTTCTACTGTAGATTACAGGCTATAACCACGCTCATCGTGTAAGACAATATCCAGACCTTCAGTCTCTTCATCTTCGCTGACTCTCAGCCCAATAATGGCATCAATCACCTTAAGGATGATGAAACTCATAATTCCTGTATAAATTACGGTTGCCATCACACCGGTGAACTGCACCGCTAATTGTGCTGCCATACCACCGCTTTCAACGCCGAATCCTGCACCACCAAGCGACTTGGCACAAAATACGCCCGTTAGCATCGCGCCAATAATACCGCCTGTTGCGTGCACACCAAAGACATCCAATGAATCATCATAACCCATTGCTCGCTTCAGTTTAACAGAGGCAAGAAAACAGCCGACGCCGGCTGCTGCACCGATGGCTATTGCGCCCATTGGGCCCACTGAACCCGATGCCGGCGTAATTGCAACCAGACCCGCAACCGCGCCGGATGCGATACCCAGCACACTGGGTTTACCGTGGGTTATCCATTCGCTGAACATCCAACCTAGTGCAGCCGTTGCCGCGGCGATTTGTGTAACCGCCATCGCCATGCCGGCGACACCGTCCGCGGCGAGTTGGCTCCCGGCGTTAAACCCGAACCAGCCAACCCAGAGCATGGATGCGCCGATGATCGTATAAGTAAGATTGTGCGGTATCATTTGCGCCGTTGGATAACCTTTACGTTTACCGAGGACCAAGCATGCCACCAAACCTGCGATACCGGCATTGATATGCACCACGGTACCGCCGGCAAAATCCAGAATACCTTTATTAGCCAGCCAGCCACCGCCACCCCAGACCCAATGACAGATAGGCGCATAGACGATGGTAAGCCAGACCGCCATAAACAACAGCATTGCCGAGAATTTCATGCGTTCGGCAAAGGCGCCCACAATCAGGGCAGGTGTAATGATGGCAAACGTCAACTGAAAGGTCATAAATACTGTTTCCGGGATGGTTTGACCTTCGAGAATTGAGTCAGTACTCACTCCAGACAAAAAGGCCTTATCCAGACCACCCCAGAAAGCGCCGTCACCGCCAAAGGCAATGCTATACGCATACAGCACCCATAAGACTGTCATGAGTGACGTTATCGCAAAGCATTGCATTAGTACGGACAGGACATTTTTACTCCTGACCATGCCGGCATAAAACAATGAAAGCCCGGGAATTGTCATAAACAAAACCAGTGCTGTTGCAGTTAACATCCAGGCCGTATCACCAGCACTTAAATCGTCAGCCATCGCAACAGAAGGCATGGATAAAGCAATTAACGATAATAAACCGGATGCAACCTTGATATTAAAAAACTGCTTTATTAAACGTGACATCTTTTGATCCTCACTGTTTAAATTTTTTTTAAAGTGCTTCACTACCAGTCTCGCCTGTGCGAATACGGACAACCTCAGTTAGATCAAGGACAAAAATCTTGCCGTCGCCGATCTTGCCGGTATTAGCCACTTTGGTAATAACCTCGATTACTTCTTCACTGTTGGCCGCATCGATCGCTACCTCAATTTTTATTTTCGGTAAAAAATCAACAACATATTCAGCGCCACGGTAAAGCTCTGTGTGACCCTTTTGGCGTCCGAATCCCTTGACTTCCGTTACGGTCATTCCCTGTACGCCGATTTCGGAAAGTGCTTCCCGAACATCATCCAGCTTGAATGGTTTGATGATCGCAGTTACCAACTTCATGGCTGATTCCTCCTGTTGTTAAGGCTCTGCTCTGTTACAAGCAGTAGTTAAATTATTCAGAAACTACCGGAAACGCTAAATACGACTGTTCCATCACATAAATCACTACCGGAAAAACACTCCGCTTTAGTTAAATCCGTATCAACATAAGAGAGATTAAATGCGAACTTGCCAATGTCTTTGGAAACACCAATGATCCAGTCGGTATAGTCAGGCGTGTCAAACACAACATTGTCATCAATGGACTGATTGCCCACATGCCCGGATATTGAAAATCCATGCGGAAGCGGGATACTGACATCACCGTAAACGTAAACTGCATCGCCAGTTTCCGCGAAGAAATCCGGGCTGTAAGCAACACCTGCGGTAACATCAAACATACCAAAGTCATAACTTAATGAGCCATAAACTTCGAAATAATCTAACTCAGGTTTGGTGCTATCACCTGGATAGGTGTAATACAAACCGCCAACATCCCAACCAATGCCGTTGACTTCACCAGCGATACCAGCATAGAAATCGAACTCGCTAGATTCAGCAAAATCCACATTAGAAGCCCAGGCGCTAAGATAAACCCCCAAGGGTGCATAGGCATAATCGAAACCACCCTGAATAGTCGGGCTATTGTCGGTTTGAGAAATCCCACGGAAACGGTAATCCGTCGCAATGGTTACATTGGCACTGAATTCATGCGGCGAATCCTCGGCATAACTCGCTGTCGTTGCGAACGCAGTCATGCCAGCGGCTAAAAGTAACGCTACATACTTACTCATACTCATGGTTATTTCCCCCTTACTAATGGAATTTATAAATAGCTATTTAAATTAATAATGATGCGAACAATGCATCATCCGCGCCAAAGGTAATTTTTGTTTATGTAACAATACGTTAAATTGTTTTCAGCAATTTTTATTGCTACTATTGGGTTAGCTTATACAGGTTAATCGCACGTAATATGTGCACCAAACCAGTAAAACGCACCAACTTAGTGCTTGCTACAGGGTATTGAAATTTTACTTTTCACAGTACTTGTCGGCATACTTTGCAGGTATCTACGAAAATAATGCTTGTTAAAGAACATGATAAAACAGGAAAAAATAGAAGATTTCTTTCAGGAGTTCTCCAAGCTGCTGCCGGATGATTTACGCCGCTTTAAAAAAGATGTCGATAAGAATCTCAAGGCGGCAATGACTGCGGCATTCGCGCGTATGGACCTGGTCACCCGGGAAGAATTTGATATCCAAAGCGCCTTGCTCAGTAAGACCCGCTTATTAGTTGAACAACTGACGCAAAAACTAAACGAGCTCGAAAGCAAACAGGAGTGAGGTCGTATATAATCAGGCTCCTAGTCAAAAACAGCGCTGGCATGGACAGCAAATTAACATATAAGGGATTATACCTATGGCAATATCTATTGTTTATAGCCGCGCCCTGACCGGCATCGTTTCAGCCCTGGTAACAGTAGAAGTCCATCTCTCTCGTGGCCTGCCCAGTCTTTCCATCGTCGGTCTGCCGGAAACTGCGGTAAAAGAAAGTAAGGATCGTGTGCGTAGCGCCATTCTTAATAATCATTTTGAATTTCCCCTGCGCAGGATCACAATAAATCTGGCTCCTGCAGATCTCCCCAAGGAAGGTGGCCGCTTTGATTTGGCCATTGCGATAGGTATTCTCTCCGCTTCAGAGCAGATCCCGCATGGACAATTGAGTCAGTACGAATTTGTCGGTGAACTGGCCCTCACCGGCAAAATCAGAGCAGTAAAAGGCATATTACCCATCGCAAAAGCTGCGCACACCGCGGGACGAAGCCTGATTCTGCCACACCAGAATGCTGACGAAGCAGTGCTGATAAAAGGGCTCGACGTACGCCCGGCCGGTCATCTCATGGATGTCTGCGCTCATCTTGACAATGCACAAACACTGCATCGGCATGAGCGGAAAACAAACCACTTTAGTATATTACCGTTACCGGCAACTCTCGATCTGTCTGATATACGGGCCCAGCACCACGCCAAACGCGCATTAGAGATAGCTGCCGCAGGTGGGCATAACCTGCTGATGATTGGCCCGCCTGGGACAGGTAAGACCATGCTGGCCGAGCGCCTGCCGGGTATCCTGCCACCGATGACGGAACAACAAGCAATGGAAACAGCCACAGTCATGTCGATTAGCAGTCATGGATTTTCTCCGAAAACATGGCAACAAAGGCCGGTCAGATCACCCCATCATACAGCTTCGGCGATTGCACTGGTGGGAGGCGGGAGTCATCCACGCCCTGGTGAAATCTCATTGGCACATAACGGCGTGCTGTTCCTCGATGAGCTACCGGAATTCGACCGAAGGGTGCTGGAAGCCTTGCGAGAGCCCCTCGAATCAGGTCGTATTACCATTTCACGCGCGGCTCAGCAGGTTGATTTCCCGGCAAATTTCCAGCTCATTGCCGCGATGAATCCGTGTCCCTGCGGTTACCTGGGTGATGCCAGGGGACGCTGTCACTGTACCGGTGAACAAATACGACGCTACCGGGCAAGGATCTCCGGGCCATTACTGGATCGGATTGACATGCACATAGAAGTACCGAGTATGCCGGTGGAGATTCTACACAGTCAAAAATCTGCTGCTGCAGAATCCAGTAAGACCGTACAACTACGTGTCCAAACAGCCTATTCCCGGCAACTCGATCGCGCTAATAAACCGAACAATAAGCTTACCAGCAGGGATATCGAGGACCACTGTAAACTGGATGCATCACAAACAAAATTACTTGAACAAGCAATCGATCAACTCGGCCTGTCTGCACGCGCCATGCACAGGATATTGAAAGTCGCCAGAACAATCGCCGATCTTGCTGAGAGTAGCGAAATTCTGACCGAACATTCAACAGAAGCGATCACTTATCGTCGGCTTG
>JADFPU010000007.1 GCA_022562175.1 Pseudomonadota bacterium | reverse complement strand
CTGAGGTTCATCTCAGCCGCAGTCGAGCGGAACAGCATCAAAAGAAACCCCTTCCATCCCTTTTCTACATTCCACGCAGCAACGTTAGGAGCGCTTGCCTTCGGTCAAGCGGTGCTGTCCCGAGCGTGCCCTTTAGCTGGAATCGACTTTGATAGTGTGGAAGCACACTCAGCTCTATATGACTGCGCTAAAACCGCTGATTTGTTCTGTTGGATTATCAACCGCTGGCAGCAACTTGGGGGCTGGCCCAGCAGGGTTGAAATCGACTAAGAATCCTTGCCAAAGGAGTCGTGGCGGAGCTAGCTATCAGCCAGTTCCGCTCTTTTGGCAGCTTGCTTGACAATTGGCTCAAGTTCGCCTTTCTCATACAGCTCAGTGACTATGTCACAGCCACCGATCAGTTCTCCATTGACGAATACCTGGGGGAATGTCGGCCAGTTTGAGATGGTGGGGAGATTAGATCGCACTTCTGGTGCAGCGAGAATATCTACATAGGTAAATTTAACATCACATGCCTTTAGCGCTTCGACAGTGCGCATGGAAAAACCGCACTGTGGAAACTCAGGTGAACCTTTCATGAAAAGCACAACAGGGTTTTCACTAATCGTGTTTTTGATTTCTTCAATAATGTCCATCCAAATAACCTCTTAATTAATAAGGGAATGCTAAGCTTTAGTCAGCTACTTCAGCTAAGTGTATAACGTGTGGCCAGAAAGGTGAAATATAAGTGCGGCCAGTCCTTAACTTTTTCAGTGCAAAAAAATCAACAGGGGATTTTCGCTGAACTTGATTATGAATTAGGGATTATAATGCTATTTCGTGATGACTCAGCAGGCATTCTTATGTCTGATTTCCATCGACAAGCATCTTGATCGAATTCAGAAGATGAAAGCTTTCCAGGACATCAGTATAATCAGCGCTCAGGCTGCACATTTAACTAAACGGGGAGTAAAGACTATGAATCCACTTAAGTCGATTCCAGGCACTATTATACTTGGTTTTGTAACTGCCGTAGTGATTGCCATGCTGGTCGGAAGGACTGCACTAAATGTAGTGTCACTGATAGTCTGGTTACATGTCTTGTTTGGGATTATCTGGATTGGCATACTGTATTACTTTAATTTTGTACAGGTGCCTGCTGTTGGCGAGGCGGCGGCTGACAGCGATGGGCCTGGACCGGCGGCTATCAACAAGTACGTGGCCCCTCGCGCCCTGTTGTGGTTTCGTTGGAGTGCGTTGTTAACCTGGCTGACGGGCGCCTCTGCGCTGGAATCTGCCCGTATAGGGGTTGTTAATGCCTTTACATTACAGACAGGTGCTGAAGTTATCGGCATAGGTGCATGGTTGGGCACCATCATGCTGTTTAATGTCTGGGTGTTAATCTGGCCGAATCAAAAGAAAATACTGGGCATTGTCGAGGCATCGGCGGATGAAATAGCCAAAGGCAAGGTGGTGGCTTTGATGGCTTCCCGGACCAACACATTTCTGTCGATTCCAATGCTTATGTGCATGGTTGGGCATGCGCACGGCTTGCCGTTATAAATAAACTATCTGCTGGAATGGCACACAAGCCCGGCATATCGCCGGGTTTGTCTTTTTTAGATGGAAACAGATTATTTGAATCACAAATTATAGGTTATGGATCGTGAATAGTTCTGTCATGTCAACATACAAGCGATTGCCGGTGGCATTTGAGAGTGGCTCGGGAGCCTGGTTAATCGATCAACACGGGCAGCGCTATCTCGATGCCTTGAGTGGTCTTGCTGTGTGTGGACTTGGTCATGCACATGCAGCTGTTCAGCAGGCAGTAGCGCACCAGGCAGGGCAATTGTTGCACACCTCTAACCTGTATGAAATCCCGTTACAGGAACGTCTGGCAAGGAAATTATGTGATCTTTCAGGTCTGGACAGGGTGTTTTTCGGAAATTCCGGTGCTGAGGCAAACGAGGCAGCAATAAAGTTATGCCGGAAATATGCGCATCAAAAAGGTATTACAGAGCCTGTTATCGTCGTCATGCAGGGCAGTTTCCATGGCCGTACCATGGCAACCATCAGTGCCACCGGAAATGCAAAAATCAGAGATGGATTTTCTCCCTTATTGGCAGGTTTTGAGCATATTCCCTATGACAATATCGATGCGTTGCGAGAGCTTGCAGACAGTGATAGTCAGATCGTTGCGGTCATGTTGGAACCGATCCTCGGTGAAGGCGGAATTGTTATTCCGACACCGGGTTACCTGCCATCAATCGCTGAGATATGCCGGCAAAACGATTATTTGCTGGTGCTTGATGAGATTCAGACGGGTATGTGCCGTACCGGCAAATGGTTTGCATGGCAACATGAATCTATTAAACCGGATATCATGACGCTGGCTAAATCGCTGGGCAATGGTGTGCCGATTGGGGCTTGTCTGGCGAACGAAAAAGCGTCGCAGGCCATGCTGCCGGGCAGCCATGGTTCAACCTTTGGTGGTAATCAGTTGGTATCGAGTGCTGCGCTAGCGGTAATTGATTTTATGCTGGATAACAATCTGGAGCAACGCGCTGCAGTGCTGGGCAGGGATATGCTGGAACAGTTTTCCGGCACATTAGCGGGGCTGGCCGGAGTAAAAGATATTCGCGGGGCAGGCTTGATGATCGGTATAGAGCTACACGAGGATTGTACCGAACTGGTGGAGCTGGCACTGGCGCAACATTTACTGATTAATGTCACGGTCGGGAATGTGGTGCGCCTGTTACCGCCCTTGATTATCAGTGAGGCAGAAGCTGAACAAATAGTCGATACAGTTTGTGGACTTATTCAGAAATTTCTTTGCGGCTGACAAACTATGGGAATACGTCATTTTTTAACGTTAACCGATCTGACGCTTGATGAATTGCAGGCACTGATCAAGCGCGCCTGTGTATTAAAAAAGGAATTTCAGGAAAAGACTATGCGGCCGAATTTTAATGGCCGCATATTGGGTATGATTTTTGAAAAGTCTTCAACGCGTACACGTGTCTCCTTTGAAGCGGCGATGGCCCAATTGGGTGGCCATGCAATCTTCCTGTCACCGGATGATACGCAACTGGGTCGGGGTGAACCAACAGAAGATACCGCACGTGTGCTTTCAAAGATGGTTGATTGTGTCATGATCCGCACATTCGAACATGAAAAACTGGTTCGATTTGCCGAATACTCGGATGTGCCTGTCATTAACGGTCTGTCGGATAGCTACCATCCCTGTCAGTTACTGGCCGATATGCAGACTTACTATGAATTACGCGGCGATATCGCCGGCAAGAAGGTCGCCTGGTTGGGTGATGGTAATAATATGTGTCACTCCTATATTAATGCGGCAAAGATATTCGGCTTTGAATTGTGCATTGCCTGCCCACAATCATATCAGCCCCTCGATTCAGTACTGAATGATGCCGCTGATAATATTATCATCACCGATGATCCGCAGGCCGCTGCCGACAACGCCGACTTGCTTGTTACTGATGTCTGGACCAGCATGGGCCAAGAGCAGGAAGCTGTTGAACGCATGAAAGCCTTTAAGCCGTTTCAGGTGAATGCTGAACTGATGTCACGGGCAGCCGGGGATGCTGTCTTTATGCACTGCCTGCCAGCACATCGCGGTGAGGAAGTCAGCGCTGATGTGATTGACGGCCCACAGAGTGTTGTCTGGGAAGAGGCCGGAAATCGACTGCATTCACAGAAAGCATTGCTGGAATTTTTGTTGGTGTGAAGCGATTATTACAGCAATTACTTGTTGCCGTTAACGAGAAACGAGAGAGGCATGCATTTTTTAGTCAGTAATGACGATGGTTATCAGTCAACGGGGATAAAGGTTCTTGCCGAGGCGCTTGTGAGCCTTGGCAAAGTCACCGTCGTCGCGCCGGACAGGGATCGTAGTGGCGCCAGTAATTCCCTGACACTGGACGCGCCACTCTATGCCAGGACAGCCAGTGACGGTTTTATTTATGTCAATGGCACACCGACTGATTGTGTGCACCTGGCTATAACAGGCCTACTGGAAGAAGAGCCGGATATGGTGATCAGCGGCATTAATGCCGGTGCAAACCTCGCCGATGATGTGCTTTATTCAGGTACAGTCGCTGCGGCGATGGAGGGAAGATTTTTGGGGCGCCCTGCATTAGCTGTGTCACTCGCCGGTGACAATCCAACGCATTTTGAATCAGCAGCCAGGGTTGTTATACAGTTAATAAAAAATATGCTTAATTCTGCGCTGGAACCTGATTTATTATTAAATATCAATATACCGGATTTGCCATACGAACAACTTGGTTCGTTACAAGTCACCCGTCTTGGTCATCGTCACAAATCTGAACCCGCTATGAAGATGAATGATCCGAGGGGTCGTACGGTCTATTGGGTCGGGCCGGTTGGTTCTGGCGAGGACGCCGGCCCGGGTACTGATTTTTATGCGCTCCAGCATGGTAATATTTCAGTGACACCATTACAGTTTGATTTGACTCGCCATGGTGTTCTGGATGATCTATCGCAATGGGTGACAGGTATCAAGCTTGATGAATAGCGAATTTCAGGGTATAGGCATGACCTCACAACGTTCCCGGGATCGTTTGGCAGAGCAACTCCGGGAAATGGGTATATGCTCCAATGAGGTGCTGGAAGCCATTAGAAGAATACCCAGGCACATCTTTGTTGATGAGGCGCTGGCCAGCCGTGCCTACGATAATACCGCCCTGCCTATCGGACATAATCAGACGATTTCCCAGCCCTATATTGTTGCCCGTATGGTCGAGGCCTTGCTTGAGGAAGGCACCCCTGAGAAGGTGCTGGAAATCGGCACCGGCTGTGGTTACCAGACGGCGATACTGTCGCGTTTGGTGAAACGTGTCTACAGCATAGAACGGATAGATGCATTACTGAATAAAGCGCGAGAGAAGTTTTATGCGCTGAAATGCAGAAACATTAGTGCCCGCCATGGAGATGGCAACCTGGGATGGTTGCAATACCAGCCTTTTGACGGAATCATTGTCTCGGCTGCACCAACAGGTGTTCCCAACACATTACTCGAACAATTAGCAGTCAACGGACGGCTGATCATCCCCGTAGGGAGAAGTGGCGAGCAGGAATTGGTCACTATTGTCAGGACAGATGAAGGGTTTACGGAAAAACGGCTGGATTGGGTCAGTTTCGTGCCAATGCTGGAAGGGATCGGCTAACTATATCCAGACTGATGAATAAGGCAGTGTCAAACAAGCACAGCAGTCTGTTGTTTTTGGTGTTGTTGATTTACGGGTGTGCAACAAGCGTAAAAGCCCCGGTCGTCAGCACAGCCAAAGATCAGCTCAGGCAAGACAAAATAATTTATCAGCCTGGGCAAACTCCGCTCGCTGAAGTTCGGCAAAAAGGCTTTCATGTAGTTGTGAAGGGCGATACCTTATATTCCATTGCCTGGAAATATGCGCATGATTATAAGAATGTTGCACGTTGGAACGGTGTGTCTGCTCCCTATGTCATTTTCCCGGGGCAGTTGATTCGATTGAAACCCCCACCTCAAGCACAGACTCGATCCTTGCAGCCAGGGCCGATCCTGTCAAAGAAAAATAAAACTGATGACGCTAAAACAAAAAAGCCGCCTGAAAAAGTTGCAGCAATTCCTGAAACAAAAAAGTTCAACTTAAGGGGCAAGCTTGTTTGGCAGTGGCCAACACTGGGCAAGATAGTGAAACTGGATTCACCGATAGCAAAAAAAGGCATGAATATAGAAGGAAAAGCAGGACAGCCCATCAAGGCAGCCGAATCCGGTGAAGTTGTTTATAGCGGTAGTGGACTTTTAGGTTACGGTAAGCTTATTATCATTAAACACAATGAGGTGTACTTGAGTGCTTATGCGCACAATAATGATATTTTGGTAAAAGAAGGTGAAAGCGTCTCTACAGGGCAGAAGATTGCGACAATGGGCTTGGGTAATAATGGCAGGCCTGTATTGCACTTCGAGATTCGAAAAGATGGCAAGCCGGTTAATCCACTGAATCATCTCCCGAAAAAACGTACCTAGCGATAAAAAATCTGTCATGACAAATCAACGGACGCCACAAGACGAGATTGATGATATGGACGAGTTGGACGCAGAAGAATTACATCTGGAGGAACAGCCGGAAGAAGAAGATGTTTCTGATTTGGCTGTGAATGCAGATTCAAAACGGCAAAAGGCTGACGGTATATCGCCAACCTCAGTATCAGTTACCGAAGGCGATTTGGACGCAACCAGACTCTATCTGAGTGAAATCGGTTTTTCTCCATTACTGACTGCAGAAGAAGAAGTTTTTTATGCGCGTAAGTCCATACAGGGGGACGAGAGTTCCCGTAAACGCATGATTGAGAGCAACCTCCGCTTAGTGGTCAAAATTGCAAGGCGCTACATGAAACGTGGCCTGGCCTTGTTGGATTTGATTGAAGAGGGCAATCTGGGACTGATCCGTGCTGTGGAGAAATTTGATCCGGAGAGAGGTTTTCGTTTTTCCACCTATGCAACCTGGTGGATCAGACAAACTATCGAACGCGCATTGATGAATCAAACTCGAACTGTGCGGCTGCCTATTCATGTGGTAAAAGAGATCAATATCTATCTTCGTGCTGCCAGAAAGCTGGCACAGACTCTGGATCGGGAACCGAGTCCTGAAGATGTAGCCGAGATGCTGGATCGACCCATAGGTGAGGTTAAACGCATGCTTGGTTTGAACGAACGTGTAGCATCCGTTGATATGCCAACGAGTCGTGATTCAGATAAATCCTTACTGGATACGATCCCCGACGAGCAAAATATAGATCCGTCCCTGTTGTTACAAAACAGTGACGTACAAAAACATATCGATATTTGGCTAAATCAGCTTAGTGAGAAGCAATGTGCTGTTGTAGAGCGTAGATTTGGATTGCATGGGAGAGAAGTAGCGACCCTGGAAGAAATTGGTAATGAACTCGGCGTGACCCGTGAACGTGTCAGACAAATCCAGATTGAAGCAATAAAACGCTTGCGGCAGATACTGGAACGAGAAGGCTTTTCTGTCGATGCACTGTTCAATGAAAACTAGTACTCCGTCAAGGTTGTATTGATGGTTTCAGCATCACAGTGGTGCCCGCAGGGTTGACCTGTCAGCATCCATGGCGGCGTTACCTCTCTTGCGAAGGACGGTGCCATTGCCTGCGAGACGTGCCTTGCCATGAACGCTGACAGGTCAACTGAATCCACCAATACAACCTTGACGGAGTACTAGCATGCTTCGAACATTAACAATGCAGCGACTACCTGCCGGCCTTCTCCTAACAGAAAATTATATGAGCGGCATGCAGCACCGGTATCCATCACCTCAAAGCCTATCTGCCTGAGATTAAAGTCTGCCATCACTTCATCAGGTGGAAAGTGTAAATGTGAACCAGTTCCAAGCAGTACAATTTCCGGGCAAAGAGAAATAACCGGATCCAGATCCTGTTTAGTCAAGCAGGAGGAATCATGTGTAATCCAGTTTTCAATGATTGCATCGGCAGATACGATTAAATTACTTCGGTATTTTATATTGGCAATGCTGATAAACTCATTTGTGTATGCATCGATCCTGTTTTTTCCGGCTAAATTTATATCGAGTTCTATTTTCATACTAAATAATCTACAGTAAGCTGATATTATAGGCTGACATAGTAATATTTCTGGAGTTATATATCCATGAAAATCATATTGTTAGGACCGCCTGGTGCGGGCAAGGGTACTCAGGCAGACTTTATCAAAAACAAATTCAATATCCCGCAAATATCAACCGGGGATATGCTAAGAGCAGCGGTAAAGGCCGGCACACGTCTGGGCAAGGTAGCAAAAAAGATCATGGATGCAGGCGAACTGGTCTCTGATGATTTAATTCTTAAGTTAGTCAACGAACGGATAAATCAAAGTGATTGTCAGCGAGGTTACCTGTTCGATGGTTTTCCCAGGACCATTGCTCAAGCAGAAGGTATGAGACTTACTGATATCAGAGTTGATTATGTTGTTGAACTACAGGTGGATGATAAAGAGATAGTTAAAAGAATAAGTGGACGCCGTGTGCACCTGTCTTCCAGCAGGACCTATCATATTGAATTTAATCCACCAAAAGAGTTTGGCAAAGATGATGTGACGGGAGAAGCGCTGATTCAACGCGATGATGACAAGGAACAGACAGTAAAAAAACGACTGCAAGTCTATTATGAGCAAACAGTTCCATTAATCGATTATTATTCGGATCTCTATGAACAGAACAGTGAAAATTCGCCTAAATACCTTAGAATCAATGGCATGGGCGACATTAATAAAATACAGAAAGACATTAGTTCAGGTTTGAAATAAATAGTTTTGCTATGACACGTTGATTTGTCGGGATCTGTAAAACTATTAATGCTTGTTGAAATGTTGCAACAAAATATTTTACTAATGATAATGTTCTAAACCAGTTTATTTTTTATTTATGAGGGTTTTTAAATTTAAGTAAAAAAATATTTTAAAAAATTGAAAACCTTACTATAATGGACAGCTAGTTGTATTGTTGTGTTTAATGTACTTTATGTTGTTTCATCCAATCGAGTTCTAGGGGAGTCTAAAATTATGGCTAAGAAGACTGGAAAGAAGAAGACAGCAAAGAAGACTGTAGTAAAGAAGACTGTAGTGAAGAAGACTGTAGTAAAGAAGACTGTAGTAAAGAAGACTGTAGTAAAGAAGAAGGTAGCAAAGAAGAAGGTAGCAAAGAAGAAAGCTACCAAGAAAAAGGCTAAAAAAAAATAGCTCGCTGATCTTGTCTGCCGTCCAGCGTAAGCAAAAAGTAAGGGCGGAGATAAAGCTCAGGAGGCAGAAGCGTCAGGCATTAGCCAGGAAGCTGGCAGAGCAGTCAGAAGTTTGAAAGCTGTGTCGGGAGAAGACGCTGATAGAGGAAAATTAAGCCCCGCAATTGCGGGGTTTTTTTTTAGGTTTACTATGATTCTATGATTTCTTTCAAACAAGCCTGAATTATCTCAATGGCATCAAGATCTTCAACAAGCAGGCGACAACGCAAACGGAACCGTACAAGAAAAAAAAAGACTCGCAATCTGTGGCAATTCCAGTTGCTTGTGATTCTTGCGTGCGTCGGCACGGCCTGTATTTTATGGCTGGATTACCGCATTCAACATGAATTTGAAGGCAAAAAATGGTCTTTGCCGGCTCGTGTGTATGCTAGTCCAATGGAAATCTATCCAGGTCAGGAGCTGTCCTTAACAACCCTGGAGGGCGAATTACTATCCATCGGCTTTAACCAATCAGATCTGCTGGTGAAACCCGGCCAGTACAGTAAAACCCACGATTCCCGGGAATTTCTTAAACGATCATTCAGTTTTTGGAATGAGCGAGAGATGCAGCAAGCAGTTAACGTAGTATTCAGGCGTGATCACATCGCCAGGTTGAGTGATGTAAACTCAGGTGCATCATTGAGTCTTGTCAGATTAGAACCCCAACTGATCGGTAAGATATATCCTGAACATAATGAAGACAGGGTGGTGATTGGCTATCATGAGGTGCCTCAATTTTTGATTGCAGCGCTTGTTGCTGTTGAAGACAGGCATTTTTTCAGTCATTTTGGGCTGGATTTTCGCGGCATTTTAAGAGCAGCGTTTACGAATATCCGTAAGGGCGAAATCGCGCAGGGCGGCAGTACCTTAACCCAGCAGTTAGTAAAAAATTTCTTCCTGTCTTCGCAAAGGTCATATTGGCGTAAGATCAACGAGGTCATTATGGCGCTGTTACTGGAGAGGCGCTATTCGAAACAAGAGATCCTGACAGCCTATATCAATGAGATTTACCTGGGTCAGCACGGTGCCCGGGGTATACACGGCTTTGGCACGGCAGCAGAGTTTTATTTTGCCAGGCCTTTAAAAGAATTACGTGTTGACCAGATGGCTTTACTGGCGGGACTTGTTCGCGGCGCTTCTTATTATAACCCTCGCCGACATCCACAGCGAGCACTGCAGAGAAGAAATCTGGTCTTGCGTTTAATGCAGGAGCAGGGGCTGCTCACTGCAGAGAAAGCAGGTCTTGCACAATCTAAAGCACTCGATCTTGCTGCAAAACCAGCCTGGGGGCAGTCTAAATATCCTGCTTTTCTTGAGCTTGTCAGGCGGCAGTTATTGCGTGATTATAAAATACAGGATCTGCAAAATGAGGGACTACGTATATTTACAACCCTGGTGCCACACATACAAGAGGCAGCAGAGGCTGCTGCCAGTAAAAAACTTGCTGTCCTTGAAAAGCGCAAACACCTGAAAACAGCCAGCCTGCAAATGGCCGCTGTTATCTTACGTATTGGCACGGGTGAAATTATCGCGCTTATAGGCGGTCGAGATAAGCATGTTAACGGATTTAATCGGGCGCTGGATGCGAAGCGACCAATCGGATCCTTGATAAAGCCTGCTATATACCTTGCTGCATTATCAAAGCCTGAAAAATATAACATACTGACATTGATTGATGATGTGCCCATTGAAATCAAACAGTCTGATGGCAGAGTGTGGAAGCCCAGAAACTATGATCGCAAAAGTCATGGACAGGTGTCACTCATTGATGCTCTGAAAAACTCGTATAATCTTGCAGCAGTCCGTTTAGGAATGAGTGTGGGCCTGGCTAATGTGATCAAGACGCTACGAGACACAGGTATACAGTCCAGTATAAAAGCCTATCCTTCCTTGTTACTTGGTGCCTTGGAACTTAGTCCGGTTGAGGTGTCACAAATGTATCAAACAATTGCGAATGGTGGCTTCCAGGTGCCACTCAACAGCATTAGAGCAGTGCTGGATAGCCAGGCGCGGCCACTGCAACGGTATGCTCTGCAAATCAGGCAGACACTGGATCCAGCACCCGTGTTTTTGACAAATTTCCTGTTATCAGAGGTTGTCAGGAGTGGTACGGGCAAATCCTTGCATAAGGCAATGGGCGAGGACAAGTCATTGGCCGGCAAGACCGGAACAACGAATGATCTGCGAGATAGCTGGTTTGTTGGTTTTGGCGATGATCTTTTGGCTGTGATCTGGTTGGGACGTGATGATAATCAGCCGGCAAAATACACTGGAGCAGGGGGAGCGATGCAATTATGGGCAGAGATGATGAAGGTGGTAAAGGTACAAGCACTAACTCAGATAGCCCCTGAATCGATAAGCTGGCTAAAAGTGGCTACTAAAAAGCAAAGCAAGTATTGTACTGATTTGGCCAGGCTGCCATATATCAAAACAGCGAACGCCATACCGTTGAAAGGTTGCCATGACAACAGTGTTAATCATCAAACCAGCCTCTTGCATTAGATTCAGTCCATGAAAAAAGCGCTAAAATATCTTTGGCTCCTGACTATGCTGTTAATTACGCAAGCCTGTACAACAACACCAAAACAAGATGACCCTGCCCCGGTAGTGGATCGTAGCACATCGGCAAGGGGTGATGAGGCAGCAGTCATGCTTGATGACGCCAGGCTGGATGAGATGTCCGGTCCAGATATCATACAACCGCAGGAACATCAGCAGATATCTACGGTGGTCGTTGCCTTGATGGAAAATGCCCGACATGAGGTGAATGTGGGTAAGTGGGAATCCGCTGCCGCGACATTGGAACGTGCTCTGCGCCTGCAACCAAAGAATGCGTTACTGTGGCATCGTCTGGGTGCGCTGCGTTTACAGCAACGTAACTGGCCGCAGGCTATTAATCTTGCCAGTAAATCCAATTCTCTCGCTGCCGGAAATTATTCTTTACAAGCCGCTAACTGGCAGATAATTGCTCAAGCCCGCCAGCTTGTTGGTGATGATGAAGGGGCAAAAAAGGCCAGGAAAAACGCTGCACAACTAAAAAAACAGTAGCCCGTTTCGTTTGAAAGTCTGTTGCTAGTACTCCGTCAAGGTTGTATTGATGCTGAACCCATCAATACAACCTTGACGGAGTACTAGGATTGCTCATGGACCTTGCCCTTCAGCATGTAGACAAAAGCGATGATCTCTGCAACAGCAACATATAATAGCTCAGGTATTTCATCACCTAATTCAACTTTCGCCAGGAGTTGCACCAGCTCAGGCTCTTCCCGTATCGGCACATCATTTTCCAGTGCAAGTGCAATAATCTTGTCTGCCAGATCCCCCGCTCCCTTTGCTGTAACCTTGGGAGCAGTGAGCTGGTCATAATACAAGGCAACGGCTTGTTTGTCGGGTTTCTGTTCCTGATCAGTCATATTCTGATGCTCACTAATGTTTGTGAAGCGTGATCAACATGTGAAGCTTGCCGGGCGTTACCGGGATAACAATTCACGCAGTCGATGTTCAGCCCAGCTCTATGCAGATTATCGGTGAGCTGTTGCATATGTTGTTCAATCAGGCGATAGGTGGCATTGTCTTCGGCCCATATAGACGAGGATATTTCATCGCCCGAGAGGACGACACGGACGTGAATTTTACCCAGCGTCTCAAGTTCTATCGTTAACGATGCACTCCATCTTCGCTCAGCGGCCTCATCTTTTGCTGCATGTTGATCATAAGAGATCCGCATTTGTGCTAACGATATTTCCTGTTTGTCTTTAATGGGTATATCGATCAGCCATACTGGAGGTTGGGATTGTTCGGTGGTGATTGCACTTGATTGATTGACTTGTATGCGGGCTATCGCTGAATCAACCACACGTTTCAGCTCTATCAATTCCGTTGTTTCCTTTCTGGAAATATTCAACATATCTAACTCGGCTTTTCCGGTTTTCACTGTCTTATCTTTTGCTTGGGACAGATCGACTGTTTGGGAGAATTCTTTACTGACGGTTTTGTCTGCCACAGCTTGACGGGGAACCAGGCTGACAGCAACTTGTTGCTTGACGGCGATACTTTTCTCCAGGATATATTTTATGCTTAATAGTCCGGCTTTAAAGTCTTGTTTTAAAATTTTCTGCGTTGCTTCAGCTACAGGTTGCTTGCTGTGTAATAATTTTCCAAGGCGAGCCTCAAGAAACAACCCCGAATCCTGCAATGCCTGTTTTAATCCCTGGCTGGTTGATACGGATTGCTTGGAGGGAATGTTTGCCATTGTTTCTATGATCTGCCTGACAACAGCCTTTGGTAAATTTAATGTGGTTGCATTTTTCTGTAATTGCACAGCATTCAGTTTTTCAAACAGCGTTGTAGGTGGGCTATGTTGTGGTAGCGAATGGCGCAGCAACTGTTGTAACAGCTGTTTGGTAGCTTGCTGGTTATTTTTGCCGAGAACCTGCAGGACAAGATTCTCATTATTCTCAATAACAAGCAATTTTAGCGATTGCCCCGCCTGCAAGGGCTGTGGTGCATTTGCTGTTATTTTCTGTGCACCGATTTTAAGTTCCAGAAAGCCCTGCTCATTACGGCCAAGCACTAGTGCGTTTAATACCTGACCGATTTGGAAAGCCATGAAAGATGGCTTTGAATCAACAGACAGGAGCGTTGTAATCAGGTTGAACGAGTTCACTTGCATAGTGGATAAAGCGACTGTTGCCTGGGAAACTTGATAGTGACGTGGAAAATTCGCCAGAAAATCGGCCTTTTAGTCAAGACTCATAGGTAGGATCTTAATGGAATATTCATTGTTTAGAGTTGTCAGATAATCTGAAATCTCAACACAGAGGCACAGAGTACACGGAGTTAGGATGATATTTGTTCTTTAATCTCCGTGTACTCTGTGTCTGTAAAACGTGTTCCAGACGTTTTCAACCGTATACATCCTTGTATACGTCTGTGTTTAATATGTTGACCTTAATAATGGTTCCAGACCTTAAAGACTAACTATGAATCAAGACTTAGGCTTATGTCTTCAGAATTGTGACATTACTCGACAAGGTGTTCAGAAATATATCGCCAGGCCCTGTCAGGCGCTACGCAATCATCAATGCCGGCCTTTAGTTTCAATTGTGTCAGGAATGCCTCGGCGTCAGGCAATGTCTGCCAGACTTCAGGTAAAAATGTCGCTTTATGTGACCCTTTCTCGATGATTAAACCATCGATGCCTGGCCGCAATGCCTTCAGTAAGTCATTTTCGCAGGAAAATTCGAGTTCAGCAGGTGCTGACAGCAGTGAGATACTCAAATCAATTTTATCGTATTCTGACTGACTCAGTGGTTTGAACCTGGGATCACGAAATGCCGCTTTAAAAGCATTGTCAGCGACACTGACAATCAAGGGCGAAACTGCCTGAGTGGTGCCTATGCAACCACGCAGTTGTTGGTTAAGTTTTAAGGTCACAAAAGTGGCCCGTTGCTGTCGCAAGCCAGGATCGTATTGATCCGGATCGGGTTTTAATGGCGTATTGGATGTAAATCCTTGCTCGATAGTTTGCCTGGCTATGTTCAGCAGTTGTTGCCGTTGTTTGGATGACACTGATAGTTTAAGGTAAAGAGAGTAGGCACCATAACCAACGACTCTATCATGTGTCCCGGCAGTGTCGCCTGAATTCCTGACATCCAATGTTCTTATTTGCATGCCTTTGTGCTTGGCAATATGCAGTAAACCTCGCATTGGCACACAACCACAGGCATGTTCCGGACTGATGTCATGCAGACGAAAATCGTTTATTGCGGCAGATGTCGAGGCATCTATCTGCTGCGCTGTTTCATAACTGTGGTAGTGACTCAGGTCCGAGCTAATAATAATCAGGGTCTCGTCTCCACCCCAGACGGCCTCTAACACCTGTGAGACTTGTTCAGTGCTGGCATCGCCTACCAGCAGTGGCAGCAGAGTAAAACCATCCAATATCAATTGTAGAAATGGTAGCTGGACCTCGAGGCTGTGTTCCTGGGCGTGGGCATTGTCCATAACCGATACTTGTGGGAGTTGCAGCAGCTTTTCAGTAAGCACGGTATCGATTGGCACATCGCCCAACGGCGTTGAGAAGCTTGTTGCACTTGCAAGGGCCAGTCCTTTTACATAAACCCTGTGTGCGGGACCTAACAGTATCACTCGTTTAATCGTATGCCTTGCGGGGATAAGCTTGGCGTAGGCCGCTGCAGCTATCGAACCGGAATAGACGTAGCCTGCATGGGGTGCAATGATGGCTTTCGGCACTTCTGTATCGCTAGCGGCTTTATCCAGATAGCTAGTCACCATCTGCTCCAGTTCGGCAGGATCAGCAGGATAGAACATGCCGGCAACAGCTGCAGGCCGGATTTTAATTGGATTCTCTGTTAAACGTACGTTGCTATTGATTAGTGACATACTGTGGTGAATTATTCATATAATCTTGTCTATAGTATAGGTAGTACAGGTATTTTATGCAGTGATCATGTTAGCAACTGAACAGACAATAATCTCAACCCGCTATTGGCATACCCTGGACGATGGTCGGGTGCAATGCGATATGTGTCCGCGGGCGTGTAAACTCAAGGACGGACAACGTGGCTTGTGTTTCGTACGTGCCTGCGAGAAAGGTGAAATAGTTCTGACCAGCTATGGTCGATCCAGTGGATTTTGTGTCGATCCTATTGAAAAGAAGCCATTGAACCATTTTCTGCCGGGCACACCGGTACTGTCCTTTGGCACGGCCGGCTGTAATCTGGCCTGTAAATTTTGTCAGAATTGGGATATCAGTAAATCCCGTGACCAGGATACGCTGGCCGATGCCGCCAGTCCTGAGGCACTGGCCGATGCCGCTGTTCGTTTAGGCTGTAAGTCGATAGCCTTTACCTATAACGATCCGGTTGTTTTCCATGAATATGCCATCGATGTTGCCAAAGCCTGCCATCAACGCGGTGTGAAGTCTGTAGCGGTTACAGCCGGGTATGTCTGTGAAGAGCCCAGGAGAGAATTTTATCAGTACATGGACGCCGCTAATATTGATCTCAAGGCATTTACCGAGAAGTTTTACAAATATATCACCGGCGGGCACTTACAACCGGTCCTCGATACACTCATTTATCTCAAACATGAAACCAGTGTCTGGTTTGAGATCACTACTTTGCTGATCCCCGGGGAAAACGACTCGGATGATGAGATCGATGCCATGACACAGTGGATTTCAGACAATCTCGGTGCAGATGTGCCACTGCACTTTAGCGCCTTCCATCCGGACTGGAAAATGCTGAAACATTCCAATACGCCGCCAGCAACGCTGAGCAAAGCGCGTGATATAGCACGTAATAATGGTCTTAACTTTGTCTATACCGGAAACGTGCACGATATCAAGGGTGGCAGTACCTATTGCAGTCATTGCGGTGAACTGTTAATTGCCCGTGACTGGTATGTATTAAAGCAATGGCGGCTTGACGCAACGGGCAGTTGTAGACAGTGTGGCTGGCAGTGTCCGGGTGTTTTTGAAGCTGAGCCGGGCGTATGGGGTGCGCAGCGTTTGCCGGTGCGCCTGGCAGTGTGATGAAAATTATCTATACACAGCCAGTAATAACAGGCTTGCCTTCTTGATAATCGCAGGTTTGCATTGTAGACTGCGCCTCCTTTGTTGCGGGGTGGAGCAGTCTGGCAGCTCGTCGGGCTCATAACCCGAAGGTCGCAGGTTCAAATCCTGCCCCCGCTACCAATTATTAACAAGGCCCCGCTCAAGCGGGGCTTTTTCATAGGATATATTGTTACATGGTTGGTTTTTATTAAATTGGCAGACAGTGTGAAAATGGCTATACTTGCCAGAGTTTTAGTGTTGTTTGTGAGTGGGCCTTGTGCCCATTTTTTGTT
The DNA here is from genome assembly GCA_022562175.1 of Pseudomonadota bacterium. Classification (GTDB taxonomy): domain Bacteria; phylum Pseudomonadota; class Gammaproteobacteria; order Eutrophobiales; family Eutrophobiaceae; genus B75T3L11. The sequence continues at coordinate 18,531 of JADFPU010000007.1, read as the reverse complement.
TTAGGCGGATGTATAAACAAAATCTAATCCTGGCCGAGTTACTTGGACCTGTCGTTTCGTCGATGGGTTATGAGCTGTTAGGCGTTGAGAGCAGCTCAACTGGAAGTGGTTCGCTGCTTCGTGTCTATATAGATAATGAAGCCGGCATCACACTCGATGACTGTGGACGAGTGAGTGAACAGGTGTCAGGTGTGTTGGATGTGAATGATCCCGTACAGGGTGCGTACAGACTGGAGATCTCCTCGCCGGGGATTGCAAGGCCACTGTTTACACTTGAGCAGTTTAAGCGTTTTACCGGACAGCAGGCACGCGTGAAATTGTATGCAAAGCTTGAGGGCAGAAAGAACTTTACCGGTAAAATTAAAGCGGTAAATCAACAATCAGTTGTCATGCTGTCTGATGGAAACGAGATTGACATCCCGGCAGACATGATTGAAAAAGCGCAGCTGTGGCCATAATTGGATCGCACAGTTTGATATTGGATGTGACTTGAACTAATAACATATTTTATGAATAAAGAAATCCTGATGGTTGTCGATGTCGTCTCGAATGAGAAAGGCGTGGCGAAAGAGATTATTTTTGAAGCAATTGAGGCTGCTCTGGCAATGGCAACCAAGAAGCGCCATCGTGAGGATATTGAGGTGCGGGTCAAAATTGACCATGAAACGGGTAGCTATGAGACCATCAGATGCTGGGAGGTAGTAGAAGAAAGCCCGGATGCTGAGCCGCTGGAGTTTCCAACACGGCAGATACGCTGTGAAGACGCCCGGCAAAAGCAGCAGGATATAGAAGTGGGTGGTTTTATCGAGGAACCGATGGACTCTGTCGAATTTGGCCGCATCGCCGCTCAAACCGCCAAGCAGGTTATCGTACAGAAAGTACGGGAAGCGGAGCGCAATAAAGTGCTTGAGACCTACCGGGATCGTGTCGGGGAAATGGTCAGTGGTGTAGTCAAACGCGTTGAGCGTGGAAGTATCATACTGGATCTGGGTAATAATGCCGAAGCGATCATCCAGCGTGATGAAATGATCCCGCGAGAGGCAGTACGTGCGGGTGACCGTCTGCGGGCCTATTTGCGCGAAGTAAAACCGGAAAGCCGAGGACCCCAACTGTTTTTGAGCCGGACTGCGCCTGAGTTATTGATCGAACTCTTTAAGATTGAAGTACCTGAGATTAACGAAGGTTTGATTGATATTATTAATGGTGCAAGAGATCCGGGTTCACGTGCAAAGATTGCAGTGAGTGCCAAAGACCAGCGTATTGATCCGATTGGCGCCTGTGTCGGTATGCGTGGCTCTCGCGTACAGGCAGTCTCCAACGAATTAGGTGGAGAGCGTGTCGATATTATCCTGTGGGATGAGAACCCGGCCCAGTTTGTGATAAATGCCATGGCGCCTGCTGAGGTGGCTTCAATCCTGGTGGATGAAGATTTGCACAGCATGGACGTTGCCGTAGCAGAGGAAAACCTGTCACAAGCGATTGGCCGGGGTGGCCAGAATATCAGGCTTGCCAGTGAACTGACAAAGTGGCAGTTAAATGTTATGTCCATAGAACAGGCCGATGAAAAAAATGAGTCTGAGTTACAAGAGCTGCAGAAGTTGTTCATGGAGCAGCTTGACGCCGATGAGGAAGTTGCAAATATTCTGGCGCAGGAGGGGTTCTCCAGTATTGAAGAAGTCGCCTATGTGCCGGAAAGTGAAATACTTGAAATTGAAGAATTTGATAGTGACCTGGTTAGCGAACTGCGTAATCGTGCGCGTGATGTGATGATGACAAGGGCCATTGCCAAGGAAGAGAAGCTAGGTGATGCGAAACCCGCAGATGATTTGTTAAACATGGATGGGATGGACGAGGCACTGGCTTATGAACTGGCTGGACATGATATTGTGACGATGGAAGACCTTGCTGAACAGTCTGTTCATGAACTACTGGATATCGAAGATCTGGACCAAGAGACAGCTGGCAAATTGATTATGACTGCTCGTATTCCCTGGTTTGAGGCAGAACAACAGCTCAATGAGGATGTAACCGATGCCTGAAGTGACAATCAAGCAATATGCCAATGTCATAGACATTCCGGTTGAACGCCTGCTGGATCAGTTGGTCCAGGCCGGTCTGTCAAGTAAATCAGAGGATGACATGATCACAGATTCCGAGAAAGCTGAATTACTCGGTTTTCTCAGACGTAAGCATGGTAAGGACGCTTCTTCAGAACCTAAAAAGATCACCTTGCGCCGCAAAACCATCAGTGAACTCAAGGTGCCTGTATTGCCTGCAACTCGCAGCCCTTCAACTCGCAGCAAACCCCGTTCAAAAATAATCAATGTAGAGTTCCGCAAGCGTAGGACCTATGCAAAGCGCAGTGTCCTGGAAGAAGATGCTGCAAAACAAGCAGCACTGGAGGAAGAGCAGAAACTGGCTGTAGCGGCGGCGGAGGCTGCGGCGGAAAAGGCTGCGGCGGACAAGGTTGCGGCGGCGGAGGCTGCGGCGGAAAAGGCGCGGCGGAAAAGTTGCGGCGGAAAAGGCTGCGGCGGAAAAGGTTGCGGCAGCTACAGTACAGCCAGCCCCTGAGACCGGCGACAGCATGGTTGAAGCAGGTGAGGCAGTCACCGACATATCGGCGCCTGTCGAAGCAGCGCAGCTTGCAGGGGCTGAACATGCGCAGCAACCACAACAGGCTAGCGAGAATGCTTTACAGGCACCGGCTGCTGCGATTGAGGAGTTGCTGAATAAGAAACCTGCCGCGCCGGCTGTCGATAAGGACTCGGCTAATCTGCATCGCAAGGAATTGCATGTCGCATCGGATAAATCCGGCCGCCGCAGGAAAAAGCGACGAGCGAGGCCTGTCGTAACCATGCCTTCGCAACATGTATTTGAAAAGCCGACAGCACCTATTGTTCATGAAGTTGAGATCCCGGAAAGCATTTCAGTGGCCGAACTTGCCCAACGCATGTCAGTAAAAGGTACTGAGGTCGTTAAGGCCATGATGAATCTTGGCAGTATGGTGACGATTAACCAGAGCATTGATCAAGAAACTGCAGCGATTCTTGTGGAAGAGATGGGCCACAAGCCGAAGCTTTCGCAAGAGAATGCGCTGGAAGTGGAAATTACCAATGCGCTCAGAGTTGAAGGCGATGAAGTTACCAGGATGCCTGTGGTGACGATCATGGGTCATGTGGATCACGGCAAAACCTCACTGCTGGATTATATTCGCCGTACCAATGTGGCTGCAGGTGAGGCAGGCGGGATTACCCAGCATATTGGCGCCTACAGTGTCGCTACTTCTAAAGGCAGGATTACCTTTCTGGATACCCCGGGCCATGAGGCGTTTACAGCAATGCGTGCCCGTGGCGCCAAGGTAACGGATATCGTTATTATCGTGGTCGCCGCAGATGATGGTGTCATGCCGCAGACGGAAGAGTCGATCAAACATGCAAAGGCCGGCAAGGTGCCAATGATTATAGCTGTCAACAAGATAGATAAAGCAGACGCGGACCCGGACAAGGTGAAGCAGGAATTGTCAAAGTTTGACGTCATTCCGGAAGACTGGGGAGGCGATACATTATTTGTCAACGTCTCTGCGGTTACAGGGGAAGGTATAGATGAGTTGCTTGAAAATATATTATTACAGGCAGAGATACTGGAACTCAAGGCTGTAGAAAAAGGTCCGGCCAGTGGTACCGTCATTGAATCCAGACTTGATAAGGGCAGGGGGCCCATTGCAACCATCCTTGTTCAAAATGGAGAGTTGCAGAAAGGCAATGTCATACTCAGTGGCCATGAATTTGGCCGTGTCAGGGCAATGCTCGATGAAAGCGGACAGGAAGTTGACAAGGTTGGTCCGTCAACGCCGGTAGAAGTACTGGGCCTGTCAGGTACGCCTAATGCCGGTGATGAAATGATGGTCGTGCCGAATGAGAAAAAGGCCCGGGAAATTGCCTCGCTCCGTCAGAGTAAATACCGTGAAGTTAAGCTGGCCAGACAACAGGCATTGAAACTCGAAAATATCATGACAAAGATGGGGCAGGAAGCGGCTGCCACGCTTAATCTGTTGATTAAGACGGATGTGCAGGGATCGGCGGAGGCGCTTGTGGAGACCCTGAAAAAATTATCCAATGACGAAGTTATGGTAGAAATCGTTAGTAGTGGTGTAGGCGGGATCACCGGCTCTGATATTAATCTCGCTATGGCCTCAAAAGGCATTGTGATTGGTTTTAATGTCCGTGCTGATGCGTCTGCAAGAAAGCTGGTTGATGAGGAAGGTATTGATGTACGCTACTACAGCGTGATTTATGATGTCATAGACGACGTAAAAATGGCCATTAACGGCCTGCTTTCGCCGGAGATACGCGAGCAGATTGTTGGTAATGCGGAAGTACGTGATGTGTTTCGGTCACCAAAATACGGTGATATTGCCGGTTGCGTCGTGACCACAGGCGTGGTCAGAAAAACCAATCCTATCAGGGTTTTGAGAGACAATGTGGTGATATATGAAGGCGAGCTTGAATCTCTTCGACGCTTTAAAGATGATGTTAATGAAGTTAAATCCGGCACAGAATGCGGCATCGGCGTGAAAAATTATAACGACATTAAAGTGGGCGATCAGATCGAAGTTTTCGAGCGTATCGAAGTCGCACGCACACTCTAGGAGTCAGTCCGGGACTAGCCAACAATGCCCAAACAATTCAGTCGCAGTCGGCGTGTTGCCGATCTCGTGCAAAAAGAACTAGCTGGGTTAATCCAGCGCCAGATCACGGATCCCCGTCTTGGTATGATCACAATTGCCAGCGCTGATATCAGCCCGGATCTGAAAAACGCCAAAGTCTATGTTACCAGTCTTGGTGGTGAGGCCAATGTGGAGGAGCTGGTCGAGACATTGAACGACATGGCCGGACACTTTCGTTATGAATTGGCCCAGGTTCTTTCCTTGCGCGTAGTTCCAAAGTTGAAGTTTGTCTTTGATAGTTCCATCGAACGAGGTAGTCGCTTATCTGCCCTTATAGATTCATTAAATAAGGATTCTGTGGAAGACGAAGGCAGTAATGAGGTTTTAGACTGAGCAAGATATTGCCTGATGACGCTGAATATTTATTTTTAATTATTGATTTGTATACTAATTTTATGAGAGGGCGACAACGCAGCAAGGGCAGAAATATCCAGGGTATTTTATTACTGGATAAGCCCATGGGCATTACCTCCAATGAAGCATTGCAAAGGGTAAAGAGCCTTTTTAAGGCACGCAAGGCAGGACATACCGGTAGTCTTGACAAAATGGCAACAGGGCTTCTGCCGCTGTGTTTTGGCGAGGCAACGAAATTTTCCGGTTATCTGCTGAATGCGGACAAACATTACCTGGCAACTTGTAAGCTGGGCGTTGAAACGACGACTGGTGATGCGCTGGGTGATATTATCAGTGAAAAACCGGTGCCGGACTTCAGCAGGCAACAGTTAGAGAATGTATTAAAAAAATTTCGCGGCAACATTGAACAGATACCGCCTATGTTCTCAGCACTGAAACATAAAGGCCAGCGATTGTATAAGCTGGCTTACCAGGGCATAGAGGTAGAGCGGCAGGCTCGCCCGCTAACAATACATCAACTGCAGCTGATTAAATTTGATGGGCAGACGTTTGAAATCGATGTACGTTGCAGCAAGGGTACATATATCCGTACTCTGGCTGAAGATATTGGTAAACAACTCGGTTGTGGTGCGCATGTGATCGCTTTGCGACGTGTCGGCGCCGGTCCCTACGTGCAGGACGAAATGATCAGCATGACGGAGATCGAAGAGCTTGCAAAACAGGGGCTTGCTGCTTTAGATGAAAAGCTGCTCAGCATTGACACTGCCTTAAGGCATTTGCCCCATGTTGAACTGAACCAGGATGTCGCTGATTACTTATATGACGGGCAGGCCGTTATCGTGCCCCATGCACCCACCAGTGGCATGTTAAGGGTTTATAATGAACAGGATGATTTTCTCGGCGTGGCAGAAATCCTGGATGATGGCCGCGTGGCGCCAAGACGGCTGCTGCGGTCCTAGTACAACCTTAACGGAGTACTAGGAGCCTGTCCGAGAATAGAAAGCCACCTGCGGAACAGCTGATGTTGGCCATATTTTTCCATAATATTCGTTAAATAGCGGTGCTATTCGTCTCACATTATGAAAAAATCTGACTCAAAACAGCTTTCCCTCGCTACGGCTTCTATTCTCGGATAGGCTCCTGGCTTGCAGTTAAAGTGTCAATAAATTACCGATTCATTGATTTTATGTCTTGTTCGTATGCAGTGGCATGGGTACAATACGCGCGTTTTTTATGATAGTGAATTTAGGAGCTTCTACATGGCATTAAGTCAGCAACAAACGGCTGGGATCGTAACTGATTTTCAGCGTTCCACTACAGATACAGGGTCACCAGAGGTGCAGGTTGCGTTGATTACCGCGCGGATCACCGATCTGTCCGAACATTTCAAGCAACATAAAAAAGACCATCACTCCCGCCAGGGCCTGCTGCACATGGTCAATCGGCGGCGTAAACTTCTGGATTATATAAAGAGCAAGGACATCGGACGTTATCGTGACTTGATTAAACGTCTGGGGCTACGTAAATAATTCGATGTCATCAGCAAATATCCACCAGTCTTGAAGCCAGCATGGCACTCCGACGGTTTCAAGTTATTTATTCTTAATCTTTGAAATACCAATCTATTTCCAGCTTTACTTCACAACCAATATCAGGGTAATACAATGAATGTGGTAAAAAAAGAGTTCCAGTATGGGGACAAAACAGTTGTATTGGAAACGGGTAGAATTGCCCGTCAAGCATCAGGTGCAGTGGTTTGCAGCATAAAAGATACCGTTGTACTGGTGACATGCGTAGCCAGAAAGGAGGCCGATGCAGGGCGTCCTTTTTTTCCATTGACGGTGGATTATCAGGAGCGTACTTATGCTGCGGGCAAGATCCCGGGTGGATTTTTCAAGCGTGAAGGCAGACAGTCGGAAAAAGAGACCCTGACCTCACGTCTCATTGATCGTCCGATCAGGCCGCTTTTCCCAAAGGGCTTCATGAACGAAATCCAGATCATTGCGACCGTATTGTCGCTGGACCCGTCAGTTGATCCGGATATCCCTGCCATCATCGGCACCTCGGCTGCCATCGCCCTGTCGGGCGTGCCGTTTAATGGTCCAATTGGCGCTGCACGCGTCGGTTTCAAAGACGGAAATTATATATTAAACCCCAGTTTTGCCGAGTTGGATGATTCAGCACTTAATCTGGTCGTTGCTGGCACCAGGAGTTCTGTCCTGATGGTCGAGTCAGAAGCCAGGCAACTGTCTGAAGAAGTGATGCTGGGTGCGGTCACATATGGTCATGAGCAAATGCAGATTGTCATCGAAAATATCGAAGCCCTGGCGAAACAAGCCAATGTCAAGTCCTGGGACTGGCAAACTCCGGAAAAGGATGTCGAGCTGGTGGCAGAGGTTGACAAGAAAGCAGGCGATCTGATCCGTGAAGCCTATGCTATCCAGGACAAGCTTAGCCGCAGTGAGCGATTGAGTGAGGTACGTAAGGAAGTTGCCGGTTCTATTGTTGAGGAGAATGAACAGCGCTGGTCTGACGATCTTGTCTTGTCAACTATTAAAGAGCTTGAGAGTAATATTGTCAGAGGCGGCATACTTTCCGGGGAAACCCGTATCGATGGGCGGATGCCGGATGCAGTCAGGGACATTACCGTGCAAGTCGGTGTGCTGCCAAGAACTCATGGTTCTGCTTTGTTTACCCGCGGTGAGACACAGGCCCTGGTGGTGACTACATTAGGTGCTGACAGGGATTCACAGATCGTTGATGCAATTGAAGGTGAGCGCAGAGATTCCTTCATGCTACATTATAACTTCCCTCCCTATTGTGTGGGAGAAACAGGCAGGATGATGGGGCCAAAGCGTCGCGAGATTGGTCATGGCAAATTGGCTAAACGGGGCATGTTGGGTGTAATGCCGGATCCGGAATCTTTCCCGTATGTCATTCGCGTTGTTTCCGAAATCACAGAATCAAACGGCTCAAGTTCAATGGCATCGGTATGCGGTACCAGTCTGGCGCTTATGGATGCCGGGGTAAATATCGATGCACCTGTTGCCGGTATAGCCATGGGGTTAATCAAAGAGGGCGATAAATTTGTCGTGCTTTCAGACATTATGGGCGATGAAGATCATCTCGGCGACATGGATTTTAAAGTGGCGGGTTCTGCACAGGGCATCACTGCCTTGCAGATGGATATCAAGATAGAAGGTATTACCAAGGAGATCATGCAGGTGGCTCTGCAACAGGCAAAGGCAGGACGTGCATATATCCTGGAAAAGATGAATGCTGTCATTAAGGAGCCGCGTGCTGAAATGTCAGAGTATGCACCGAGAATCTCAATGATCAAGATTCATCCGGACAAGATCCGTGATGTCATCGGTAAGGGCGGCACAACAATTCGTGCAATAACAGAAGAAACCGGCACAACGATTGATATTGATGATAGTGGTAATATCAAAATTTTCTCTGTTGATAAGGCTGCCAGTGATATGGCACGAAGCAGAATTGAAGAACTCACTGCCGATATTGAAGTCGGTAGAATCTATGAAGGTCGTGTTCAAAAACTCATGGATTTTGGTGCCTTCGTCAATATCCTGCCTGGTAAGGATGGTTTGGTGCATATCTCCCAGATCTCCGAGGAGCGAGTGGAGAATGTCAGCGATAAACTTTCTGAAGGAGATATGGTTAAGGTAAAAGTACTTGAGATCGATAGACAAGGACGTGTGCGTTTAAGTATGAAGGCAGTAGATGAATAACAGCTGAAAAGTTAAAAGCAGAAAGTGAAAAGGGGCTGATGGCCCCTTTTTTCATTTTGTTTAACTCCTTTTTGGTTTTTCTGCGTTTAAGGAATCATCGGCATAGGGCCGGGATAATTTTATTAAACCTTAAATACAGGAGAAGCAGCATGTATTATCCAATCATAAAAACAATTGCCGTGGCCATGACGGTATTTATTATTGGCTGTACCCAGACCGGTCAACAGGCAAGACAGGCAGAAAAGACTGCTACACAGCCATCGAGTATCGTATTAAATGATGAATTAGTAAAACAAGTTGCCGGCAAGCAATCCGGACCAGTGATAGTACCGGCAGAAGACCGTTTCCGTGATAGTAAACATCAGGCAAACAAAGAATGGTATGCAGCGCGCCAGATTGCTCCGGTTATATCCATGGAGCAGGATGTCGCTGCAAACAGTCCGGCATTTTCCATAAGCGCAGGCGCGTATAGACTTGATTCAATAAGGGCCGCATCTGAACCGGTTAACCGGGAAAACTATGCCCATTATGATGATAATGCTGTCAAGCGGGTGCGGGAGCATCCTGTTTCCACATTCAGTATCGATGTGGATACTGGTTCATACGCCAATATTCGTAGAATGATAAATACCGGCAGACTCCCTGCACATGATGCCGTGCGGGCAGAAGAACTGATCAATTATTTCTCCTATGATTATCCTGTTCACGCTGCTAAATCAGACCCTTTTGTCTTATATAAGGAAATCGCAGTAACGCCCTGGAATGCACATACGCATTTACTGCACATTGGTATAAAAGCTTACGATCTGCCGACAGATAAACTGCCGCCGGCTAATCTGGTATTTCTGGTGGATGTGTCGGGTTCCATGCAGTCGCCGAATAAACTGGAATTATTAAAATCTTCTCTAAAACTTCTGACTGCCCAACTCAGCGCGGATGATAGTGTCTCAATAGTTGTCTATGCCGGTGCGTCCGGTGTAGTACTGGAACCGACAGCGGGTGATCAGAAAGGCAAGATTACTGCTGCACTGGAGCAACTGACTGCGGGCGGTTCTACCAATGGCGGCTCAGGGATTAAGTTGGCTTATGCTATGGCTGAACAGGCATTCATCAAAGGCGGGATAAATCGTGTATTACTGGCAACGGATGGAGATTTTAATGTTGGTACTGTCAATATTGAACAGTTGAAAAACCTGGTAGAAGAAAAACGTAAAACGGGCATTGCCCTGAGTACACTGGGATTTGGTACAGGTAATTACAACGATCACCTGATGGAACAAATTGCTAATATAGGCAATGGTAATTATGCGTATATCGATACCTTGAACGAAGCACAAAAGGTGCTGGTCGATGAAATGAGTTCGACCATGTTGACCATTGCCAGGGATGTCAAGCTACAGATCGAGTTCAACCCGGCAGTCGTCACAGAGTATCGGTTGATTGGTTATGAAAACCGCAAACTGAACCGGCAAGATTTCAATAATGATAAAGTCGATGCCGGAGAAATAGGTGCTGGCCATACTGTCACGGCCATCTATGAAATAAGTCTGGTCGGCAGTAAAGCAGTAAAGATGGATCCCCTGCGCTACCAGTCACAAGCAAAGACTGCGTCATACAACGATGAACTGGCCTTATTACGCCTGCGCTATAAAAAGCCTGATGGCGATACCAGTAAATTACTGGAGTGGACGATCACGAAAGATGAAATCATCGCTGACAGGCGAATGACTTCAAATGCATTTCGTTTCTCGGCTGCTGTTGCCGGTTTCGCGCAGGCCTTACGTGGTGGAATACAGATGGGGGATTTCAGTTATGCTGATATTATGAAACTGGCGCAAGCCTCCCGTGGTGACGACCCCTTTGGTTATCGAGGAGAGTTTCTGTCCCTGGTAAACATGGCCGGTTCTTTAACGGTTGCACAACAAGCTATTCAGCATAACGCACAATTAGCAAACTGAAGTTAATATAGCCACAGACACCTAACAGGGATGTAGGTGGTACGACTCCAGGGAAGGAGGAGATAGAGTCGCGTCTGGAACGAAAGCCGAGTACACAGAGATCACTGAAATAAAAAAAGGCAAAAGCTTACAACTCTGAGCTCTCTGTGTTCTCTGTGGCAATTGCTTGAAGTTCGTTGACTTAAAGACCTGGAAATCAATACACTTTCTTGATGGGAAAGGAATACAGTGACGAGGAATTAATGTTGAAGTATCGAAATAACGATGCCTCCGCCTTTGAGTCTCTGTATCAACGACACAAGGGAAGTCTGTACAGATACATACTGAGGCAGTGCGGTAATGAGGCTATCGCCGAGGAACTGTTTCATGATGTCTGGATTAAATTGATCAATGCCCGTGGTCGTTACAAAGTGAAGTCCAGGTTCACGACCTGGTTGTATAAGATGGCTCATAACCGCATCATAGACCATTATCGGCGGCAAAATACCTCGTCCAGCAAGCATCATCCTGACGATGATAATTTGTACATAGACTCTCTGGCCATCCGGCCACAAGAGCAACCTGAGCAACTGGCCGAGTTGCGGCAGCAATCAGACAAGATCCTGCAAACTCTTGAGACATTACCATTACCACAACGCGAGGTGTTTTTATTGAAGGAGGAGGCTGGCAGGACCATCCAGCAGATAGCAGAGATAACCGGCGTCAGTGCAGACACGGCCAAGAGTCGTTTGCGCTATGCTATCAGTAAGTTACGGCAGGCTGTGAGAGAGCAGGTATGAGTCAGGAAAAACATGAACAGGAACTGCAGGACTATCTTCAGGGTGACAGCGAACTCTCGAAGACATACCAGCTTGCCTCAAAAGAGCTGCCGCCTGCGCATCTGGATGATGTCATCCTGGCGGCATCACGACAAGCAGTAAAGTCCAAACCATATCTTGCCTTCAGTCCATTTGCATCCAACTGGCATGTGCCGGTTGCGCTGGCCGCTGTGTTGACGCTTTGTGTCACCCTGGTGATTAGTTTGCAAGATGAGACAGGCGAAGCTTATTTAAGATCAGATCCGGACGCATCTCTGCAATCAACAAAGGGCATTGATGACGATACTGATGTAAAGCTCGCGATAGTTGCGACCAGGAAAGTTCAGGGCTCACAGAAACAAATAGCGGATGAATTAGCTCAGCTTGAGGCGCCAGCAGCTCCTGCAGAAAAAAACAGGCAGATAGTGATGCAGTTTAACAGCAGAATGCAGCAAGCTGTGTCGAAGGTTGAAATGGCAACAGTGCTAGAGCGGGGAAAAGCAGAAGATCGACAACTCCCAAGCAGTAAAAATTTATTGCAAGCATCACCCATAGCTCGCCAACGCGAAAAGGCTATCGGCTTGTTTGCTGAAGATACAATGAGATCAAGGGTCATAACGCCGCAAGCACTAGCACAAAGTGAAGCGGGATTTGCCGGCAGTGTTGTGCCTGACGTAGCAGGAGGCCAGGACAACGCTACAGGCTTCCTGAAAAAACTGCTCGGTAAATGGCGCGGTCGTGCCGTGCATACACCGGTCGGGCCGACACCCTATGACATAGAGTTTACCTGGCAGTCAAAAAATTGCATCTCCGGCACTGCCGATAATAGCTTCAGTCATCACAACTGGACTTTTTGTGAGGAGAAAAGTGACGTGACGCTGGATTTTCTGTCGGATTTTCGAGGCAACGATCAAGCTATCCACCTGAATCTGCTGTCGATGGACGACGGTGTCATGACGTTCATGGCCGACACCCATCAATTTATGCAAGTGCAGATCGCAATCGACAAGGATAAAGCCTGGATGAAGATCATGCATTACGGGAAATTGCATGTAGAGATAAAACTGCAGCGCGTTGGTCACGCCAGTCAGTAGCTATTTTCCGGAAATATGTGTTCGTTTTGCAAAGTTTGCGGTAGGATGCGCAGTTTTTACAAAGCATTGAAGTGACCATGAAGCTGTCTGGTAAACAATTTAATAACTGGGAAAACAAGGCGATTACCCTGCTAGGCATGTCTGGCGTGGGAAAAACGCGACTCGCCTGTATTTTGCGAGAAAATAATTGGTTCCATTACTCCGGTGACTATCGTATCGGCACGCGTTATCTGGATGAGCCGATTCTGGACAATATTAAATATCAGGCTATGCAAATACCTTTCTTGAAGGATTTGTTGCGATCGGATTCCATCCATATTGGCAATAATTTAGGCATTGATAATTTAAAGCCGCTTTCCAGTTTCCTCGGTAAAGTGGGCAACCCTGAATCAGGCGGTCTTGGGCTGCGTGAATTTAAACGCCGTCAGGATCTGCATCGTGTCGCCGAAATCGCCGCCATGAACGATGTGCCGGAATATATACGCAAAGCCGGAGAAATCTATGGCTATGATCATTTCGTTAATGATGCTGGCGGCAGTTTGTGTGAACTGGGTGATGAAGTTATTAGAAACCTGGCCGAGCACAACCTGATTCTTTATATCAAGGCGACAGAAGAAAATGAACAGGAATTAATAAAACGGGCTGAGAAGGATCCGAAGCCTTTATATTACCGTGAAGATTTTTTAGATGAACAATTGGCGGTTTATATGCAGGAGCATAGTCTTGATTATGTTGCCTTGATAGAACCGGATGATTTTGTTTGTTGGGTGTTCCCACGTTTATTCTATGCTCGGATACCACGTTACCAGGCCATAACGGATAAATATGGTTATCATATCACCACTGATGAGCTTGCCGTTGTTCAGAATGAGGCTGATTTTCTAAATCTTATCGAACACGTGCTTGATCGATAGATTTAATAAACTAAAAGTGAATATAAAGGTGTGATATGCCCCTGGTAGCCAATACTGATTTGCCCAGTTTCCTGAGATTAAGGGATGAAGGGGAAACCGTTATCCCGCAAGATGAGGCTGAACATCAGGACATACGTGAACTGCATATCGGTTTGCTCAATATGATGCCGGACAAGGCCCTGGAAGCAACTGAACGTCAATTTTTTCGATTAATAGGTGAGAGCAACCAGATTGCGCAATTCTATGTTCACCCTTTCACCCTCAATGAACTGCAACGAAGTGTAGCGGGGCAGGCACATATAGATAAATACTATATGAGTTTCGATGAGATAAAACAGTCAGGACTCGATGCCTTGATCATCACAGGCGCCAATGTGATCGGTTCGGAATTATCCGAGCAACCATTCTGGCAACCACTGCACGAGGTGATTGATTGGGCTTATGAAAATGTTACGTCAACCCTTTGCTCTTGTCTGGCGACCCATGCCGTACTGGAGTTTCGCTATAAGCAGAAAAGACGCCCTCTGGTGGATAAATGTTGGGGTGTCTATCCGCATAGAGTGCTGGATATAACACATCCGCTGGTTACCGGTATGAATACCCGTTTTGATGTACCACATTCGCGTTTTAACCAGATTGATTTTGAACAGTTTAAAGCCGCTGGTTTGAAAGTGTTGGTACAAAGCGAGCAAGCATGTGTGCATCTGGCGGTCAGTGAAGATGGTTTCCGCATTGTTTTTTTTCAGGGGCATCCCGAATATGATGTTGTAAGTCTGTTAAAGGAATATAAGCGTGAAGTGGGCGCTTATATCTTTGCAGAACGTGATGATTATCCAGTATTTCCTGATAATTATTTCACGCTGCAGAATAAGGCAATATTTGAGGAATATAGGGATCGCGTCGATGCAGCACGCAAACAAGCTGTTAAACCACCTGAATTCCCTGAGAAATTAATCCTGGGGGCCCTTGATAATACCTGGCATGATAGCGCTGAGGCAGTGATTAATAACTGGATAGGCAAGGTATACCAGATCACACATATTGACCGACGTATCCCTTTCCGCGATGCGATCGATCCTGACAACCCACTGGCTCTTGTCTGATAGACGTTAGCTGGTTTAACGAGTATTAACTGCCTTGCCCGTTATCATGACTCTATCGATTTTGCTGGTGGCAAAGCTTATCATCAGAACGTCAGGGAGTTTCGACAACGACTAAGCGCCGATACCCCACGGGCTGGTTAGTAATTTTTTAATGTCAGAGGTAACCGTGTCTTCCCCAAAAGTTGGTTTTGTCAGTCTTGGTTGTCCCAAGGCATTAGTTGACTCCGAACGTATCTTGACACAGCTGCGTATGGACGGTTATGAGATTGTTTCCAGCTATGACAATGCCGATATTGTAGTCGTCAATACCTGCGGATTTATTGACAGTGCCAGGATTGAGTCCCTGCAGACGATTGGTGAAGCTATCAACGAAAATGGTAAAGTTATCGTAACGGGTTGTCTGGGAGTATATGCACAGAAGATACGTAATGAATATCCGCAGGTGTTAAGTGTCAGTGGGCCCCAGCAATACGAGCAAGTGGTCAGTGCGGTGCATGAACATGCACCACAGAACAATGAACATGATCCCTATACTGATCTGGTGCCAGCGCAAGGCATCAAACTAACCCCCCGTCACTATTCATATCTGAAAATTTCTGAAGGCTGTAATCATCATTGCAGTTTTTGCATCATCCCTTCCATGCGCGGCAGACTTGTTAGTCGTCCAGTCGGAGAGGTAATGAATGAAGCAGAAGGCCTGGTCAAGGCCGGTGTCAAAGAACTGTTGGTGATCTCACAAGATACCAGTGCCTATGGCAGCGATATTAAATATCAGACTGGCTTCTGGCAGGGCCGGCCGCTAAAGGGCAATTTGCTCGGCTTGTGTCATGCACTGGCGGAATTGGGTGTTTGGGTGCGGCTGCACTATGTTTATCCGTATCCCCATGTCGATAAGATCATTCCGTTGATGGCAGAAGGCAAGCTATTGCCTTACCTGGATGTGCCGTTTCAGCACGGTAGTCCAAGCGTGCTTAAGGCAATGCGCCGGCCTGCCGCAGCAGAAAATACCCTGGCACGGATCAAGACATGGCGAGAGATCTGTCCGGACATCAGTATACGTTCCACCTTTATTGTGGGTTTCCCCGGTGAGACCGACGCAGACTTTGGAATATTGCTGGAATTTCTGCAGGAAGCGCAATTGGATAGGGTCGGTTGTTTCCAATATTCTCCGGTCGAAGGCGCCAGGGCCAACGAGTTAGCGGAGCATGTTGCTGATGATGTCAAACAGGAACGTTGGGAGCGCTTCATGCAAGCACAGCAGGTTATTAGCGCAAATAAATTACAGAAAAAGATCGGCCAGACTCTGGAAGTCCTGATCGATAAAGTAGATGGCGAAGATATTATCGGCCGCAGCCATGCCGACGCGCCGGAGATTGATGGTATTGTTTTTATTCGTGGTGATAATGATTTACTGCCAGGAGATTTGGTCAAGGTAAAAATTGATAGCGCAGGAGAGTATGATCTATGGGGTGCCGTAGTTTATCCTAGATTCCGCAGTTGACCGCTACGAGTAGAACTTAAGTTGATGATAACAAAAACTAATTACATATTATTTATATTCACCGAATGGGTGAAGGCGCTACAGCATGTATAGCAGCCCTGTTTGCCCGCCTGGCTATGTGAAAAAATTCACTAAGGGAGCGGTCATTAGCTCGTTTTTTCACTACGCCAGCCAGACAAACAGAACAACTCTACACGCTGTCCAACTGCGGATTCTAGGTTGATGATTGAAAAAAAACGTACAGATAATATCTTAAGAACTCATTTATTATCACGGAGAACACGGAGAAGACAAAAAATATCTTGAAAAGATATCATTTTCTCTGTGCTCTGTGGTTTAAAAGTTGTCAATCTTTCTAAATCGAATTCTGAAAAAGAAAGATCTTGTCATGGATAAAAAAGAAGTCGATGCGTTAAGACAGTTAATCAAGCACAGCAAACGTGCCGTCGTTTTCACCGGTGCAGGCATCAGTACGGAATCCGGCATTCCCGACTTTCGTAGCCCCGGCGGTGTCTGGGACAAATACCAACCGATCCATTTCCAGGACTTTATCGCTTCTGCGGAGATGCGACGTGAGAGCTGGCGCCGAAAATTAAAACTGGATGAACTGATCGGTCATGCAGAGCCCAATAGCGGACATAAAGCCGTAGCTGAGCTGGTTGCTACTGGAAAAGTCGCCTGTGTTATCACCCAGAATATCGATGGTCTGCACCAACAAGCCGGTGTGCCGGACGAACAGGTCATCGAGTTACATGGCAATACCACTTACGCTGCTTGTCTCGATTGTGGTAAACGTTATGAACTGCAACAGGTCTACATCATCTTCCAGCAAGACGAAAGCTTGCCACACTGTGATGATTGTCAGGGCATCATAAAAACTGCCACTATCTCCTTCGGTCAAGCCATGCCCGAAACAGAGATGCAAAGAGCCCATCAGGAAACCCTTGCCTGTGATTTGTTTATCGCGATGGGTTCATCGTTGGTGGTATTCCCTGCCGCAGGTTTTCCACAACTGGCGGTGCGCAACGGCGCACGATTGGTGATTATTAATCGTGAACCGACAGACATGGATGAGATGGCGGATCTGGTTTTGCATGCGGATATTGGCCCAATCCTGCAACAGGCGGTAGTAGATGTGTGATAGATTTTATGGGTGAAGTTTGCCTTGAATAGAGAACTAACCAGTATCCGCCCGTAACGCTATAATTTTTCTCGCCGAGACGCATTGACGCCATGCAAGAAATCGTAATGTGCTTTTAAACCAATATTTTATAACTTTGTGATCGTTGCGCCTTGGCGAGAGCAATAATAATTCGTGGATACCCTCAAATTTTTCCGAAGGGCCGGATTTAAACAAATAATGAAAGAATAAAATTACTATCCAATAAGTGGTACATGTCAGTGCGGCGCGGTGCATTATGAGTTGACAAAACCGCCTGTCACGACAGTCGTCTGTCATTATCACAGGCTCAATACTTGCCGGGTTCTGGGGGGCTCGTCGCACGGAAAAAGCGGCAGTAGAGGTTGGCTAAAGTCGAATAATTCGGTCTTCCATCACAATCATATCAACCTGGCAATCGGTTTTCTCAGTGGGTATGCTTTCCAGCAACTGGCATGTGTAGCAGATGGCAATCTTGTGTTTGACCGTGTTTGTTGAGAACCATTTGTCGTAATAACCCCGTCCGAAGCCCAATCGTTGACCAGAAGGTGAGAACCCCAGCCCTGGTGTGATGCAGACATCTATATTTTCCTGCACAGGATCGGACGCGCTAGGTGTCAAAATACCTAATTCGGCTGGTTCTAAATCATCCCATGCGCCGAGTTGTACCGCGATCATCTGCTGTGAATTGATGATTTTCGGCACGGCGATTGTCTTGCCTTGCTCCTGCAAGGTCCGGATTAGTTCATGGGTGGCGACTTCCGTACCGCTGGAGATAAAACAAAACAGGCTGCTGGCCGCGTGAATTTCAGCTTGTGCCAACAGTTTCGCCGTGATGGCCTGATCAAATTGCCGCCGCTGCTGATCGGAGAGGCTGGCCCTGGCGTGCTTTAAGCGCAGTCTGCATTGGGCCTTATGTTCAATAATCGAGTTCATGAATTACTTGATTGTTTGATTTAAAATATATAAATAACAATAAGTTATAATATAAATTTAATGTTACTAATAGGTAAGTTGCCAGAGTCCGTTGGGAAAGTTATTTATGCCGGACTTTGTCTTTAAGTTATTCCCAATACAGTTTATATTTTATATGTTTGGATCTCTACGGGTTTGCGTAGCGGATCGGTGAAGAAGGTTGGCTTGCCGACGATGCGTCTGTTGAAATCAATAGCATAT
>JADFPU010000100.1 GCA_022562175.1 Pseudomonadota bacterium | reverse complement strand
ATGGCGCATGGCGATCATCAGAAAATGGGAAGCCAGACGAGCGGCAAAATCAAGCAATAATCAAGTCCGGAGCTAGCCCTCGTATTCCTGCAATCGTCCGTCATGCAGTTCCAGCACTTTATCGAAGCGACTGGCCAGACTCATATTATGCGTCACCATGATCAGACTCACGTTATTCTGCTGATTCAGTTCCAGCATGATATCGAAGATTTGTTGAGCGGTATGTTCATCCAGATTGCCTGTTGGCTCATCTGCAAGAATACACTGCGGACGCGTCACCAACGCCCGGGCGATGGCCACACGTTGGCGTTCTCCCCCTGACAGTTCAGCAGGTTTATGTTGCATGCGATGGCTCATATCTACTTTGTCCAGCATTTCAGTTGCAGAGTTTTCAGCCTCAGCAATATCAACGCCACGAATCAACAAGGGCATCGCCACATTCTCCAGCGCAGTAAACTCAGGTAGCAGGTGATGAAACTGATAGATAAACCCCAGGGTATTATTGCGCAATTCACCGCAGGCCTGTTCAGACAAGTCAGTCAGTCTTTTACCTGCGACGATGACTTCCCCGGACGTCGGCATATCCAGGCCGCCAAGCAGATGTAATAAGGTGCTCTTGCCTGAACCGGAGGAACCGATAATCACCAGACGGTCAGCCGGAGCCACCGTCAGGTCAACGCCTTTTAATACATCAACTACCAGTCCACCCTCACGAAATGATTTAACCAGCCCCGAACAGGACAGTGTTATCCCTTCACTCATAGCGCAAGGCCTCAGCGGGTTGAGTGCGTGCTGCACGCCAGGCGGGATAGAGGGTCGCCAGCAAACACAGGACAAAGGCTATGACACTAACCCCTATCACATCATTCCAGTGCAAATCCGAAGGAAAATCACAAACGTAGTAAACATCACACGGCAATACATCAATATGAAAAATGTCCTCCACCTTCTTTACTATTGCACCAATATTGGTTGCCAGCCAGACACCAAGAATGACACCTGACAACATGCCGAGAAAACCAATCACTGTCCCCTGGATAATAAATATTCGCATGATACTGCGTGGTGATGCCCCCATAGTACGTAGCACGGCAATATCCGCCTGTTTATCGACCACCACCATGACTAACGTAGAAACGATGTTAAATGCGGCTACTGCCACAATTAACATGAGGATGATGAACATAACAATTTTTTCTGTCTTCAATGCCCGAAAAAAATTCCTGTGTCGTTGTGTCCAGTCTACTACAGCATAGCGACCCGGAACCCCTGCCATCACGTCACGGCTGATAGCAGGCGCTTGCATAATATCATTAGTCTTCAAACGCAAACCGGTTGGTCCATCCACCCGGAATAATTTTTGTGCATCCTCCAGGTGGATCAAAGCCAGCGCACTGTCAAACTCATGCATGCCGATTTCGAAGATACCGACAACAGTAAATCGTTTCAGGCGGGGTAATATACCTGCCGGTGTAATATTCACCTGTGGTGCTACCAGCGTTACCTTATCACCTGTCAAGGCAGCCAATGCACGGGATAATTCCTTACCGATAATGATGCCGAATTCGCCCGCTTGCAGACTGGTGAAATCGCCTGCAATCATTTTTTCAGCTATAACAGACACCTTTGACTCTTTTTCAGGCAACACACCCCGAACCACTGTGCCATGCACCTGTTTATTAAACGTCAGCATACCCTCAGTACGGAAATACGGTGCAACGGCTTCTATATCCGGGTGTTGTTCTATTTCTTGCGCAATCATCCGCCAATTTTTCAGAACGCTGCCTTGTCCTACAACTGTCGCATGAGACATCATGCCAAGTGTCCGTTCGGTCATTTCTTTCTCAAAGCCATTCATTACCGACAGCACTGTAATCACCGCCGTGACACCAAGGGTGACACCTAATATCGATGACAGGGAAATAAATGATATAAAATGATTACGCCGCCTTGCACGCACATAACGCAAACCGATAAAAGCTTCGAAAGGTTTAAACATCACGGCATTATAAGTTACAGACAAATAAAAAACAGTAACTGACAAGCCGTTAGCAATTATTAATCATCAATTATTTTTCAGTATGCGATAATCATCTTTTCCAGGGCTGTGGACACGAAATTGAAATTACTGGCTATCGAAACTGCAACAGAGGCGTGTTCTGCTGCTATATCTGTAAATGGCGAGATAAGTGTGCGTTATGAATTTGCCCCTCGACAACATGCAGAATTGATCCTGCCTATGGTGGATCAACTGCTGGCAGAAGCAGAAATAAAACTGGCAAACCTTGATGCACTGGCATTTGGACGTGGCCCTGGTGCATTTACCGGTGTGCGACTGGCAACGGGAGTTATACAAGGTCTCGCCTTTGCCGCTGACTTGCCGGTAATACCCGTGTCTACATTGGCAACACTGGCGCAAGGCGCAATTACCGAATCACAAACATTGATAAGTGCCATTGATGCCCGCATGGGCGAGATTTATTGGGGTTTATACAAGGTAAACCAGCATAACATTGTAATGCCTGTCGGCGAGGAGCAGATTTCAAAGCCAGCGCTGATACACACACCTGGTGGTGGACAATGGTATGGCATTGGCAGCGGCTGGCAAACCTATCATGAAATACTGCAAGACAAATTAAAGACTCAACTGATTGGTTTTTCTGGTGAGCGATACCCTCATGCAAAGGATATTATCACGCTGGCCATTAAAGACTTTCACGATGGTAAAGCTGTATCCGCAGATGCGGCTTTACCGGTTTATTTAAGGAATAAAGTGACGGCATAATCAGGCTCATTTACTGCACCGCCAGGCGGCTTCGGCAAGTAGTTATTCAACATATTGCGCTATTGGTGGGCAAGCACAAGCCAGATGTTTATCGCCATAAACATTATCAATCCTGCCTATCGGTGGCCAGTATTTGTCATCACGGATACTTTTCATCGGGTAAAAAGCTTCGCGTTTGCTATAAGGTTGTTGCCAGTCTTCTTCCAACAACAACCGGTGAGTATGCGGAGCATTGTGTAACAGGTTATTGTCTGCATCGGCCTCGCCATTTTCGATCGCCTCGATCTCTTTACGTATAGAGATCATCGCATCAATGAAACGATCCAGTTCACGTTTGTTTTCACTCTCAGTAGGTTCGATCATAAATGTGTCCGGTACCGGAAAGGACATGGTAGGTGCATGGAAGCCATAATCGATCAGTCGTTTGGCGATATCATCCACACTGATACCACAAGACGCCTTGATTGGACGTAGATCGATGATACATTCATGCGCGATCATGTTGTTTTTGCCGGTATACAGTATCGGATAATAAGATCGTAAACGTTTAGCAATATAATTCGCATTGAGAATGGCGACCATTGTTGCCCTACGCAGACCATGGGCGCCCATCATCGCGATATAGGCCCAGGAAATAGTCAAGATGCTGGCCGAACCCCAGGGTGCTGCAGAGATTGTCCCTATCGTGCCATGCTTGCCTGCAGCGGGGTTTACGCCATCCACAACAGGATGATCAGGTAGATAGGGTGCAAGATGCATTTTAACGCCGATTGGGCCGACACCGGGGCCACCGCCGCCGTGTGGGATGCTGAAAGTCTTGTGTAAATTAATGTGCATGACATCCGCACCGAGCTTGCCGGGATGAGAAATGCCGACCAGTGCATTCATATTGGCGCCATCCAGATAGACCTGACCACCATGTTCATGAATGATCTCGCAGATGTCGATAAAGGACTCTTCGTAAACACCATGCGTCGATGGGTACGTCACCATCAATGCTGCGAGTTCGTCGGTATAGTTTTCGGCCTTGTCTCGCAGGTCCTTCACGTCAATGTTGCCGTCCTCATCACAGGCGACAACAACGACCTTTAATCCTGCCATGACCGCACTGGCCGGATTTGTGCCATGTGCAGAGGCTGGGATCAAACAGATGTAGCGCTGCCCTTGTCCCTTTATCTCCAGATATTTGCGGATCACCAGCAAACCTGCGTATTCACCTTGAGACCCGGCATTGGGTTGCAGGGAGAATGCATCGAATCCCGTCAGATCGCAGAGCATGTTCTCAAGTTCGTCAAACAATTGCTGATAGCCTTGCGCTTGTTCCAGTGGAGCAAAGGGATGCATGGCGCTGAACTCACGGTAAGAAATAGCTTGCATCTCCGTTGCCGCATTCAGTTTCATTGTGCAAGAACCCAGTGGGATCATCGCGCGATCCAGTGAGATATCACGGCGTCCCAACCAGCGCATATAGCGCATCATTTCTGTCTCACTGTGATAAAGCTCAAACACAGGATGAGTCAGGATAGCGCTGCTACGTTGTAAAGCCAGCGGGATACATTCCGTTATGCCATCATTCAGCCCCTCTATATCCAGATCCGTATCCGACCCGAAAACGCGCCAAAGCGTATTCAATTCCTTACGTCTTGTCGTCTCATCAAGTGTAATACCCAGATGATCGGCATCAATAACCCGTATATTGATGCGTGACTCGCGCGCCTTGGCGGCGATACGGCGTGCCTTGCTTTGTACCCGCACGGTAATCGTATCGAAGAAGCAATCATTCACGACTTCGTAGCCATGCTGCGTCAATGCTGTTGCCAGGATTTGGGTAAACCGGTGGACGCGATTAGCAATCAATTTGAGTTCTTTTGCTCCATGATAAATGGCATAAAAACCGGCGATGACAGCCAACAGGACCTGTGAGGTGCAAATATTACTGGTCGCCTTTTCACGCCTGATATGTTGCTCACGGGTCTGCAGGACCATACGCAGGGCCGGATCGCCATACTTATCTTTTGAAACGCCGATGATCCTGCCTGGCATAGTGCGAATAAATTTCTCCCGTGTGGCAAAGTAAGCCGCATGGGGTCCCCCATAGCCCATGGGCACACCAAACCGTTGTGCGCTACCGAGCACGATATCTGCGTCCATTTCACCGGGTGGTTTCAGCAACACCAGACTGAGTATATCCGCAGCCACTGTTGCCAGCGCAGATTGGCCATGAATCTGCTTAATGACTGCCTGCATATCCCGAACCGCACCACTCGATCCCGGGTATTGCAGAAGTACCCCGAACACATCATGTGCCGACAACTCGGTAAACGGATCACCTACGATAATCTCATAACCGATAGACCTGGCCCGTGTCCTGACCACCGCTATGGTCTGTGGATGACAATCGCTATCGATAAAAAACGTATTACTTTTACCTTTGTAAACGCGTTTCGACATCGCCATGGCCTCGGCAGCTGCCGTGGCTTCATCCAGCAAGGAGGCATTGGCGATCTCCATGCCGGTCAGATCAATGATCATCTGCTGAAAGTTCAGTAAGGCTTCAAGCCGCCCCTGGCTGATCTCGGCTTGATAAGGAGTATAAGCGGTATACCAGCCCGGATTTTCCAGAACGTTGCGTTTTATAACGGCCGGCAGGATTGTGCCGTGATAGCCCATGCCCAGCATGGAGATAAAGACACGATTACGTTCGCGCATCTTGCGCAGATGAGTGATCACCGCGCGTTCGCTGACCGTCTCGTTAAGCGCCAGCGGTTGTTTTGAAATAATGCTGTCCGGCACGGCCCTGTCAATGATCTCCTCCAGCGAATTCAGACCAAGATAATCGACCATTTCGGCGATCTGATGACGATCAGGACCGATGTGACGGCGTATGAAATCGCCGCGCATTTCCAATTCTTCAAGCGATTGTTGTGTAGTCTCCACGCCAGTCTCCTGTTAATTTGTTTATTTGTTTATTTATAAGTTAGGGAACCTCTGAACAAGTTCATCCGGGACTTGTCAGAGGACGCAAACTAAAAATGTGATTTTTAGTTTGCTCACATTTTCAATGAATGTTGTCATTAAAAATGGTTGCACATCCCTGTGTAACAGGAAGCTCTGACTTAATCAGAGCTTTCCTAGAGTTTATCGATATATTCCCCATAAGCGGATTCGTCCATGAGATTCGTTATCGCTTGTGCATTTTCCGGTTCCAGCTTCATAAACCATCCTTCATCCTGCGGAGAACTATTGACCAGTTCCGGCTCATCGGCCAGACGCTCATTGATTTCGATGACCTTACCAGTCACTGGCAGCTTTACATCACCTGCTGCTTTCACTGATTCGATTACGGCAGCCTCTGCACCTGCGTTGATAATCTTGCCAACGTCCGGCAGCTCAACATAAACAACATCACCCAGTTGTTCCTGTGCATAATTGCTTATGCCAACCGTGATACTGCCATCTTCTTCAATCCGTGCCCATTCATGGTCTTCGGTAAAGCGTGTGTCACTCATCAATATTTCTCCACAATAAAATCTAGATCTTGGTGTAATTGTGCCCGTCCAGCCGCCGAATGCTTGTATTGATAGAACCGTCGGCCTGTAGTGTCAACTCCCTGTAGCCAGGCATTCTATCATCTTTTACATATTGCTCAGTCTGCGGCAAAAACTGTACACATGTCGAAGGACTGGCCATCAACAGTACCTTGTTGCGCTCCAATAAAAACGTCTGATGAATATGTCCCCATATAATCCCTCTTATATTTGTATAAGCGTCCACTACTGCAAAAAATTCACCCGGATTCTCCAGCATCATGACATCCATCCAGGGACTGCCTATCGACACAGGCGGATGATGCAGGCAGATAAGGATATGCTTATCCATTGAGCACATTAATTGCGATTGCAGAAACTCAAGTTCATCTGACGCCAGTCGCCCGGCATGACTATTTGGCAAAAAACTATTCAACATTAAAATTTGCCAATGCCTGCATTCAAGCACCTTTGCCGTACTGACATGCTTGTGCCTGAGCACGGCCCGCATGATATCAGGATTGTCATGGTTACCGGCCAGACAAAAAACCGGCACATCCAATCTTAGCAGTTTTTTCAACAATTTTTCATAGGCAGGTTTGACCGGCTCATGTACCAGGTCCCCAGTAAAAAGAACAGCATCAGCGACGCCGGTTTGAGCACAGATATATTCGAGCACCCTGTCAAGGGATAAACCGGTATCCATGCCATCGAATTTGCCCTCTGCCTGGGCAGTAATATGGCTATCAGTAATTTGTATTAGCTTGATATAATCTGATTCCGATTGCCTGAGCTGGACTTTTTTCAAATGTAAATTTCCGGGTGGCCGCTAGAATAATGGAGAGTATCAACAAGCAATAATGAAATACAATATCAAAGACTTATTAAATAGCAAGGGAGTTGTAAGCGATGTAACCGTGCAGGGCTGGGTACGCACTCGCCGCGATGCAAAAGATTTTTCCTTTATCGAATTAAATGATGGCTCATGTCTGGCCAATATCCAGGTGATTGCAGACAAAACCCTTGATTGCCATGCGGATATAAAAAAGATCGGCACCGGCGCTGCTATTTCTGTGACAGGTGAATTAATCGAATCCCCGGGCAAAGGCCAGCGCTGGGAGATCAATGCCAAAAATATTGAGACGCTGGGTCATTCGCCGGAAGATTATCCCCTGCAAAAAAAACGTCATTCCGATGAATACCTGCGCACGATTGCGCATCTGCGTCCGCGCACCAATAAATATGGCGCCGTGTTTCGAATACGCTCGAAGCTCTCTCACGCCATTCATCAGTTTTTCCAGCAGCGTGATTTCTACTGGATACATACACCGATCATCACCGGCTCGGATTGCGAAGGTGCCGGCGAGATGTTTCGCGTCACCACGCTGGATCTGAATAACGTACCTAAAAAAGAAGGGCGGATTGATTTTGATAATGACTTCTTCGGTAAGGAAGCGAACCTGACCGTTTCCGGCCAACTTTCCGTTGAGACTTTTTGTCTGAGTCTCGGCAATGTCTACACCTTTGGTCCGACATTCCGATCCGAGAATTCCAATACCAGCCGGCATATATCCGAGTTCTGGATGATCGAACCTGAACTGGCCTTCGCCGATCTGGAAGATGATATGGCGCTAGGCGAACAGATGATCCGTCATCTGGTGCAATTTGTAATGGATGAATGCAGTGAAGACCTGGCGTTGTTTGCAAAGTTCGTCGACAAGACTCTGATGACGACATTGGAAAATATAGTCGAGCATGATTTCATTAAATTGCCTTATACCGAAGCGATAGAAATACTGCAAAAATCCGCCAATACATTTGAATATAAGCCTGTCTGGGGCAGTGATCTGCAATCTGAACACGAGCGCTATCTTACGGAAAAGCACTTTAAGCAACCTGTCATCCTGTTTGATTACCCGAAAGACATTAAGGCCTTTTACATGCGCCAAAATGATGACAATAAAACCGTTGCTGCAATGGATATATTGGTACCTTCCATTGGTGAGATTATCGGTGGCAGTCAACGAGAGGAACGTTACCAGCATCTGACCCAGCGTATCAATGAACTCGGTTTTAATGAAGCCGATTACTGGTGGTACCTGGACACACGACGCTATGGCTCAATTCCTCATGCCGGCTTTGGCCTCGGCTTTGAACGGTTTCTCATGCTGGTTACCGGGATTTCAAATATCCGAGATGTCATCCCCTTTCCCAGGACACCAAAGCATCTGGAATTTTGAGGGGTAACAGGTGCCCGTTCGATGGCGCTGAGTCCGGATGGCGCACTGTTCGTCGGCACTTTTGGCAAATGGGAGCCCCCCTCAACCTAACCTTCTCCCGGAGGGAGAAGGGACTATTCATGAACATCCTTTTGCGACAACCTCGTTTAGGGAGAAGGCCGGGATGACGACTACAGGTAGAATTGCGTCTGGAACAGCAATCAAGGATGAGGGAGGCAGATAAAATAATGACTTATCAGTCATATCTTGCCTGTTCAGATCACCACACTCGGCTCTGTACGGCCGGTGTGTCGGCTGATGTCTGCATCTTGTTCGAACATGTCAGGAGTAGAGGGCCAACTTCTCAGAAAAACCATGGTCTGTCCCGGTTATTCTTTCACCCTCTCCCCCAGGGAGAGGGCCGGGGTGAGGGGAATTAAACTCTGCCAATTCTACGGCTTACGCCGCCCCCTCAACCTAACCTTCTCCCGGAGGGAGAAGGGACTTATGCCATTTCATGCGCATTAATAAATGTTTCAACATCTGACAATGAATGTGTCAACTGCATTTTCGGCAGACTTCTCAAGAACACCTTGCCGTAGGCCTTGGTCTTGGCTGCCACCTTGGCGTAGTTGAGCAGCACCATGGGGTCGTACTTGTACCGGCCCATGGCGATGGCCCGCTCGAGCGAGGTGCGCTGCTTCTTGAGCTTTTTGGTGCGGAAGTAGTACTTGGCCAAGTAGAAGTTGGTGTCCGGATCCTTGTTCTTGTCGCAGCCCTTGAGCACGCAGGTAGAGAGTTCGCTCTCGTCTTCGACGGCCGCCTTGACGTCGTCGTGATTGAATGAGTATTCGGTTGTCGATATCATGGTTTGATCTTAACCTATTTTGATACTTTGAGTTCCTTGACTATTTCCATACTTTTATACTCTACTATTTGACCCCAATTATCTATGTATCCACCACCATCTTTTGCAATGATAATCGCATTGTCAAAGAACCAATCTTCAAGCGCTTTAATAGAATCTGCGTCAGCCCTTAGATCGTCTATACCGCCCCGAGGGTAATAATGATGTCCTGCGAATAGTAGATATTTTGCTTTCTCTTTCATACTGTCAACATGCCCTCGTAAAAAAGTATTGCAAGACCTTTTTAGAACTTTCTTAGACAAAATTCTATAATCCTGTTAGCCATTGGTTGCCCGGATTAGCTTTCTCAAACAACCAGTGCCCTATTGTCTTGCCGTCTTCATCCATTATGGGGTAACCGTCAACCTTGTCGCAGCAGTCGAAACATGCTCCGCATCGCAAATCTTCTCGATTGTCACAAACTTTGCAATCGCCCATCTGTTTATGGCTGACGTAACTTCCT
>JADFPU010000006.1:13955-35470 GCA_022562175.1 Pseudomonadota bacterium | reverse complement strand
CACTCATGCCAGAGCCGATGACTTCGGCATAGATGTCCGCCCCACGCTGTCTGGCATGTTCATATTCTTCCAGCATCACGACGCCAGCACCGTCACTTAATACAAAACCATCTCGTTCCTTGTCCCAGGGACGGCTTGCGGCCTGTGGTTCATCATTGCGCGTCGACAATGCCCTGGCATTGGCAAAGCCGGCCAGGCAGGTGGGCGCCGTCGCCATCTCCGCACCACCTGCTACCATCACATCTGCATCGCCGTATTCGATAACACGGGCAGCATCGCCAATGTTGTGTGTGCCGGTTGTACAGGCGGTAGTGATGGCAAAATTAGGCCCTTTAGCACCTAATATGATGGACAGGTTGCCGGAGATCATATTGATGATATTACTTGGCACAAAGAAGGGTGATAATTTTCGCGGGCCTCTTTCCAGAATAGTTTTAGTACCTTTTTCTATTCCTGGCAAACCGCCTATTCCGGAGCCAATTGCGACACCGATTCGATGTGCATTTTCTTCCGTGATTTCAAGCCCGGAGTCTGCAAACGCCTGCATGCCGGCGGCAATGCCATAGTGAATAAAAGGATCCATTTTTTTGACATCCTTTTTAGGAATGTAGTCTTCTGGCCTGAAGTCTTTGATGGAACCACCTATACGCACGGAAAAATCTGATGTATCAAAACAGGTGATAGGCGCAACGCCACTGACACCAGCAACGATATTCTGCCATGTGTCAGCCACTGTATTGCCAACAGGTGTAACCAAACCAAGTCCTGTCACAACCACACGACGTTTACTCACGATGAATTCCTGATAGTCTATCGAAAAAGAAAAAGGCCGCGTTCCATTTACATGCGGCCTTGTAACTGTTCAAAACAGAACGCTATTCCATATTGGCATTAATATAGTCAACTGCCTGCTGGACGGTTGTAATGTTCTCCGCCTCCTCATCCGGGATTTCGGTTTTGAATTCTTCTTCTAATGCCATGACCAATTCGACTGTATCCAGAGAATCTGCACCGAGATCATCTACAAAAGATGCCTCAATGGTGACTTCATCTTCTTTCACACCTAATTGTTCAACAACTATTTTTTTTACGCGTTCTTCAACGTTACTCATGATTAATATATCCTCCCTTTACGAAACCAGGTCCGAAAATGCGAGTGTAAGTGTAGTGAAAAGCTAATAACTTGCAAGCTAGATAAAGATTAATTTCTATTTTTATTAATAAACAATGAATTAAGAAACATTTGTAAAGTGAGATTTAATTTATATCAGGCCATATACATCCCCCCGTTAACATTTAGCGTGTCACCGGTGATATAGGCGGACGCCGCTGAAGCAAGAAACGTGACCACATTGGCCACATCCTCAACCTCCCCCAGACGACCCAGAGCAATCTGATTGATCAAGGCTTGCCGTTGCTCGCCGGTTAACTCATCGGTCATATCTGTTGCAATGAAGCCCGGCGCCACTGCATTTACGGTAATATTCCTGCTGCCAACTTCTTTTGCCAGAGATCGGGTAAAGCCTATTATTCCCGCCTTGGCAGCAGCATAATTTACCTGGCCGGCATTACCAGACAGCGCCACCACAGAGCTGATATTGATAATGCGTCCATAACGTGCCTTCATCATGCCACGTAGACAAACTTTGCAAAGTCGGTAAATCGATCCAAGATTTGTATTGATGACATCATCCCACTCATCTTCTTTCATGCGGATCAACAAGTTATCGCGGGTAATACCGGCATTATTCACCAGAATACTGACAGTCTTGGCCTCTTTCTTCAGGGCCTCGGCAAAATTATCCACAGATCTCATATCCGCAACATTTAATACATATGCGCTGCCTGTGATACCTTCTGCTTCAAAAAATTCAGTTATTTTTTTAACGCCTGTTGCAGAAGTTGCTGTACCCAGTACACATGCGCCCTGACGGCCAAGCGCAAACGCAATTGCCTTGCCTATGCCCCGGCTGGCGCCTGTTACCAGCGCCGTTTGATTTTCCAGAATTCTATTCATCGTTGTTGTTTATCGATAGCCGCTTGCAAAGATGCCGGATCATACACTGCCAGAGCATCCAGGCTACGATCAATTCTTTTTATAAGCCCTGTTAAAACCTTACCGGGGCCACACTCAATAAGCTGTGTTATACCGTTGTTTTGCATTTTACCTATGGTCTCCAGCCAGCGTACCGGTTGATAAAGTTGTTGAATAAGCGCCTGTTTAATATCCTGTGCTGCCGTATGTTGTTCGACATCAACGTTTTGTATGACCGGGATATTGGCATTGGAAAATGTGATCGATTGCAGCCGCGTTGCCAGTCTGTCAGCAGCTTGTTTCATCAATGCACAATGTGACGGCACACTTACCGGCAGCATGATTGCACGTTTAGCGCCGGCCTGTTTGGCTGACGCCATAGCCTGCTGTACTGCCTTAGTATGACCTGCGATCACTACCTGTCCTGTTGCATTGAAATTCGCCGCTGAGACGATTTGCTCGCCCGAAATCGCCTGACAAACCTCGACAACCTGTTCATCTTTCAGCCCCAATATCGCGGCCATGGCGCCTGTCCCATGCGGTACTGCTTCTTGCATATATTTGCCCCGTTCAGCGACCAGCGTAATAGCGTCACTGAAGTCAATGACCCCGGCACAAACCAGCGCGGTATATTCCCCCAGGCTATGTCCGGCCAACAAGCTCGGTTGCTCGCCTCCGGATTCATCCCAGACCCGCCATACCGCTTGCCCGGCAGCAAGTAAGGCAGGCTGAGTATGCTCCGTCCTGTTCAGTTCCTGCTCAGATCCTTCCTGGGTCAAGCGCCACAGGTCGAAGCCTAAAGCTTGTGAGGCTTCATCATAGGTTGCCCTTACCACGGGAAATGATTCGGCCAGTGCCGAGAGCATGCCCAGTGATTGTGAGCCTTGGCCCGGGAAGATAATTGCTAGATTATTGATATTGGTCATTAAAAAAATTAGATCAATCAATAACTACTGACAAATAACAGATGACTATTGACCAGTCACTTTCAATATTTAATCAGCGCAGATCCCCAGGTAAAACCACCACCAAATGCCTCCAGCAACAAGGTTTGCCCACGCTTGATATCGCCCGCGCGAACGGCGCTATCAAGGGCAAGGGGAATTGAACCGGCTGAGGTATTGCCATGCTCGGCAACAGTCAGGACAACCTTGTCCATTGACAGTTCAAGCTTCTTCGCAGTCGCGGCAATAATACGAATATTGGCCTGATGTGGCACCAGCCAATCAATATCATTTTTGGTCAGGCCGTTGGCGTCCAGAGTTTCTTTAACGATATCACTCAATGTCTTTACTGCGATCTTAAAGACTTCATTGCCACGCATTTTGATAAAGGGCTCGCCTTTACGATTCGACACACCTGACGGCACTTGCAATAAATCTGCATAGGCGCCATCAGCATGTAAATGAGTGCTATAGATACCCGGTTCATCATTGGCTTGCAGAATTACTGCGCCCGCACCATCACCGAACACCACACAGGTTGATCGGTCTGTCCAGTCCAGGATCTTTGAGTTTGTATCTGCCCCTATAATCAATGCACGTTTTGCTGACCCGCTTTTGATGTATTTATCCGCAATACTCAAGGCGTAGACAAAACCGGAACAAACCGCCTGAATATCGAATGCGGCGCAGCCATTATGAATCCCTAATCTGTTTTGCAGTAAACAAGCTGTACTTGGGTAGATAAGATCCGGGGTCGAGGTAGCCAGGATAATAAAATCGATCGAATTAACATCTATGTCCGCAGCAGCAATCGCATTTCGTGCAGCCTGCTCTGCCATATCAGCAGTAGTTTCATTCTCGGCAGCGATGTGACGTTTTTTAATGCCGGTACGCGTCTGTATCCACTCATCCGTGGTATCAACCATGGATGCCAGCTCAGCATTGGTCATGATACGCTCAGGCAAATAGCCGCCGGTGGCCATGATGCTCGAATACGTCAAACGACTTCTCCACCAATAAATACTTCTTCGAGTCGCTCGCTGATACGCTCCGGGATGTTATTCTCTACTTCCACAATGGCCTCGTTAATTGCATGGGCAAATGAAATTTTGTCGGCACTGCCGTGGCTTTTAACAACAATCCCCCGTAGACCAAGCAGGCTTGCGCCATTATGTCTGCGTGGATCAACTTCCCGATAGATAGCCTTCAGCACAGGCAGGCATACCATTGCCGCAAGTCTGCCGTAAAAAGATTTTTTGAATTCATTTTTGGCATGATAATTCATAAACTCTATCGCGCCTTCACTGGCCTTCAGGGCAATATTTCCTGTAAAACCATCACACACAATAACGTCAACTTCACCTGTATAGATATTGTTTCCCTCGACAAAACCAATGTAGTTCAGGTGGCTCTCAGACAACAGAGTGGCTGCCTGCTTCACCCGGTCGTTGCCCTTTATTTCTTCAGAACCCACGTTAAGCAACGCAATAGTAGGATCAGTAATATTCTCGACCGCAGTGCTTAACTCTGCGCCCATGACAGCATACTGAAACAACTGCTCCGAGTTCGGATTCACATTGGCGCCGAGATCGAGTAGATGCGTGTGTCTACGGATACCAGGCATGGTTGAACAAATAGCCGGACGATCGATTCCCGGTAGCATTTTCAACACAAACCGGGAGATAGCCATGAGTGCTCCGGTGTTACCGGCACTGACACAGGCATGTGCACGGCCTTGTTTCACCAGATTAATCGCAATACGCATCGAAGATTCTCTCTTGTTGCGCATCGCCAGGGCCGGAGAATCATTCATTTCAACAACGTCCGGCGCGTGATGGATCTGCAGACGAGCATCCACAGTAGCGGAATTTTTCTCGAGTACAGCCGTTAACACATCTTCCTGTCCGACCAGGATTAGCTGTAGATCCTGATGGCTTTTCAGGCTGAAGAGCGCGGCAGGGATGATCTCTGTAGGACCATGGTCGCCACCCATGGCATCAAGTGCAATGCAGGTCGTCAAGAAAGCCTCTGAATTGAATACAGTGATTCAATAATTGACAGGATATAAAGGTTAGATATTGATTAAGATAGCTTGATCGATCACTATCGCCCTACTCCGGCTCGGCCTTGTTTTCAATAACCTTCTTGCCTCGATAATAGCCATCTGCACTGACATGATGACGCCGATGAACTTCCCCGGTTGTCGCTTCGATGGATAATGTAGGTCCCGACAACGCATCATGTGCACGGCGCATATCACGACGTGAACTTGATTTCTTGCTTTTCTGAACAGCCATAATCTTTGTTTCTCCTAAATCAACTCTTTGATTTTAAATCTTTCAATGCTTCAAACGGATTGTGTTTTTTCACCGTATAATCCTTGATCAGTTGCCGGGATGGACACTGATCAATTTTATGCGCCGGAGTCATCGGCAAGCCCAACAAAATCTCGTCTTCGAGCAAACTTGACAGTGAAATATGACTATCTGTCGGTATCAATGGTTCTAAATGCCGGGGTAACTGTTCCGCTTCAGTTTTATCTACGACAATACCAATATTTATTTTATTTTGCAGATGAACATTCACTGGATCCATACAACGCTGACAGATGAGTGTCAGGGTAGCACTGATTTCACCTTCAATATATGCCTGCCCCTGCTCGTCCCTGCCAAAGTCTAGTCGATAGTCAACGCTGCCGTTCTCATCACCAAGCAGTGACTTGAGACGCGACATATTTGCCAGTGACATCCGTCCTGTCAGGCTTTCTCGCTGCTCAGCAAGTAGCCAAGGCTCAATAAACTGCAGGTCAACTGCCATCAGGCGGGCAAGTTTATCTATACGCAGCAACGCTGTCAAAGAGTTCAAGCCTCTAATATAATATTTAAATCATTGACTTGACTGATATATATGGGCTGTCATTATGTGTTTGGCAAAATCATCGCCCAAGAAAGAAGGAAACTCTATCAAAATCATCCTCGCATCCTCCTCCGAGTATCGTAAGACATTGCTGGAGCGGTTTAATGTACCCTTCACGTCCATCAGCCCTGATATCGATGAATCCCCCAGATCAGCGGAGTCACCGACCGAGCAGATCAAACGACTGGCCATTGCCAAAGCCAGGAAAGTGTCCGAGCGGCAAGCTGAGGCGCTCATCATCGGCTCAGACCAACTTGCAGTACTCAACGGCAGTATTCTAGGCAAGCCAGGCTGTCACAGCCTGGCGGCTCAACAATTACAGGCAATGAAGGGCCAGAGTGTACGCTTTTATACCGGCGTGTGTGTGCTAAATACTGTCACGGCTAACGTGCAGTATGATTGCATTGCAGTGGAGGTGAAGTTCCGGGACTATTCTGATGAGCTGATTGAGCGCTACCTGCTTGCCGAACGGCCTTATCACTGCGCCGGCAGTTTCAAATCAGAGCAACTCGGCATAATTCTCGTCGAAAGCATAGAGTGCCCGGATCCAACTGCCCTGATCGGCCTGCCTCTTATCCGCTTATCTGAAATGCTGACCAATGAAGGCGTCGTGATCCTATAAATAAAGCATAAACAACATTAAATATATTACATATCTTATTATTTTAACTGCATTTTTATCATGGAATTAAAATGTTTAAGCATCGCAGCACCGAGGCTGTCTGCAAAACGATCCAGGTAATTCTCGCGATAGGTAAAATCGACAATGTCTTCTACACCAATAACCTCTCTGGCAACGTAGCTGGAACTGCCCAATTCATCCACCAGACCTAATTCAATGGCCTGTTCTCCAGTCCATATCAGACCGGAAAACAATTTATCGTCGTCAACCAGGCGGTCTCCCCGGCCCTCTTTCACCACATCAATAAACTGCTGGTGAATATCAGCCAATAGTGTGTCGATATGCTGGATATCTTTTTGCTTCAACGGTGAAAAAGGGTCCATGAAGTCCTTATTTTCACCTGCCTGCAGCAAGCGTCTCTCCACCCCAAGTTTCTCTATCGCGTCGACAAAGCCGAAACCTGACATGATGACACCGATAGAGCCGACAATGCTGGCCTTGTCGGCATAGATCTTGTCAGCCGCCGAGGCGATGTAATAGCCCCCTGATGCACACAGATCTCTAATGACAGCATAGACCGGTATATCGGGATATTTTGCCTGCAGTCGATTAATCTCATCATTAATATAACCCGCCTGCACAGGGCTGCCGCCGGGACTGTTGATGCGCAGGATAATGCCGGCAGTCTTGTCATTTTTAAACGCGGCGCGAATGCCTGTAATCACATGATCTGCACTTGCTTGACTATCGACAGCAATGATCCCGTTAATATCAACCAGCGCAGTATGCATACCCCCACCAAGACTGGTAATCTCGAAATCTTTTGCCAGGTATAGCGCCAGGAAAGAAAACAAATACAGTGTCAGTAATAATTTAAAGAATATACCCCAGCGCCGGCTGCGTCGTTGCTCTCGCAGGAAGTCTTTTGCTATCTGGCTCACCAGCGCTTGTTCAAAAGCAGGGGTATTATCGCTTTTATCGCTTATATTGTTGGTATGCTCGTTCATATTTCTCTCTTTACAAACAGTTATGGGGCCTTCCTGTCATCAAATTATCGACAACCAGCCGGGTAAATCTTCGAGATTATCAAAACACTTGAGTGGCTTAAATTCTAGCAAACGTTGAACATCATGTACTCCGTAATTGACAGCAGCGGCATATACACCGGCATTGGCTGCCATCAACAAATCATATTCGCTATCGCCAATCATCAATGTCTGCCCAGGAGATATTGCCAGTTCACGCATGATTTCCTCCAGCATTTGTGGATGAGGCTTGGAAAAGGCCTCATCCGCACAGCAGGTGGTATGAAAATAACGCTTTAGACCGGTTTCTTCAAGCGACCTCTGCAGACCACTGCGACTCTTACCGGTCGCTACCGCTAAAAAATAACCTTGTCGATGCAGCAGTTGGATTGTTTCCCTGACCCCGTCATATAAGCGAGCTCCGGTTTGTATACTTGTCGCCCGATAGTGATGGTGATAGCTTTGCGTCAGTTTAACGCGCTGTGATGCGGTCAGATGCGGATACAGTAGACTCATCCCTTCATCGAGGCCCAGGCCGATGATATTCCTCAATTCCTCAACAGAACGTTGTTCCAGCTGCAACACAGTGATCATATCCTGCAATGACTCGACAATCTGTGACAGTGAATCTGAAAGGGTGCCGTCCCAGTCGAATACCAGCAGTTGAAACCTCATCTGTGTTCTGCCCGCTTATCGATTATATGTAATGATCAAGAAACCCTGCTAAATCTGCCGGCAAGGGGGCCTTGATATCCAGTGCCTGCAGGCCGTGCGACGCTGGCAACACCAGTCTGGAGGCATGCAGAAACAAGCGTTTCAGACCTGCCTGACGTATGCTCTTATTAAAATCCTTGTCCCCGTATTTATTATCGCCAGCCACAGGGTGTTGCAGGTGCTTTGCATGGACACGTATCTGGTGTGTTCGACCCGTTTCCAGATGAACCTTGACCAGGCTGGCCGCCTGGAATTCACGCACAACCTGAAAACGACTCAGTGCATACTTGCCCTGTTCACTGATCTCGACCAGCCTCTCTCCTGAGCGCAAGGTATTTTTTCGTAAAGGTTGATCAACATCTATTGCAAAAGCATGCAGATGTCCTTTCAGCAAGGCAATGTAATGCTTTTCAATATCCCCGGCTTTGAGTGCGCGATGCAGATTTTTCAGGCATTGTAGTGTCTTGGCAATCAACAGACAACCAGACGTTTCCTGATCCAGTCTATGCACAAGTTGCAGTCCCTGCTGTGCGGGTCTGAGGTGACGCAGAATCTCAATCACGCCAAAAGACCGGCCACTGCCACTGTGTACAACAATCCCGGAGGGTTTATTCAGCACTAGAAAATCTTCATTTTCCAGAATAACGCTGTCACGCACCCTTTCCAGAAGATAATTATGCGGCTCAGCCGGCTTTGCAGTGTCAGTGACAGTGACAGTGACAGGTGGAATACGTACTTTGTCGCCTCTATGCAAGCGGTAGCTCTGTTTTATACGGCCGCCATTAACCCTGACCTCTCCGCGTCGCAGCATTTGGTAAATACGGGTTCTTGGCACTCCCTTCAAGACGCTGAGCAGATAATTATCAATCCGGCGCTGTTCCTGTTCAGGCGTGATAATAGTGTATCTAACCGCAGTTTTTTTATTTTGAATCTGTGACATATCCGAATTTTAACATTGCTGCATGACAGTAAGATTGTTATATTACCCATGCGGGGCTGGATTTAATTATCCGGCTTTTGCTCTGCATGAGTGCTGTGATACATACATACGACTGCAGAGGCGGAGCAGGCAAACATATGTGATTGCAAGATTTGGCGAGTTTCAAACCATTTCTTATAACTGTATCACTCCTTCGTCCCGGTCATATGCCAGACTTGAATAACTGCAGGGCCAACAGGGTATCGCACCAAAACGCCGAGAACCAAGTAATTATATCTGACGAATAACAGTATTGAACGAAGTCAGTATTTTTTTCTCAAACGACACAGGGCCAGGTGCGATTAAACAACAACAGGTTATATAACTACTCAATGTCGTAAATGAGTAGTTCAGTGCTCCCACGTGGAATGCTCGTTGATAAGATACTTCGACGACGCCAAACGTTTAGTGGTTGAGCGCATAGCAAAGGATATTTAAACATGAAGAGAATGCTGATTAACGCAACTCAGCCGGAAGAGTTGCGGGTGGCGCTAGTGGATGGCCAGCGCCTGTACGATCTCGATATCGAATCAACAGGACGCGAAAAGAAAAAATCAAACGTCTATAAGGGCCGCATCGTTCGTATAGAACCCAGCCTGGAAGCGGCTTTCGTCGATTATGGTGCTGGCAGGCACGGCTTTCTGCCTTTTAAGGGAATCGTCAGATCACTGCTTAAACCCAAAAATGCAGAGGCTGGACGTAGCCGCGTCAGTATCCGGGATGACCTCGAAGTAGGCCAGGAATTCGTCATCCAGGTGGAAAAAGAGGAGCGCGGTAATAAAGGTGCCGCGTTAACCACTTCGGTCAGCCTCGCCGGTCGCTACCTTGTATTAATGCCCAATAATCCCCGGGCGGGTGGTGTCTCCAGGCAAATCGAAGGCAGTGACCGTTCATATGCCAGAGAGGCAATGAGCGGTCTGAACATTCCACAAGGCATGGGCTTAATCCTGCGTACCGCCGGTGTCGGTAAAGACTCTGAAGAATTGCAATGGGATCTGGATTATTTACTGCAATTATGGGATGCGATCAAGACCGCTGCAAAGACCAAAAACGCCCCCTTTCTTATCTATTCCGAGAGTGATCTTATCATCAGGGCAATAAGGGACTACCTGCGTCAGGATATCGCAGAAATCTGGATAGATGATCCGGACGTTTACCAGCGGGCACGGGAATTCATGCAGCAGGTCATGCCCAATAACCTGGATAAACTCAAGCTTTTTACGGAAAGCGACTCGCTTTTTAACCGCTACCAAATAGAGGGGCAAATCGAAACAGCCTATTCGCGTCAGGTTAATTTGCCATCAGGCGGAGTAATTATTATTGACCATACCGAGGCGCTGACCAGCGTAGACGTAAACTCTGCCCGCGCCACGGCAGGTGATGATATTGAAGAAACTGCACTCAATACTAATATTCAGGCAGCAGAGGAAGTCGCACGGCAGTTACGCCTGCGTGATCTTGGTGGGCTCATTGTCATTGATTTTATCGATATGATGAATTCCAGAAACCAACGCGAGGTCGAAAATCGACTGAAAGAATCGTTGAAAATTGATCGCGCCAGGGTACAGATTGGCCGCATCTCACGCTTCGGTCTGCTGGAAATGTCTCGACAGCGCCTGCGCCCTTCGCTGGACGAATCCAGTCATATCCCATGTCCACGCTGTGATGGTCAGGGTACTATCCGTGGCATCGAATCGCTTGCGCTAGCGGTACTACGCATCATTGAAGAAGAAGCCATGAAGGAACTGACCGCCAAAATTATCACCCACTTGCCCGTCGATGCGGCGACCTTTCTTCTTAATGAGAAACGTAAGCCAATTCAGGATATTGAACAACGGCTTGATGTGGAAGTGATTATTGTGCCTGAACCAACCATGGAAACACCACAATATCAGGTGCACAGGGTGCGTTTGACAGAAGCCGAAATCAGGGAGCATAGCCAGGCCAGTTATGTCATGGCAAAAGCAAAGATTGACAAGACCCGGGAGATTAGAACGTCATCAATGGTTCGTCCAGCCGAGGCACCTATTGTAAAACAACTTACGCCCCAGCGGCCTGTGCCGACAGCCGGCAAATCCCCGGCTGCAAAAGGCAAAGGGCTGATAACAAGGTTATTTGGTAGTTTATTTGGGGCGCCTGAAAAAACGCAACCCGTCACACAGCAAGATCTGCCTGAAGAATCTGCCAATAAACGCGAGAGCGATCAAAGACAAAGACGTCCTAATCGTGGTCGGGAACAAGAACGCAACAGGCAACGCAGGGGTGGTTCGCGCCGGAACAAAAGTGGCAAAAGCAACAACTCAAGGACACCACAACAACAGGAAACTGCCAGCGAGAATAGGCGTCCTGATGATAATAAGACCACGTCTCAAGCAAACAGAAATAATACCGCTGAGACTACGCAGTCAAAGCAGGGCCGTCCCCAGGGAAGAAGACGGCGGGGAAATTATCAGGAAAAAACCAATAGAGCAGACGCCCCAGCGAAAAATGCTGTGACTGACACTACTCAGGCAAACATAAAAGACGGCAACATGGCTGCAGACAACAGACAAACTACACCTGAGTCAGCAGCCTCTGCGACAGAAAAAATGACAACGGTTAACCAGCATGCCAGGGCACCAGTAGCGGCGTCTGAGTCAAACACGACACCCGCACCTGTGCACCATGAAGTTGACGCCAGAAGCAACAGCACTGTTCGTGCGGACGTGAGCACGACTGCGGCTGAGACAGATAGCAGCACTGTCACAGCGCCTGCAAATAAGCTGGCAGCAGCATCTGCTGAAAATCATAAATCTACCCCGCCAGACCAGATAACACAGCATAATACTGCAGGATCCGGAGATGAGAAAAATTCAGCGACTACAAGTAAGGATGAGGAATAATATGCAGAAGTCCCGGACCGGTAATTGAAAACGCCAGTCCGGACCTCAACAAATAACAACCCAACCCGTATTGCCGGCTAATGTTCCCGGGTTGAATGAAATTCAATTTCAGGCCAGCGTTCAATCGTCAATTGCAGATTGACCATGGACGGAGCCATATACGTTAAATGCTCGCCGCCATCGAGGGCCAGATTTGCAGCGGCCTTGTTTTTAAATTCCTGCAATCGTTTCGTGTCATCGCATTTTATCCAGCGAGCGGTGACAACTGGGATATTGTCATAACTGCATGCCACCCCGTATTCCTCTTTTAAACGTGAGGCAACAACATCGAATTGCAATATACCGACTGCCCCCAGGATTAATTCATTACTTTTTTGTGGCCTGAAAACCTGTACTGCGCCTTCCTCACCAAGCTGAATCAAGCCCTTCAGCAGGGCCTTTGATTTTAACGGGTCTTTAATCTGTACCCGGCGGAATATTTCCGGCGCAAAGTGAGGGATGCCGGTAAATGATAATTTCTCGCCCTGTGTAAAGGTATCGCCAACCTGTATGGTGCCGTGGTTATGCAAACCTATAATGTCACCGGCCCAGGCCTGTTCGACCTGCTTACGACTTCCAGCCATGAACGTTAACGCATTCGACACTTGCACATCCCGGTTAAGCCTGACATGACGCATTTTCATGCCTTTCTGATATTGACCCGAGCAAATTCTGATAAATGCCACACGATCCCGATGAGCCGGATCCATGTTCGCCTGAATCTTGAAAACAAAACCTGTGAATTTATTTTCGTTTGGAGCCACTTCACGTTCTATGGCTTGCCTTGGTAAAGGCGCGGGTGAATATTCTGCCAAATAGTGCAGAAATTCTTCGACACCGAAGCTGTGTAATGCTGATCCGAAAAAGACTGGTGTCTGTTTGCCGGCAAGATAACTATCCAGATCAAATGCAGGGCAAGCACCCTTAACCAATTCTATCTCTTCGAGCAGGACATCCAGTTGCACGCCAAGCATATCTTTCGCCGCTTGACTGTTCAGGCCCTGAATCGTCGTCGTATGTTGATTTTTACTATCCTTTGTATAAAGCCGTATCTTGTCTTCGATTAAATGATAAATACCCTGTAAGCGACTACCCATCCCGATAGGCCATGTTATCGGCGCACAATGGATCTCCAGTACCTGTTCAATCTCGTCCAGTAGTTCAACTGGTTCTTTTCCTTCCCTGTCCAGTTTATTAATGAACGTAATGATAGGTGTATTACGCAGACGACATACTTGCATAAGTTTAATGGTGCGCTCTTCTACACCTTTAGCGACATCAATCACCATCAGCGCAGAATCAACTGCCGTCAATGTACGATAGGTGTCTTCAGAAAAATCGGCATGGCCCGGAGTGTCCAGCAGATTCATGACTTTGCCATTGTGATTG
Source organism: Pseudomonadota bacterium (assembly GCA_022562175.1). Taxonomy (GTDB): domain Bacteria; phylum Pseudomonadota; class Gammaproteobacteria; order Eutrophobiales; family Eutrophobiaceae; genus B75T3L11. The sequence continues at coordinate 21,925 of JADFPU010000006.1, read as the reverse complement.
AATTGCATAACCGAACTGGTAATTGAAATACCACGCTCTTTTTCTATCTGCATCCAGTCAGAGGTAGCATGCCGGGACGATTTTCTGGCTTTAACCGTGCCCGCCACCTGAATGACGCCTGCATAATACAATAACTGCTCGGTAACGGTTGTCTTGCCGGCATCAGGGTGCGAGATAATTGCAAAAGTACGTCTACGTGTGATTGATTCGTCAAGTTCAGACATAATGATAGTGATTGTTAATAAGTTAAAAAATTACACGCCTGCAAGTTGATAATGAGTCAGGAGTTTAAAATACAGAACCCAGCAACAAAACAAGCAGGCATAAACCAAAGACGGGTGTGCTATCGAGGATATTTTTCGGATTTAGACAGCTAACGACTGAATTGTAGTGCACAAATACAGCATAAAATAATCCAACGAATATTCTGCAAGACCAATATTCATGATCGTGCTGCTAACATCAAACGCTTCATTTCCCTGACAGCTTGCTCCAGCCCGGTAAACATAGCACGGGCGATAATGCTATGGCCAATATTAAGTTCATGTATCTGCGAAATCGCCGCAATATCCTCTACATTTTGATAATTGAGCCCATGGCCGGCATTAACCTGCATACCGGACTGCACCGCTTGCTCAACTGCCGCCAATATTTTTGCCAATGCTTGTTTGCGTGCATCTGTTCTTTCTGCATCTGCATAATGACCAGCATGAATCTCGATAACCTGTGCACCGACATCACCTGCCGCATCTATCTGCTGCTTGTCAGCATCGATAAACAGGGACACACGAACACCACAAGCAGATAATCTCTGGCATGCATCAGTGATCCGCTGCTTTTGTCCGATAACATCCAGGCCACCTTCTGTGGTCAATTCCTGCCGTTGTTCAGGCACCAGACAGCAAAACTCAGGTTTAACCCTCTCCGCAAAATTCAGCATATCATCCGTGACGGCTATTTCAAGGTTCATGGGCGTAAGCATAACCTCTCTCAGCAGGTGAATATCACGTTCCTGAATATGCCTGCGATCTTCCCGCAAGTGTACAGTAATGGAGTCGGCGCCTGCCTGCTCAGCTAGCACGGCAGCCTGGATCGGATCAGGATAGCGTGTCAAACGCGCTTGCCTCAGTGTGGCAATGTGATCAATGTTAACGCCAAGCAGGATCCTGTTCATTATTTGTTTTGCCAGTTTCTTTATATGAAAATATGCTTTGCCGAACCATTACTGAATGGTTTCTAAATATGCCTGGTAGAGTTCCCGACTTGCCAGCGGTTTTGTCCCCAGGTGTCTTTTCAGGGTGAATCTCATTAATTGTTTAGACTCTTGCAGAGACCTTCGGGTCGTTAATTTACCCTGATTTAACTCAATCAAGGTTCGTCCCGAGACCGTTATATAGTCAGATGACGAGGGCGCATTAATCATCGGCCCGCAATCAATTTGATAATAATAATCTCGCTGTGATTGTATCGCATTACCTGAAATCACATCATGATCAAGAATAAGGCCATAGCCCAGTGAGCTTAATAAGTTCTTCTCAAAATTCCTGAGAATTGCCTGCTCGTCTTGCTGCTCGCCAAGCAACCTCAAAGCCTCATCATAAGCATCAAATAGATGCGGATGCGATTCATGTTTATGCAGCATGCGCATTAACAATTCATTCAAATAGAAGGCGAAAATTATCTTATGCCCAGTGAGCATGGCTGATGCACCTGCTGTTTCAATTGTCGTCAAAGTGCCCATTTCACCTCGAATACTCCAGCCGACATTAAGCTTTTGATTAACTTGCATTAAATTTCCGTTGCTGTTGTTTTTTCTTTTAGCGCCTTTTGCCACGAGTGCCAATCTGCCATGTTCTCGTGAAAAAATTTCCAGGATCAAACTCGTCTCACGATAGGCTCGTTGATGCAAAATATAGCAAGGGGTAAGATCTATTTTCATAATCCTGCGTCAATAAGTAATTATTCTTCCTGGATGGGCACTAATTAGTGTTGCCAGCTAATCCAGATAAAAAAACAACTTCTGCTCCCTAATAGTTCAACGTTCATAACCAAGCTGTTTCAATGCCTTGATATCATCAGTCCAGTTTTTCATTACCTTCACCCATGTTCGTAAAAAAACCTTGTGTCCAAACATCTTTTCCATATCTTTCCTGGCCTGCTCGCCGACTGATTTCAATATATGACCATTGTGGCCAATAACGATTGATTTCTGGCTGTTTCCTTCCACCCATACCAGTGCATGGATATGCAATATATTTTCTTTTAGTACAAACTGCTCAATAGTCACAGATATCCTGTAGGGTAATTCATCACCCAATTTCCGGATTAATTTTTCTCTTATAAATTCCGCTGCAAAGAAACGTTCATTTCGATCCGTCAATTGATCATCGGGGAACAATGGTGGAGATACTGGTAACAACGAATTGACAATTTTCTTGAGTTCATTAATGTTTTTATTTTTACGGGCTGAAACAGGCAATACTGCCGAAAAATCCCATTTAGCGGATATGGACTCAATAAAGGGTAATAGCTGCTCTCGATTTTTTATTTTATCTATTTTGTTGATTACCAGAATCACCGGTGCCTTTATGTCAGCAATCAGCTTCAGGATTTGCCTGTCCATATCTTTCCACTGCAATGATTCGATCATCAATATCAACACATCAACATAGGACAACGAGTTCATGACTTCCCGTGTCATATGCCGGTTCATCGCGTTTTTATATTTGTCTTGCAGGCCCGGTGTATCGATATAAATAGCCTGATAATCGTCGCCTGTCTCAATGCCTGTCAGATGCCAGCGGGTAGTCTGCGGCTTATTGGAGGTAATACTGATCTTTTGTCCCAGCAGTCTGTTTAACAGTGTGGATTTGCCTACATTCGGGCGGCCAATAATTGTCACATAACCACAACAGAAATCTTCTTGCTTCACTTCGACCATTAGTTACTAGCTTGTAATAGTTCAAGCGCCTTTTGCGCAGCGGACTGCTCAGCACCGCGTTTATTTCTGCCTTGAGCGATAGCCATATTTTCCAGTCCTTCTATCTGACATTCAATGGTGAACAGGCGCTCATGGGCTTCACCAACTTCTTCAATGATTTTATACACTGGTAACTGTAGCTTTCTTGCCTGTAAATATTCCTGAAGTTCAGTCTTGGGATCTTTATTAAAATTATCCACTGAAAGCTCATTTAATAGTTCCTGGTACAGGGACGAGACAAAATTTCTGCATACAGCATAATCAGAGTCGAGATATAACGCACCGATAACGGCTTCCAGAGCATTGGAAAGGATTGAATCCCGACGCCAGCCGCCTGCCTTCAACTCACCCGTTCCCAACTTTAAACACTCCCCCAGTTCAAGGCTACGGGCAAGAGTAGCCAGGGTTTTGCGCTTGACCAGGTTCGCACGGAAACGGGTCAGGACGCCTTCGGATTGCAATGGGAATTTTTCAAAAAGTATCTCAGCAATGATCAACCCCAGTGTTGCATCGCCCAGATACTCAAGCCGTTCGTTATTGTCTTTACTGAAACTGCAGTGCGTCAGGGCAGTGTTTAGAAGATTTTTATTTTTAAACTCATAGCCAATCTTTTTCGTGAACCCCTTAAGAGTCTCATTCACCCGTGTTGGGTCCCCTTATTTCCATCCTTTCATCAAATTCCAATAGTAAGTACAACTCAGCCACGAGAGGGCTGGTTGCCTGATATTTGACATGCAAGATCCTGGGTTGACCTTTCTTTCTGGGTTTTATCACTTTCACAAGCTGTTTGACGGACTGATCTGTAAATCTTTCAATATTTGTCGTCGCTTCTATATTCCGCAAGAAGTATTTACGAATGTTTTTTGTTGTTAACTTTGATGCATCCGGTCGTTGTGAGACTGAATTCATGGCCGATATAACAGACATTTTTTCGTTATATAACGGGAATGCCCGGAGACTAAACAATACAACAATGACAATAAAGCCAAATATAAACAGCACCCCCCAGAACGTCATCCCGCGTTGCCTGGCTCTCATTACTCTCATCATGATGACCCCTCTCTAGTATTTTTACGCATTCATGGTACCAATTCGACTCATCAGGAATCCAGTCCTGTCTAGGAGTCTGTCCGAGCTACATATTATTTTATAACAGTGCCTAACCGGTTCCATTGCACATCCCAGCTCGCCAGATTCCAGAAACTGCTGGCATCCCAATTCATCCAGATCATAAATGCTCGACCGATCAGGTTTTCATCCGGCACGAAACCCCAGTAACGACTGTCCTTGCTGTTATCCCTGTTATCGCCTAAAACGAAATATTGACCTTCCGGCACGATAACCTCCACTCTACCGGACGACGGTCGCGGATCAACCAATATATCATGCTCGACGTCTCCAAGACTTTCATTACGCCAGGACAATGACCTGACAGCCATACCTGCCGCGTGCATCGTGTAGATACCTTTATCTATCTGTTTTGCTGGCTGATTATTGATATAAACAGTCTTATTGTAGTAAGCAATATGATCCCCTGGGATGCCGATGATACGCTTTATAAAGGGAATCTTCGGGTTTTCAGGATAGCGGAACACAACAATATCACCGCGTTTGGGTTTACCGTTAGCAATAATCTTTGTATTAATAACCGGCAATCTGATGCCATAGTCGTACTTGTTGACAAGGATAAAGTCACCTATCAACAGGGTCGGCATCATTGAGCCTGAGGGTATTCGAAACGGTTCTACGATGAAGGCCCGTAATATAAGTACAACAAAGAAAATCGGGAAAAATGAACGTGCATATTCGACCAATAATGGCTCATTCACTTCCTCAGCAGGTGCAGCCTGGCGGCGCTGTTGAGTTTTACGACGACCGGCAAAAAACCATGCATCAATTGCCCAGATGCCACCACTAAGGAGTGTAAGCAATACCAATAATGCTGAAAAATCAAAATTCATGTAAAACCTCTTTGCAATGAAAATTATATGCTTTTATACCAATATCGTATAACGTTGCGATCTTTGCGCCTTGGCGAGAATTATTCTTCATGAATGGAGCCTAATTATCTCTCCCGACATGTAATATTGCCATAAATGCTTCCTGAGGAATCTGCACTGAGCCACATTGTTTCATACGTTTCTTACCCGCTTTCTGTTTCTCAAGCAATTTGCGTTTGCGTGAAATATCCCCGCCATAGCACTTTGCCGTAACATTTTTGCGTAGCGCCTTGATAACCTGTTTGGCCAGAACCTTTGAACCAATTGCTGCCTGGATGGATATTTCAAACATCTGTCTTGGAATAAACTCCTTCATCTTTTCCGTCAGTTCACGTCCCCGGCGTTGAGACACATCTTTATGAACTATACAGGACAAGGCATCTATCCGTTCACCATTAATAAGAATATCCAGTTTTACCAGTTGCGCCGCTTGAAATTGTACAAAACTATAATCGAATGAGGCATAACCACGACTGACGGATTTTAATCTGTCAAAAAAATCCAACACGACTTCATTCATGGGTATCTCATAGGATAATGAAATCTGATTGCCTACATAGTGAAGTTTTTTTTGCTCGCCACGTTTCTCAATACACAGTGCAATGACATTACCGATATAATCCTGCGGCACCAGTATATCCGCCCGGATAATCGGCTCGCGAATCTCACTGATTTTATCTACTGCCGGCAGTTTTGCCGGATTATCCACATAAACAATCTCTCCAGCAGTGGTTTCAACCTGGTAAATAACGGTCGGCGCGGTTGTGATCAGGCTTAAATCGTATTCACGTTCCAGCCGCTCCTGAATAATTTCCATGTGTAACATGCCCAGGAAACCGCAACGAAATCCAAAACCGAGTGCCTGAGAAGTCTCTGGCTCATAAAATAAAGCCGCATCATTCAAGCTGAGTTTGGCCAGGGCATCACGAAAGGCTTCATATGTATTGGAGTCCACCGGAAAGAGACCTGCAAAGACGCGTGGTTTAATCTTTCGAAAGCCTGGCAAAGGCTCTGCCGCCGGACTTTTACTGGATGTCAGCGTGTCACCGACCGGGGCCCCATGTATGTCTTTGATGCCGGTTACGACATAACCTACTTCTCCTGTTCTCAGAATTTTTTTCGATGTCCGCTTCGGTGTGAAAATACCCACCTCATTTATTTCGTAGTCCTGACCGGTCGACATGACACGTAGTTTCTTACCAACTTCAATACTGCCATCAATGACCCTGACCAGCGAAACAACTCCAAGATAATTATCAAACCACGAATCAATGATCAGTGCTTTCAGTGGAGAATTATCATCACCTTGTGGAGCAGGTATACGCTTGACAAGTTGCTCCAGTAGTTCAGGGACGCCCTGCCCTGATTTTGCACTGATTAAAATGGCGTCACTGGCATCCACACCTATTATTTCTTCTATCTCCTGGCACACCCTGTCAGGCTCAGCAGAGGGCAAATCAATCTTATTGAGCACGGGTAACACTTCAAGGCCGTTATCAATGGCAGTAAAACAATTGGCGACGCTTTGTGCTTCAACGCCTTGTGCCGCATCAACAATCAGTAATGCTCCTTCACATGCAGACAAGGAGCGTGATACCTCATAACTGAAATCGACATGTCCCGGCGTATCAATAATATTAAGTAAATAGGTTTCACCGTTTTTTGCTTTATAATTGAGACTGACACTTTGAGCTTTAATCGTGATGCCACGCTCTCTCTCAAGATCCATTGAATCCAGCACCTGATCCTGCATTTCACGCTCGTTCAAGCCTCCACAAAGCTGAATAAACCGATCAGCCAGTGTAGATTTGCCATGATCGATATGAGCGATAATGGCAAAATTTCTTATATTTTTCATGCTGTGTAGTGTTTTTGAAATATTTGAAACATCTGGATTATAGGGTTTAACCTGCAATTTATACTGTCACTGGTATCCCTTCGCCCATATATTACGATGACTTTAGCGAGTAAATTACTTGCGAGTGACGAGTTTCGAGCCAAGAATAACGAAAAAGCGGGCGATTCTAGCTTATATGAAAGCTTACTTGAACAAAATTTGATCTTGTATCAGGACATGGCCCGATCCAGCTGAGATATCACCACAGCTTTATCAAGTCTTAATTCACAAAGCTCGGTGCTGCCGAGCACAAGTACAGGGACTCTGGCCCCATAGCGTTGTTCCAACTCCGGATCACCGTCAATCTTGACACTACGGCATGTAAAATCATGTCCGTGCAATAATGCTTGTAGCTGTTCCTGCATAAGTACACATAGATGACACTCCTGTCTGCTATAGATTAGGAATTCCGTGGTCACGAATCTTCAGAATCGGAAAGTTTAAGTGCCAGAAAGATTGGTCCACCACGTCTCTGGATAAGGATCGGGATAGACTTGTCCTGCGGCAGTTTACTGACCAATTCCTGGAAATGTTTCACATCCAGCACTTTTATATTATTCAACAGTAACAGCACATCACCATTGCGTACACCGGCCCTGCTTGCCGGACCAATGCCGACCTTCTGTACCAATACACCATGCTTGTCGATTTCCAGTTGTTTTCGTTGTTGCTCGGTCAGATCCTTCACTGTCATGTTCAACAGGTTTGGCACAGCCCCTTTCCGCCGGTCACCAGAAGCGATTGAGATCTCATTTTCATCTGGTAATTTTGCAATGGTAACCTGTAATATCTGTTTCTTTCCGCGCCGAATGACTTCAACCGAAACCGCATTACCAATTGCAGTATTGCCTACCAAGGGTGGCAAATCCGAGGAAAAACTAACTTCCTGACCGTCAAAGCGGACAACGACATCGCCTATTTCAAGTCCGGCATTTTCAGCCGGACTATCGGGTAAAACCTTGGCAATTAATGCGCCTTGCGGTTTTTCCATGCCGAAAGATTCCGCCAATTCACGCGTGATATCCTGAATCAAGACGCCCAACCAACCACGAGAGACACACAGAGTACTTTCACATGAGCGCCGAAACCGCTG
>JADFPU010000006.1:0-13945 GCA_022562175.1 Pseudomonadota bacterium | reverse complement strand
GCCTATCACTCTGCCTTTAAGATTAAATAACGGCCCACCTGAATTACCGGGATTAATGGCTACATCTGTCTGAATAAAAGGCACATAATTCTCATTCGGCAAACTCCTGCCTAGAGCACTGATAATCCCGGCCGTCACAGAATGATCAAAACCAAACGGGGAACCTATTGCCAGGACCCACTCACCTACTTTAAGCTTGGACGAGTCTCCCAGTTTCAATGTCGGCAGATCAGTACCGTCAACCTTGAGAACGGCTATATCACTGCGTTCATCTGTGCCTATCACTTCAGCAACAAACTCACGCCTGTCATTGAGCCGTACTATGATTTCATCAGCACCCTTCACCACATGATTATTAGTGATCACATATCCGTCTTTGGAAATAATGAAACCTGAACCCAGCGATGAACGTTCATGAAAAGGTTGACTGCCTTGAGGCCTGTCTCCGAAAAATTTTTTAAAAAACTCATAATATGGACTGTTTTCAGGTACTCCCGGGACAATATGCCGGCGTGACATCGGTTCACTTTTCTTCAAAGTCGTACTGATATTAACGACCGCCGCAGTGTTCTGCTCGACCAGTGGCGTAAAGTCAGGCAGGGCTTTTGCCAGACAGACCTGCACAAACAAAAATAGCCCCACCGTTATAAATATGAGGTAGTTTGCGGATACTTTGTTAGTTCGCTGCATATTTACTCCACTCTTTTACAGGATCTTTACAGACCATATAGACAAGAACACAAAATTCAAGCCCTTATTATAATAACAAGAGCATATAAACAAGCAGATAAGGGAATTATTGCCTGACTACGACGGAATTGACCATTCTTTCGACGGTTGATTGTGGCACTTCACCTACAGCAGTCACCTGATATCCACCCGCTAACCTTGCGAAGGTATTGACCGCCCCCCTCTTTGATGCCCCTGTAGCAACCACAGGCTGCTTACCCAGTTTTTCGATAAAGACAGACACCATCGCCAGACCATCTGTAAAAACCATATGTTCAAGCGGATTGCCTGTTGCCGCCATAGGCTGCCTTTCATAATCACTCATACTAAAACCACTTGGCATCCAGTTTATTTGCCAATTACTGTGTTTTCCGTCCGGCACAGCCTCCAGGCCAATATTGTTATACCAGGTATACTCTGTGCCGGCAATTGAAGCCTGTAATAACTCATCCGGGATATCTTCTAATACTTCAAGCTGCGTGAAGATCATCTGCTCCAGAGAAAAACCGAAATTATTTTTCAATACCGATTTCAGCAAGAGATGGTTTTTCTTATTGATCCATAACTGATAACCATAACGGTAGTCATCCTTTGGCACAATATTAACCACCCATGCATCCTGCCCTGCAACGCGATCTTGTCCAGTAATCGAAAACGTATAGTATTCATCAATTTTTTCGATTGACTCCGGTAACTGAACCGATAAAAATTTACCTGGCCGACTTTTCTCAACCGTGACAATCTTGTCATCCGGAAAGATACAGGTAACAGTCTCGTTGTTTCTTATCACTTCACGTGCATTGCCGGTGAGCGATACAAGCCGCTCATATTCACCATCACTGTTGACTTTATGTATCAGACGCATGGTATCTATCTGTCTGCCACGCTGATAAATAAAAATACCATCATAATTCAAATTACGCGCAGCATGTGACATTTGATTAATCAGTTTCTGCGCCGTCATCTCTGTATCAACGGCAAAAACGGCTAGCGGAAACACATGCAGTACAGCAGCAAAAATAATTAGCCTAAAAATGCAATATGGAAATGTGTTATTTGTCATTCTCATGCGCAATGATTCTCATATAAGGCAACATCCCCTGCATGCCACTGCGGGTTGTACGGTATTCATTGTAATTGACCAGGTAGCTGTTAAGACGTGAATTTGCCCCCACATTGCGAAACTCCGGCCTGTCCACCGCAAAACTGGCGGGTCTGGGGCTCGACGGCAAGCTGAACTGCGTATTGCCGCTGGTCGGGCCAGTTTGCCGGGCGGCGATTTGTTGGGGCTGCAGCTCCACTTGCTCAGTACGATTATGCAAAATACCAAAAATGGCCATTGCAGCAACCGAGGCCGCAATGGCAAAACCTGCAACAGGCTTGATAAACGAACGTGCCGGAGATGGATTCGGCACCAAAATAGTCGGCTCATGCTTGATCTGCGCTGATATCCTGTCGGCAAGTGTTCTATCAATATATGCAGTTGCATGAGATGAAAGGGCATCAGAGATCAGGTGGTAACGCCACCAGGTATTACGCAGCGATTCATCGTTTATCAGATCACCGATAATTTGATCCGTCTGTTGATCAAACTCCCCATCCATCAACATAGATAGCTGTTGTTTTTTCTGTTCACTCATCTCGATTGTCACTCTGCAAGTAATGGTTTTAGCTGGCCGTCTATTGCCTCGCGGGCACGAAAAATACGTGACCGCACTGTGCCGATTGGGCAATCCATGACAGTGGCAATCTCTTCATAACGCAGCCCTTCTATCTCCCGTAAAGTTATTGCCATGCGTAAATCTTCCGGTAAATCTTCAATCGTAGCTATCACTGTAGCCTGAATTTCGTCTCTAAGCAGCAGATGCTCGGGGGTTGCATATTCCTTTAGAGCATCGTTCCCCTCAATTTGTTCAATTTCAGAAAAATCTTGTTCTTTATCAGAGGATCGTCTGGCCTGGACAGCCAGGTAATTTTTTGCCGTATTAACGGCGATTCTGTACAACCATGTATAAAAAGCACTGTCACCTCTAAAATTGGGTAATGCCCGATATGCCTTTAGAAAAGTGTCCTGTGTGACATCCAAAGCGTCTGCCTGGTTGCGCACGAAGCGTGAAACCAGATTGACTATCCGTGACTGATATTTCAGCACCAGCGCATCAAAAGCAGTTTTGTCCCCTTGTTGGACACGCTTTACCAGCCGCAGGTCCGTTTCATTACTGGTCATGGATAAAATCTCAGGTATTTTGTAATTTTTCTTTTAATGTGGTCTATATTATTATCAAACTGCTTGAAACAGATGTAAGATTATTTTTTTTATCAATAGCTTACGTAAAGAAGCATTTATATTATCTTAAATTATGTCTAACGGCCAATACCAGCACGATGTTCTGATAATAGGTAGCGGCGCCTCTGGCTTAAGCCTGGCGCTACAGCTGGCTGAGCATACCAATGTCGCTGTTTTATCAAAAGCCGCCCTGATCGAAAGCGCAACATTTTATGCCCAGGGCGGCGTCTCGGCCGTACTGGATAGCTATGATTCGGTAGAGTCCCATGTGGAAGACACCTTAAGGGCCGGAGCCGGGCTTTGTAAACCGGAAATCGTGCGCTTCGTCGTCGAACATGGACATGAAAGTATTCAATGGCTGATCGACATCGGCGTGAATTTCACCAGAAATCCCCAGGATGAACAAAAATATCATCTCCATCAGGAGGGCGGACATAGCCATCGCCGTATCATACACGCCGCCGATTCAACCGGAAAAGAGATTGAAAATACGCTGGAGAGTCGTGCCAGAACGCATCCCAACATCCAGCTTTTCGAATTTCACACAGCTGTTGACCTGATCACTGCCAAAAAAGCGGAACTGACAGGTGATCAGTGCCTGGGGGCCTATGTCTATGATCAAATCAATGACCTGGTAAAGGTGTTTAAGGCAAAATTTACCGTGCTGGCAACAGGTGGCGCCGGCAAAGTTTACCTCTACACCAGTAATCCGGATATTTGCACTGGAGACGGCATTGCCATTGCGTGGCGGGCAGGTTGCCGCATTGCCAACATGGAATTTATCCAGTTCCACCCCACCTGCCTGTATCACCCGGAGGCAAAATCATTCCTCATTTCAGAGGCACTGCGAGGCGAAGGGGCAAAACTGTTATTGCCGGACGGCCAGGCATTCATGCAAAAACATGATCCCAGGGGAGAATTGGCGCCGCGTGATATTGTCGCACGGGCCATCGATCACGAGATGAAACGGCTTGGTAGCGATTGTGTTTACCTTGATATCAGCCATCGATCAAAAGATTTTATTATTGAACATTTTCCAACAATCTATGCACAATGCCTGCAATACGGTTTTGATCTGACAAAACAGGCCATTCCCGTCGTGCCTGCCGCTCACTACACCTGTGGCGGCGTTATGATTAATAAACATGGGCAAACAGATCTGCCGGGACTTTATGCTATTGGTGAAGTCACCTGCTCCGGTCTGCATGGTGCAAACCGTATGGCCAGTAATTCCCTGCTCGAGTGTATTGTTTTTGCTCATACCGCCTACAAGGATATCCGGGCACATCTCGATGACATTGATATGCCGCCTGCACTACCGGAGTGGGATGAAAGCCAGGTAACCGACTCAGATGAAGAAGTCGTGGTCTCGCATAACTGGGACGAGATCAGGCGTTTTATGTGGGACTATGTCGGCATCGTCAGGACCAGCAAACGCCTGCAACGGGCACAAAATCGCATCCAGCTGCTGCAGGCGGAGATCAGCGAATATTATGCCAACTTCCGCCTGACCAATAACCTCATTGAGTTGCGCAATTTATCCCTGGTTGCTGCTATAATCATAGATTCGGCTTTGCTCAGAAAAGAGAGCCGGGGGCTGCATTACACACTGGAATACCCTATTTCAGATGTGCCGGCACCCGGCAACGACACTGTATTATCTATTGGGCAGGGCCGATATGCTAATACTGACATGCAGTTAACAAGCGTCAAATGACCGTGCTGGCTCACGAGTTAAGAAAAAATTGTTGTATAACTACATGAAATAATAAAATTAATTTATGGCATTAAAATTGCATCTTCCAGGTGACATACGCCGATAAGTGAAGACGATGCAACATACAAATTTTAAAATGGCCGAAGTAAAAAATATCAGCCAGTCGCCGGGGGTGCAGGATACTCACCAAACCTATTACCACACCGGCAAGGTGCCCGATGCAAACAGTAAATCCCTGCAGTTGATCGGTATTTTGCAAAGCACGCTTGAATTGGAAAAGATTCTGGAACTCTTCAACGATGAAATTAACTCGATCGTCCCTCACGCAGGGCTTTCCTGTGGCAATAAAGAAGAGAACTACTTAGTCAAATTTGGTGAAGAAGCACGTCACCGCTGCAGTTATCAATTGATATTACTGGATAAAAATATCGGCGAACTGATCTTCTATCGCAATAGTAAATTCACTGATAAGGAAATCAAACAATTAGAAACAATGATCGCTGCACTGATCTATCCGTTACACAATGCCTTGCTTTACAAACGAGCCATAGAAAAGGCCCACCGGGATCCGGTCACGGGCGTCAATAACCGTGCGGCGATGGACAGTGCATTGATTCAGGAAATCAATCATGCCAAGCGTCACAGGACACCTTTATCCTTGATTGTGATTGATATAGACAAATTCAAGCAGATCAATGATACCTATGGGCATATAGCGGGTGATGCCATCCTGAAAAGAGTGGCCGAGTGCATGGCCGAAAGTGTTCGTGGAAGTGACATCATTTATCGCTACGGCGGAGAAGAATTTGTCGTGGTGCTGAGAAGCACTAAAAAGCCTGGCGCCAAACTACTGGCTGAAAGAATTCTCAAGGCAGTCGAGTCCACGCATTACCAGTATGACGATATTGATGTTCAAATCACCGCCAGCGCCGGTTTGGCAATGATAAAAAAGGGCGATACCGTTCAGAGTCTGCTGGAGCGAAGTGACAAAGCACTCTATCAGGCAAAAGAACGGGGGCGTAACTGTGTGGTGGTAGCAGAGGACTGACTTTATAATGAAGCGTCAGGCGTGGCCTTATTAATCAGACGTAAATATTGTTCTTCATTGATAACTTTGACCCCTTTTGACTTGGCGGCATTGATTTTTGTTGCTCCTACATTCTCGCCCATTATCAAATAATCAGTTTTTTTGCTTACTGCATCAATAACCTTTGCACCAAGTTTACGTGCTTCTGCTTCCATTTTTGTTCTCTTGCCTGATGTCATTGCACCAGTAAACACTATTTGTTTACCAGATATCTCACTTAAAACACCTGACTCTTTAAGTTCTGAAATTAGAAGCGTAGTTAGTAAATTAAACCCCATATCATGTAACTTCATAAATTGACTTTTTATTTTTCTTAGTCCGGAGACAATGGCTTTCGCCGTAATTTGAGCGAATCCTTCTACTTCTGCTATTTTACTTTCATCAAGATCAAATGCTTCAAGTAACCGATAATGACGCAGCAACTTTTCACAGTTTCCCCCACCCATTCTAAAAACACCAAATGCCGCAAGAAATCGCCAATCTTCTATAGCTTCATTTTTACTTCTTTGTAATTGTTCTACCATGTTCTGACTTTGTACAGGTCCAAAACAATTCATAATATTTTTTTCCACATCTCCTTTTTCGCATTTCATTTGCCGGAAGTCTTCTTCCTCCATTTGATATATATCCAACACCGTCCTAATACCATTATTAAACAATTTACTAATAGTTTTAGGACCAAACCCATCAATATTTCCAAGTGTCTTAAAAAAGTGTTCAATAGTGTTTTCAATCTGAGTAGGACATTCCATAGTATTTGGACAACAAAGATAATCGCCATTCCATATAAGTCTTGTCTGACAACTTGAACATGTTTCAGGTATAATTGGGTTTGAAGGTTTTATAACTCTCTCAATCTTTGGTATAACAAGTCCACTCCGAACTAATTCAATAACAGCCCCTGGACCTATGCCTTTTTCCTTAACCATATTATAATGATGTGCTGTTACCCGCCGGATAGTCGCACCACTCAATCTGGTTGGCTCTATTTCCACTACTGGATTTACTCGGCCACTTCGTGATGTTTGATGAACAACACGCAATATTTTTACGTCGGCTCTCTCTATATTCGCTTTAAAAGCAATTTGCCAACGATAATGATGTCGCGTTGCCCCCATATATTTTTTCAGGGTTTCATTAGTAACTTCCAGTATTACGCCATCTACATCGTAGTCTACATATGCCCATACCTTTGCAACGATATTGTCAAAATTCTCAATGAGATCGGCTATCTTTCCTTGCCATGAAGGCAGTTGTGAAAATGGCATGAAGATAGCTGCCTTCTTGTCAATTGCTCTTTGAACATGAATATTTTCTTTTTTTTCCGCTAATATTGCCGCTTGAAAATTTCGAGAATTTTCAAAATCCTTGGAAAGAAATTTCTCAAAATAGTCCGTTTCCACCACTATTTCCCCAGCACCATGTCCCCGTTTGCCATCCCCTCCAACTTCAAGCCCGCGCTCAAACACTCTGCTTATATTTGTGCCACGCTTTCCATCTCCGCGCGTATAGAAGTGTTTACCGTCATCATATGCAGCAAAACCATCTAATTTCGGTGTAATCAAAATTGTTAATTTTTCATCATCGATATTGATTTCCCTTGCTGATTTTTGTAATCGCTTAACCCATCTGTCAACTTCGTGTCGGCTATATGCTTTGTCTGTAGAAAGCATTTGAACTGGCAATGCTACTGTCTTACCAATAAAAGCTACTTCTGGTTCTACAATTTCAAGAAAGGGGTGTTTTGGGTGCCGACTTTTTAACTCAAGTATATAGATAGAATCATAATCTGCATCAGTTATAAACTGGAAACCACCTCTATATGTTGCATTGGCAATTTCTAAAAACTCTACTAATTGATTGTCAGACAAACTGTCAACACCAGTAATTTTTCTGGTTATTTTGAATACATCTTCCTCGGTCAAATTATTTAATTTGATTCCGGACGTATTGAGTATGTTTTTTTGTTCCTTAGTGAACACTACAGTGATTTCACATATCTATACGGGATCAGGCAGGACACTCAGTATGTCTGAATTTTTTTATCTTGCTACGTATAGTATTTATCCGGTTCTCGTTTATCAGGCTATGGTCAGGGCCACGTATCTCTCCACCCAGTATATCGGCTAATCTCTGTGCCGTATTCAGCATCAACTCAAATACCACATGGCCATCGACAGGTGTAGGAAGACACAGGAATATAGACAAACCTCTGGTGCTGAGCGAAGCGATTTTATTCAATTCAAAATAGCCCGGTTCGAACATATTGGCCATACTGAATAACGGCTTTTGTTGGTGCATTTCGCCTATGCCATAATGATGAAAAATATGCATGTCACCAAACTCCAGGCCAACTGTTTTAACCGCCGCCAGGATATCTGCGCCATTAAAAGTCTTGATCGGTGGCGCTGTGATATACAGTGTAATAATATGCTCAGGTGATATGTTTTCATAATCGTCCCTTTGCGGCTGCTTAGCAGTTGCATTTTCCTGTGTCGTTGCATCAGAAGAAAACAGGTCCGTCGATTTTTCACCAACAGACTCAGCCCTGGATGTAATGTGCTGTGCGTGTTCGTTGATGTTTCTCGTAGAGACACCCTCAGGCACCAATTCACTTTCTTCTATTTTTGACTTGGCCAGGAAATCACTCAGATCGGATAAAGCGCCTGAAAAATCACTATCGACATCAAGCCTTGGGGCAATCCTGAGCTCCTGCGCGCCGGTCTCTATTGGAGATTGATTAATAGTCTGCTTGCGCTGTTGCCGACGATATTTGATTGTGCCCAGAAAATAAATGATGGCAATGATAACAATGCCAACCACCAGGATTATCAATCGTAACTCATTCATAAAAAGCTACAATCCATAAGCAATCAGTTGCAAAAGCAATGTCTAGAGGAAACTATACACGGTTTAGTATTTGCTGATAGCTGATCAAGCTGTTGCCGCCATTTTCACAGCCTCATCCATATCGACAGAAACCAGTCTGGACACTCCGGCCTCATACATAGTCACACCTAACAACTGTTGCGCAATTTCCATAGTAATCTTGTTATGAGTGATGAAAATGAACTGTACCTCGGCAGACATTTTGGCCAGCAACTGGCTGAATCGAGCAACGTTAGTGTCGTCAAGTGGCGCATCAACTTCATCGAGGATACAGAAAGGCGCCGGATTCAGTTTAAAGATGGCAAACACCAGTGCGACCGCAGTCAATGCCTTTTCCCCGCCTGACAAGAGATGAATGGTGCTGTTACGTTTTCCAGGCGGTTGCGCCATGATGGTCACGCCTGTATCAAGCAAATCCTCGCCTGTCATTTCAAGATAGGCGTGTCCACCGCCAAATAGAACCGGAAACATCTCTTTCAGGTTTGAATTCAATTTATCAAATGTCTCTTTAAATCGCGTACGTGTCTCCCGGTCAATCTTTTTTATGGCACTTTCCAGGGTTGCTAATGCCTCAACGAGATCTTCATTTTGGCTGTCCAGATAGTTTTTTCGTTCGGATAACTGATTAAATTCGTCAATAGCAGCGAGGTTGATGGGGCCCAAGCGGTGTATCTTTCCTTCAACACTGTCCAAACGTTCCTGCCAACTGCCTGCTTCGGCATCGTCATGCAGGCCTGCAAGTATCTCTTCGACCTGTTGACCAATAGCCTGGATTTGCTCATACACGGTTTGCAGGCGAACTTTTACTTCCTGAGCACTGATTCGAACAGCTTCCAGTGTGTCCCTTAAGGCCTGAACTTGTTGTTCACACTCTGCCCTTTTTTGTTCTGTTTCGCGCAAGGCGGATTCGATAGATTGCATATGATCACGTGCAACAGATAACGCCTTCTCTACCTGTATGCGTTCAGCAAGTTTTACCTCCAGTGTCTGTTCAAGATCTGCAAGTGGTGACTGCGTAGATGCCCGCGTTGCATTCAGTTCATCACTGCTGGCTTGCAGGCTGGAAATCTGGATATCGCTTCTTTGCATAGCCTGTTCCAGTGAAACCCGCTGCGAACTGATCGATTCCAGTTGCAGGGCGATCTCATGACTCTGTTCATGTGTAGTCTGCCATTGAAATTTTGCCTTTTCCAGAGATTGCCGGTGATGTTCGCGCAAATCACTCAGGGTTGCACGTTGCGAATCGAGTTTAGCCTTATCTGAACCGGTTCGCTGCAGGTGCTGGCGCAACAGCTGTGACTCCTGACGATCTGTTGTCTGCTGGGTGTCAAGCTCCGCCAGCTCGTCTTCCAGTTGCGACATGCGTCGGCCAGCCTGCTCTAGCCGGGTCATGAGCTCAGCATGCCTGGAATGCAGTCTGCCAAGTTGCTCCTGTTGCGGGTGCAATTTATTTTGCAATGCATAGGCCTCCTGCTCAGCATTATCAAGCGCCGTTCGTGCAACTTGCAGTTGACCCTCCAGTGTTTTTATCTGACTCGACAAAAGCTTGTCTTTGTCATGCAACGATTGAATCTGTTGCTCTCTGAAAAGGCTGCCTGATTTTTGCTCATCCTGTTTATTGACCCTGATCCAGTCGTGCCCCAGCCAGATACCGTCTTGTGTTACCACCGATTCACCTGCGCGCAACTCTTTACGCATCGCCATCGCGTTGTTGATGTCTGTGGCGATATAGACGCCAGCTAAACGTTCGTGCAGGGAAAATGCTGATGTGATCTTGCTCAATAGCCCTGGGAAACGGTCAGCAGCTTCAGGTTGTTGATCGGACATTTGCTTGCTAATGAAGCCTATCTGGCCCTGTTTAAGGTCAGCCACCTGCTCTGCCACCTGCTCAATATTATCAACGCAAATATCTTGTAATTGCTGGCCGAGCACTGTTTCGAGCGCCACAGTCCATCCAGGGTCAACCGTTAATTGTTGAGCCAACCTGGGTGCCTGTTCAAGCCCCACAGCACTCAGCCACTGCACAGCAAGCTCCTGGCCATTGCCGGCCGCATCCTGTTGCAAGGCCTCCAGTGACGCTGCTTTGCCTGCCAGTTTCTGATGTTCAGAGCGTTTTACAGATAATTTTTCGTTTGTTGCATGGATATCGTCTCTCAACTTGCGCGCTTCGATCTGTTTCCTGTCAAGCTCGGCACGGGCTTGTTGTATGGTGCTTTCTTGTCGTTCAAGTTGGCCGGCAAAATCGTGCAACTGGCTTTGCAGGGAATCAGTATCTATGTCGTTCAATTCCTCGGTTAGCAGTTGTCTGCGAGCATTTATTTCATCAATGCCTGATTCGAGGTGTTGCAGGCGAGTGGTATCAACTTCAAACTGCTGACTGAAATTTGCGATAGCTTCATTACAGGCATCCCACTCTGTTTGCCAGCTCTGCATGGCCTGTTCAGCCCTGTCCAGTGAGTCATAAGCCTCGTTGCTTTGGCTGCGTGAACCCTGCAATTTTGGTTCAAGCGATCCCGCCTGGCTGGATAACATCTGCAGCTGCGCTTGATCATTCTGCCGTTGTAATGTGACTGCCGCCTCGGATTCCCCGACCTTATCCAGATCGGCCTGTAAGGATTGCAGCCGCTCCTGAGTATGCCGTAATGCTTGTTCTGTCTGGGAAATATCAGCACCGTTCTGATAGACATTTGACTGGGACTGATTCAAGATGTCATTCGCTGTGTGCAGTTCATCTCTTTGCTTTTCGATATCCGCTTCGATATGGCGTAACTGTGCAAAGCCTTGTTCAAGCAGATTTTCATGTCCGCGGACCTCTTCAAGCCTGGCCTGGTTTTGCCCGTTTAAGTCCTGCCAGTTCAATGCCAGCAGCTCTGCCTTGAGTTGTCGTTCTTGCTGCTTTAGCACCTGATAACGTTTAGCAGCCTTGGCCTGGCGTTGCAAATGATTGAGCTGCTTTGCCAGCTCCTCCCTGATATCGCTCAAGCGATCAATATTTTCCCGTGCATTGCGTATACGGTTTTCCGTCTCGCGTCTGCGTTCACGGTATTTTGAAATGCCGGCTGCCTCCTCGATGAAATTGCGCAGTTCATCCGGCTTGGCTTCAATCAATCTGGATATGACACCCTGTTCAATAATCGCATAACTCCGCGGACCCAGCCCTGTGCCAAGGAAAATTGCCTGAATATCCCGACGTCGGCAACGGCTACCATTGAGTTGATAGATGGAAACACCTTCCCGACTCATTTGCCGTTTGATAGAGATTTCACTATAGCTGGCATACTCCCCGCCCAATTTCCCATCGGTATTGTCAAACACCAACTCCACTGACGCCTGGCCAACGGGTTGACGACTGGCTGAGCCGCTAAAAATCACATCGGTCAGGGCATCTCCGCGCAGGTGTTTAGCAGAGCTTTCCCCCATCACCCAGGTGACTGCATCGATGATATTCGATTTACCACAACCGTTTGGGCCGACAATACCAACCAGGTTACTCGGGATGATCAGGGTGGTAGGATCTACAAAGGATTTGAAGCCGGCAAGCTTGATCTTTATTAGACGCATGGGGCGCTACAATACCGTTATCAACTGGCACACACAAGCATCGCATCTTTCTATTTATAACATTAAAAATAAATCATAAGTTATTGTTTATTATATATAATAACAGTTATTTTAAAGCTTTTGTTTAACTAAGACAGGCAATTATTTTTGTTTTTATGTTATCTTTTAGCCGCTAATTTTTTTCCATCAGAACATATGTCAACACACACATCCAAATCGCTGGAAACCTTTCCCAATCCATCAGCAGATCGGGATTACACCATTCGCATGAAAATACCGGAGTTCACCTGTCTGTGCCCGAAAACAGGGCAGCCGGACTTTGCAACACTGGACATCGAGTATGTACCAGACCAGGCATGTATCGAGTTAAAGGCACTCAAACTCTATATCTGGTCATACCGTGACAAAGGGGCTTTTCACGAAGCCGTAACGAACGAAATTCTCAGCGATCTGGTAGCAGCGGTAGCCCCCCGGTTCATGCGCATAACGGCAAAATTCAATGTGCGTGGTGGAATATACACCAGCGTTGTCGTGCAACATCAAAAACCAGGTTGGCAAGCACCTGGCCCCGTTAGCCTGCCCTGAAGAGATCATCGTGAACGACTTTTATACGGGTGCTAAATACCTGACAGCCGGCTTTCAATTAATTAGCAAACCCGGCATCAGGTTTTATGTCCTGGTTCCCTTGTTGATTAATACATTAATTTTTACAGGCGTCATCATTTATGGCGCCAAACAGCTTGCTAGCTTGATCGACTGGCTGTCGTCACTCTGGTCCTGGACGGAATGGTTCAGTTGGCTACTGTGGCCACTGTTCCTGATCATTACGCTCAGCGTGGTTTTCTTCTGTTTTTCAATTCTGGCCAATCTCGTTTCGGCTCCCTTTAATGGTTTTCTGGCGGAAGCGGTGGCAGCCAACCTGACTGGCAAAAAAACCAAACCCCGTCGTATGACAGAACTGACCAGAGATATCATCGAAGCGATAAAATCAGAAGCGACAAAATTTATTTATTTTATTGTGCGGGCAATACCGTTACTGTTACTGTTATTAATACCGATACTGGGCCCTGTCATCTGGTTTCTGTTTGGAGCCTGGATGATGGCACTCGAATACATGGACTTTCCTATGGGCAACAATGGTATGCTTTTTCCGGAGATCAGGCAGACTTTGGCCTCACGGCGCAAGCTGGCACTGGGCTTTGGAATAGCTGTCATGTCCTTAACCCTGGTGCCTGTAATAAATTTCATTGCCATGCCTGTTGCAGTAGCCGGAGCAACTAAATTATGGGCCGAGCAGATAAAAGAAGACAATCATGAAGCCACTGAATAATCAGGGAAAATCAAATACGAATTGCCACGGCATCGCCTTTTTGGTATAGATGCAGGCTTCATTTCGGGCCATGGAGTATTAATAATGCCTGCTAAAAAAAAGACGACGATGAAAAAGACAGTAGTCAAGAAAAAAGCACCGGTAAAGAAAACTGCGAAAAAAACCGCGGTGAAGAAAAAACTACCTGCAAAGAAAACCGCGAAAAAAACCGCGGTGAAGAAAAAACTACCTGCGTCCAACAAGAAAGCAACAACGAAGCGGAAAGTGTCCGGACTAAAGAAGTCAGTAGCTGCTTCACAAAAAGAAAAGATGAAAATTACAAAAATAACCGCAAAAACAAAGCAA
>JADFPU010000099.1 GCA_022562175.1 Pseudomonadota bacterium | reverse complement strand
CAGTTAGTCAGATTAGGCTTGAAGCATGGATTTAATGCTATCGGTGTTGCTAATTCATTTATTCATTTAGGTTACAGAGAGGGAGAGCCGTTAGTGATTTGGACTTATTAAATAGGGTATAATCAGGATTTACGTTAAACAAGGGAAGTTATGAGAGTTTTATTTTTACTGTTTTTAATGGGTTGCGGTGGTGAGTCAGTTAGTTATGCCGCTTCTTATCCGGGGCCGTCAATATCGACTGAGTATGTAGATCAAAGCACTTATTGGTGGGGCTGTCCTGACTGTAAAAAAACAGTGGAGATGAAGAACTAAATTAAGGAAGAGCGAAGATGTATAATAATTATAGTTTAGCTGATGTGGAGTTTCATTTAAAGTTTATTTCCGATAGATGGAATTTGTATCAAAAAGAAACAAGAATGAAATTGAATAAAAACCGTAAAATATTGAGGGTTTTGAAATATAAATTAATGGAGCAAACACCTAAAGATGATGCAGTATGAATGTATGAATGCTGTATTATCTAGTCAGCTGCAGACCACATAAATTTTTGCAGATCTGTCCGCCCATGCTGGTCAAATATTATACCCTCGGATTCAAGCAAGATCTTTTGCAAATCATGACTGTCGCCCTTATTACGGGTACTTATTTTTCCCTGACTATTAATTACCCTGTGCCACGGCACGTCTGTATCATGAGTCAGGGCATTCAGCGCATAGCCAACCTGGCGAGGATTGTTTGCGTCGGCCAGACGGGCGATCAATCCGTAGGTGGCTACCTGTCCCTTTGGTATCAGACGGACTGTCTGGTAGATTTTTTTATAAGTTTGATTTACTTTTGTTTTATTCTTGGCGCTAGCCGCAGATATCTTTTGTTCAGGGAAAACTCCCCGGCTGATCAGCCAGTCTTGTAAAGCGGCTCCCGTAGCAGAATTCCATGGTTTGATATCATTTATCTTGAAACATTTATAACTGCGCAGTTCCTCGTTAAGCTGTATGGTGCCGCTGGCCTTGACATGATAGACCAGGATTAACTGGTTCATCCGGTGAAACGAATAAACCCCGACAAACTCTCCAACAGTGGATGACAAACTCAGTTCTTCCTGGACTTCTCGAACCACAGCCTGTTCCGGTGATTCTCCCTTTTCCAGAAAACCGGTGATAAGTGAAAAAATATGCTCTGGCCAGGCGACATTATTGGCAAGGACAATCTTGTTATCGTGTTCAACAATTGCCGCCACAACCGGAACCGGGTTGTCCCAATACACAAAATCACAGTCATCAGCAGGACAGACTAAACGCTTGTTATCATCCAGCTGCCGCATGATCAGAGTTTCCATACATAGTGGACAATATTTCATCACGCATGCATTATAGTTCGATAAAAGGTTTTGCAGTTTACTGTACAGGTTATACTATCCTGTCGATGGAAGGCTATAAACTTTCACTAATACATCTTAAAAATCCAATCCACTTTCTGGCGCTGGGTTTTGGCGCGGGCCTGGTACCAAAACTACCCGGTACCGCCGGGACTGCCGTGGGTGTTCTCATCTATCTTCCGTTGCAGTCCTTGCACTGGTTATACTATTTGCTGCTTGTGCTGATCCTGTTTGTTGTGGGGATCTGGTTGTGTGCCAAGTCGGCCGCAGAACTGGCTGTGCATGATCACCCTGGTATCGTCTGGGATGAGATCGTGGGTTATTTGATCGCCATGACGGCAGCACCACAAGGATGGGGGTGGATCATGCTGGGCTTTTGCCTGTTCCGCTTGTTTGACATCAACAAGCCGTGGCCTATCCGTTGGCTGGATCAGCATGTCAAGGGCGGCTTCGGTATAATGATCGATGATGTGTTGGCAGGTATATTTAGTGTTGCGATTTTACAGTTAATTGCTTACTTGTTATAAGGCCGGTTACAATCTTGATGTACTTTGATTAAGTGTCTTAAATGTAGCTTATTATGTTTATTCGAAATTATCTGTTTTCGATACTGGTGGCCGGCCTCTGCCTGACAGAGTCGTCTGCTGTGTTTGCGGATATATATAAATATATCGATAAGCACGGCCGGGTAATCCTTACCGATACCCCAAAGAATTCCAACTACATACGTCTGGTCAAGACATGGAAAGGCTGGGTGGAACAAAAGAGCAGTATTGCGACAGAAGATTTTGCCAAGAATAAAAGGAAGTATGCATCGACCATCAATTATTATGCAAAGCAACACCGATTGCCACGTTCACTGTTACACGCCGTCATAACAGCTGAGTCCGCCTATGATCCCAATGCTATTTCACGCTCCGGCGCTGTAGGCTTAATGCAGTTAATGCCGGAAACGGCCAGACAATATGGTGTCAAAAACCGTCGTAATCCCGCCGACAACATCAATGCCGGCACCCGCCATCTGAAGTATTTGTTGAAATTGTTCAACAATAATCTGGTGCTGGCACTGGCAGCCTATAATTCAGGCGAGAATACTGTGAAGAAATACGGTAATAAAGTCCCACCGTTTAAAGAGACCCGCAACTATGTCAAAAAAGTCATAGACTATTATAAGAAGTACAAGAAAACGATGGCGTCATGATGCGAAACCAGGTTACTCATCATTCATCCGTTACACAACCATCCGCGGCCGACTTCACATTCTTGATGTATTTATAAAGTGTGCCGCGTGTTGCCTTGTAGGCTGGCATCTGCCACGCCTGTTGACGTTTGCCCATTTCATCATCAGACACATCGACATCAATGGTATTACCAGTCGCATCGATGCTTATGACATCGCCTGTTTTGATCAAAGCGATTGGGCCGCCTTCCTGGGCCTCAGGTACTACATGACCAATAATAAAACCATGTGATCCGCCTGAGAACCGGCCATCAGTGATCATTGCGACAGAGTCTCCCAGGCCTGCGCCCATGATGGCCGATGTGGGCGTCAGCATCTCCGGCATGCCGGGCCCGCCTTTTGGGCCTTCATAGCGAATAACGACCACATCACCTTTCACGATCAGATGGTCTTCCAGCGCCTTCAACATGTCTTCTTCTGAATCATAGACCTTGGCGGGCCCGGTAAAGCTTGTGCCTTCCTTGCCCGTTATCTTGGCAACCGATCCGCCCGGTGCGAGATTGCCCTTGAGGATGCGGATATGGCCTGTTTCTTTCAGGGGGTTATCCAGCGAGTGGATGACATCTTGCCCTGCCTGCATGGCCGGGACACTGAGCAGATTTTCCGCTACAGTCTTGCCGGTTACCGTGCGGCAGTCACCATTGATGAGATTGTGGTTTAGTAAGAATTGCATGACGGCGGGGGTGCCACCAATATTGTGCAGATCTTCCATCACGTACTGACCACTTGGTTTCAGATCGGCCAGTAAAGGCGTACGGTCACTGACAGCCTGGAAGTCATCCAGTGTCAGTTCGACATCGACAGCCCTGGCCATGGCGATCAGATGCAATACAGCGTTGGTCGAACCACCGAGTATCACAACCAGTACCATCGCATTCTCGAAGGCTTCACGGGTCATGATATCCCGTGGTTTCAGATCCAGTTGTAACAGCTTTTTGATGGCGGCGCCGGCATCGAAACATTCTTGCAGTTTGCCTGCATCGACAGCGGGTGTGGAAGAGCTATAAGGCAATGACATACCGAGTGCCTCAATGGCCACGGCCATGGTATTGGCGGTATACATACCACCACAGGCACCGGCGCCCGGACAGGATTTTTTCACGATATCCAGTCGTTCATTATCGTCGATAGTGCCTGCCAGGAATTCTCCATAACTCTCAAACGCAGAAATGATATCGATTTTTTGTTCTTTTCTATAACCAGGCTTTATCGTGCCGCCGTAGATCATCAGTGCAGGGCGATTGAGGCGTCCCATTGCCATGACGCAGCCCGGCATGTTTTTGTCACAGCCCGGGATGGATATATTTGCATCATACCATTGCGCAGCCATGATCGTTTCGATGGAGTCGGCGATCAGATCACGCGACTGCAGGGAATAACTCATGCCATCCGTACCCATAGAGATGCCGTCGCTGACACCGATAGTATTAAAACGCATGCCTACCAGGCCGGCTGCTTCGACGCCTTGCTTGACTTTTTCGGCAAACCCAAGCAGATGCATATTGCAGGTATTGCCTTCAAACCAGATGCTTGAGATGCCGATCTGGGCCTTGTCCATGTCTGTTTCTGTCATGCCTGTACCATACAGCATGGCCTGTGATGCACCTTGTGACCTTGGTTGGGTGATCCGTGAGCTATAGCGATTTAATTTTTCGATCATGTTTTTTCATTTTTCCGGGTTCTGCCATAATAGCTACGATAGGATACAATAGTGCGGAATATCTTCACAGTCAGATGACAGCTTATATCAGAGATTCAGTGGCACTGTGCGGTTGTCTGACTGTTTAGCCGACTCTCTGGAATTTAACTAAATCGGATAGGTTAAGTGATAACGAAATTACCAAAATTCACAGATTGCTTTGCCGAGGTGATCGCTACGCCGTCTATCAGCAGTATCGATCCCCGTCACGATATGAGTAATCGTGCGGTCATTGATCTATTGGCTGGCTGGCTGGCTGATTTGGGTTTTGCTATTGAACTCGTGCCGGTACTTGAACAGCCGGAAAAGCTCAATCTGATCGCCTGTGCAGGGCAGGGCAAGGGCGGTTTGGTATTATCAGGTCACACGGATACGGTGCCTTATAATGAACAGGCCTGGCATCAAGATCCCTTCAAGCTGATTGAAAAGGACAACAAGTTCTATGGGCTCGGCGCAACGGACATGAAATGTTTCTTTCCGATCGTAATCGAGACGCTTAAGCAGATAGATCTGACCAGCCTGAAACAGCCACTTTATATCCTGGCCACCTGTGATGAAGAAAGCACCATGTCTGGTGCCAGGGCATTGGTGCGTGCCAAGCGTACTCTGGGCAGGCACGCATTGATTGGCGAGCCAACCGGCCTGAAACCGATCAATATGCATAAAGGCATCGTCATGGAATCCATAAAACTCAAGGGCCGTTCCGGACATTCCAGCGATCCCGCATTAGGCATTAATGCATTGGAAGGGATGCATACAGTTATTAGCAGTTTGATGCAATGGCGAAAGAAAATACAGGCAGAAGAACAGAATCCGGCCTTCAAGGTCTCAACCCCGACACTGAATTTTGCTAGTATTCGCGGTGGTGATAATCCCAACCGGATCTGTGCGGACTGTGAGATGAATATTGACCTGCGCTTATTGCCGCATATGGATCTGGAACAGGCCCGTGCTGATATTCGTAAAACGGTGATGCAGTCGATTGATGGCAGTGGTCTGTCGGTGGAATTCGATTCATTAATTGAAGGCCTGCCGGGTATGCAGACCGATGCAAATGCTGAAATCGTTAAGCTCGCTGAACAACTCGCGGGAGAACCTGCGGGTACAGTAGCGTTTGGCACAGAAGGGCCTTATTTAAATTCTCTGGGTATGGACACCGTCGTGCTGGGGCCAGGCGATATCGAGCAGGCCCATCAGGCCAATGAATATCTGTCTATGGACAGGATTAAGCCGATGCAACATATTTTAACCAAGATGATTGAGCAATTTTGTCTGAAGGAAAGCGGATATGTCGGATGATTCTTTACAATTTATAAAGTGGTTTCGTGCTGCTTCGCCTTATATACATGTACACCGGGGCAAGACCTTCGTTGTGCAGTTTGACGACGATGCCATCCGCTCCGATAATTTTACCAAACTTGTTCACGATCTGGCATTGCTTAATAGTCTGGGTATACAGCTTGTGCTGGTGTTCGGCAGTCGTACATCCATAGAAAAATATCTTGCTGAAAACAATCTGTCATCAGACTATCACCAGGGAATACGGATAACTGATGCGCAGGTGATGGAATATGTCAAGCAAGCAGCCGGCACGTTGCGCATCGAGATCGAATCACGTTTATCGATGGGGCTTGGTAACACGCCCATGGCTAATGCGGAAATACGTGTGTCATCTGGTAACTATGTATCCGCGAAACCACAAGGGATTGTTGATGGCATTGACTATCAGTTCACGGGGGCTATCAGGAGTATCGATATTGATTCGATCCGGATGAAACTGGTTAGCAATGAAATCGTCTTGATCCCGCCGCTCGGTTATTCAACGACAGGTGAGACATTCAACCTGAGTGCCGATGTGCTGGCTGCAAAACTGGCTACTGAACTGCAGGCGGATAAACTCATTTACCTGATGGAAGCAGAAGGCTTGATGGATGAAGACGGTAATTTGATCCGTCAATTAACTTGCCTGGAAGCCGAAGCATTACTCGATAAAACAAATGAAAAGGCATCAAGGGCTTTTCGATATATTCAATCGGCAGTCAATGCCAGTCAGGATGGCGTACAACGTGTTCACTTGATCGACAGGCGTATAGATGGCGCTATCCTGCAAGAGCTTTTCAGCCGGGATGGGGCAGGCACCATGCTCAGTGCGACAGCCTATGATGTGATCAGGCAAGCAGATGTTAATGATATCACCGGGATTATAGATCTAATCGAACCATTGGAAAAACAAGGCGTGCTGGTTGAACGTTCACGGGGAAAGTTGGAACTGGAGATAAATAACTTTACAGTATTGCAACGTGACGGCGTTATTATTGGCTGTGCTGCCCTCTACCCGGTTATGCAAAATGATATTGCAGAACTCGCCTGTTTAGCCGTGCATTCCGATTATCATAATGCTGGCAGGGGTGAGCAGCTATATATATTTTTGGAGAACCATGGAAAGAGTAATGGTTTGAAGAAGATTTTTGTATTAACGACCCATGCCGAACACTGGTTTCTGAAACATGGTTTCATCGAGTCGACACTGGACGATCTTCCTGTAGAACGGAAGGAACTGTATAACTATCAGCGTAATTCAAAAATCCTGATTAAATCGCTGCGATAGAGTAGAGGACTCGGCCGGAATTGGGCAAACGGATATACACTTTAAGTGTATCAGGCGGTATTCGACCAGACACAACTCCAGGGAAGGAGGTGGTAGAGTCGCGTCTGGAACAGTGACCGAGACACTGGCGGATTCAATCAAGCTCGAATGACTCCTTCCGCCTGGCAGGAGACAGTTAAATAAATTTACGGGAATGTCTGCTGTTGAGTAGTACTAATGACTCAAATGTGCCAAGACCGGAAGTTGTTTAATAATCATGCTCTCTCCCCTATTATTATTTCATGTATAAGACCTTAATCATCCTCATTATTGCTGTAATCGTGCTGTGTTGGAACTTTATGTTTTCTGAAAAGAAGATAGGTTTGACTGATCAGGCCAAGGTTTTACAAGGTTTGTCTAGTGCGATTGCCTATAAAACGGCGGTGAGAAGATATTGGGAAGAAAACAGAACGTTGCCCGGTACTGAAGATTGGCACAAACGAAAACAGAAAGTGCTCGTTGATTTAACTAAATCAATTGTTGAATCTATCCAGGTTGGCGAAGATGGTCCGGGAGTGATCAGTGTTCTCTATGCTGCCAGCCAAGATCTGGAATCATCAGCAGAGATACACGGCAAAAAAATAAATTTAATCCCTGAAGTCCAGGGGGGAAAACTGATATGGACATGTTTGGGGACATTACCTTTGAAACTTCTTCCGAAAAGATGTAGTAAGTTAGCTACTGTTAGTGTCGCCGAGGCTAAAACATTTAAGGGGGTAGAGGGAGCCACTTCACCCGATGATGGCGCCAACTAGCCGTACGGATTTACGTTGTGGTAGCAGGATTGATTTACTGTTTGGAATTAACCTGATTGCATCAGAAGGAAAATTACAGGATAACAGGTTGGCCATTGAAGTTGGTTTGCCAATATACCAGTATCTTGACGGTCCCCAACTCGAAATGGACTATCGACTGACAGTTGGCAGGCAGTTGGTGTTTTAGAGGGGCTTTTCTTGAATTCATGAAAGGTACTTCAAGTTTAGTGGTTTCCACATCATTGCCTAACACATATGAGCCGTTCTCAAGTCAATAGGCATTAAGATATTTATTTTAGTTAATTTAATAAACCGGTCTCTAAATTCTAACGCAACACCTTAAGTATGCGTACAACAATAACCATTGAGGTGTTGAATTATGAAAGATTACCTTCGTCTATGCCTGCTGGTGCGGCTTAAGCTGTGACCACTGTAAGCTTGGCTACTATTTTTTACACTATGATGAGTAGTGCGTGATACGGTGGGACTTTTACTGGCAATACGAGCGCTGTTTCGCTTGATCGTGTGGCCATTGCTAGCACCTGATTTATTTCCGCTACGGCGGAGCACGTGACGATTGAAACCATGATCTGCACTTTGGTTTCTATTGCGACTAATCTCCTGTCCATTATTTTCTTTTACATCAGGACCACTTTTTCCAATCGCGCTGTGACCGCGATCATTGTTCATACTATGACTTTTGTTGATGTCAGGTCGATGAGTGTTACTATTATTGACACTATGATGTTCGTGAATGTGTTCAGGCGCCAGGTGATGCAGACCGATATGTTGTCCCTTTCCATTATCGTGTAAGCCGACGTGATGATCTCTCCTATGATGCAGGCCTACTTGATGCTTTTCCCTGTGATGGTGTAATCCGACGTGGTGTTGATCAAGCAATGTATGCTGTACCCTACCGAATCGAATAAAAACAGAAGGCCCGTAGTAGTAACGCGGATAGGCGTAGAACGGTACAGCTGAGGGATAGCGATTCAATGTTATAGTTTCGGGATAGGTTTCCATCGAAATAGCTGGGGGGTAATAATTCACTGACACCGTTGGGGGTTCGTAGTAACCAACAGGATCAGCTATCGTCTTGCTTTGTGAAAATAGATATTGGATCGCTACGTCACTGAGGCCGGCCTCACGCAGCTTTACGATCTCGCTAGCACCCACGGTAAAGGCTGTTTCCCGCGACCTGATAAAACTGAGGATGACTGCATCCGAAACTTCACTGTCAGCAAGCAAGAGAAGATCTTGCAGTGTTACGTTTAACCAGTCCGTATTGCCAGTGGAATCAGTTTCTGCTGCCCGAGATTCCGGAGGAACAATGACTAGCATGGCCTGAATCACGGAATCGCTTACGCCGACGGTTTTCAGATGCACGACATCCGTGGCTGTGAGTGTAAACGCAGAACCGGTTGTAAGAATGATATCTACAATGTTCTCCGCTTTGTATCTATTCTGACTCAGCATAATAACGTCGTCGATGCTGAGTCCGCTGACAGCACGTGGCCCTACCAACGAGAAGATGGCGGTAATCACAAGCAAACATCTAGTGATATACGCCATTTTGAGGGCTCTTTGGCTCAAATGGCGACCTCCTGCCTTTCCAGACAACTGACGGCGAAAATAACAATGCGACACTGAAGCAAGTCAAGCTGTTCAAAACAATATACTAATAGACCTCGTTTCACACAGCTCGTTCAAAGTCCTATTTTTTCAGTTATTTCCCGTATTTCCTCATGATAGATTTGCGGTATATTCCTCCCCAAGGTCGGTGATCGCGCCGATAAACAGAAAAACCAATGGTATCCATTCATTTTTAGTGTGCTCGGACAGGCTCCTGGCAGTGCATCGGTTTCGGCAAAAATAGCAGTCCCTACTGCGCTAAGCCGCCATAATACTGTATCGATTGTCGTTGCAGATAGGGCGGGGACTATATGTGTCTTTGGCCGTACCGAGAGCTTCGCGCACCTCTGTCGACCAGTCCAGCGTTACCCTCTGATTTCCGCCGTATGCCAGGTAGAGAATACCTGCTTGGTCCCCGATGCACTGGATTTCCCGTTTAATGCCCACTGGGATAGATACGGTATCCTCCGCCTCGATGTCAAATGATTCCCGTCCCATGGTTACGCGCCAGCGGCCTTCGCCCACGCTTTTTTGTCTTCGCCAGCGGCCATGAGGTCCGCATAGGCGCGCAGGGTGGGTGCGGCCAGGGCGAGCAGCTCCTGCTCAGCGCGGCGGGTGGGTTTCTTTTCGGGGCGAAGGCCGAGGGCACCCAGGAAGTAGGAGACGCGCTCGGCGCGGGC
>JADFPU010000005.1 GCA_022562175.1 Pseudomonadota bacterium | reverse complement strand
TGTGATGCCGGCAATCCTGGTATGGCAACAGGCGGTATGGGCGATGTACTGACCGGTGTGATAGCCGGTTTATTGGCACAGGGGCTTGATATTGATGATGCAGCGCGTTTGGGTGTCTGCTTACATGCAGCCGCGGCAGATGCGGCGGCGCGGCAAGGTGAACGGGGAATGTTGGCGACTGATCTGATGCCCTGGTTGCGCAAGCTGGTTAATCCTTGAATTATTCTTGCTGAATGGACACTACTTAGATGGTATGTCCTACAGCGATATTCGTATTTAAATGAAACTCACGATCCCTGACGCACAGGCCATGCAACAGCTTGGTCAACAGTTGGCTGGCAATTGTCCATCCGGCAGCAGACTGTATCTGCAGGGACAGCTCGGTACCGGCAAGACCACTTTCGTGCGTGGCTTTTTGTTGGGGATGGGCTATCAGGGCAAGGTGAAAAGCCCGACCTACACATTAGTCGAGCCCTATGAATTGACGCAGGCAACAGTTTATCACTTCGATCTGTACCGCATACATGATCCGCTGGAATTGGAAGCCATTGGCCTGCGGGACTATTTCGATGGCGAAGCTATCTGTCTTGTCGAATGGCCGGAAAAGGCTGCGCAGTTACTGGGTGAACCGGATGTAATGATTCACATTGAACATCGGCAGGCGCTACGTGATGTAACGTTGCGAGCAGTTTCAAATCCCGGAAAAATTATACTGGAGTCGCTCCATTTCTGTTGAATAAGCGTTACTCTATTGATATCTAAGCTTTTTTTTAATGTGCAGGGCTTGACTACAGCCTGTTCCAGCACTATCTTATATTCATTAATTTCATTTAAAACAGCAATATAGCTTGATTTCTTAAACTAAAATTGAAACTATTCATATAACGACTAATAAATCAAGGATTTTCAGGATTTCTCGGAACAGCTATGCGCTTATTACTTTGCTTACTATTAGTTAGTCAGACGGCACTGCTTTGGGCCGCGCCGACCCAGATCAAAAATGTTCGTATCTGGGCAGCGCCTGATAGTACCCGTGTAGTCTTCGATGTGAGCGGCCCGGTACAGTATCAGCTCACTAAGCTGACAGATCCTTATCGTATCGTCATCGATATCAAGGATGCCGTGGCAATGAGCTCATTTGGCCAACCGAGCGCAAATGATAAGTTCCTGCAACGACTACGTGGCGCCCGACGCAATGCAACCGATTTGCGCGTGGTACTCGATCTGAAAAAATATTCCCGTGCCAGGAGTTTTCAGCTCAAACCAAACAAGCATTACGGCGACCGTCTGGTGGTCGATATCTTCACTACCGAGGCTGAAGAACGGGTAAACACCGATACCGTAGACTCAGAAGTGCCCGCCAGGCATATGCGTGATATTGTCATTGTGATTGACCCCGGCCACGGTGGGGAAGACCCCGGCGCCAGAGGACAAAATGGCACCTATGAAAAGGATGTCGTACTGCAACTGGCCAAAGTATTGAGCAACTTGATTAATCGGGAACGCGGTATGCGTGCGGTCATGACCCGGCAAGGCGACTACTTTGTGCGTTTACGTAAACGCCTCAAAACGGCCCGCCAGCACAATGCTGATCTGTTTATCTCCATACATGCCGATGCCTTCAAGGATCCACGCGTACACGGTTCATCGGTTTATGTGTTGTCAAAAAAAGGCGCCAGCAGTGAACATGCCTTGTGGTTGGCTGAGCGGGAAAATGCATCGGATCTGATCGGTGGTGTCAGCCTGGAGGACAAGGATGATGTGCTCGCGTCCGTGTTGCTGGACTTGTCGCAAACCGCCAGCCTGGAGGCGAGTATTGATGTTGCCGAGAGGGTATTGGGCACTCTCAAGCAAGTTGGCAAGGTGCACAAGCGCCGGGTCGAGGCGGCCGGTTTTGCCGTGCTCAAGTCACCGGACATCCCTTCAATATTGATTGAAACCGCGTATATTTCAAATCCGACTGAGGAAAAGAACCTGCGTAACAAGGCACATCGATATAAGATTGCCAACTCTATCCTGAAAGGTTTGCTTAGTTATTTTAATGAGAACGCACCGGAGGGAACTATTCTTGCAGCACGTAAGCATATCATCAATCGTGGTGAGACACTCTCGGCTATTGCACAAGACTATCGGGTCAGCATGCATCAGTTACGGGCCTTGAACGGTCTGAAAGGTGATTTGTTGCAGGTGGGGCAGGTATTGTCGATTCCGAACGGCAGCAGTGGTGGATGAACGCATAGTACATTAATTAATACAGCAAGGCGTTTCACACTTCACCCGATGCGTTTTACGGGCTACTCTATGTGCCCATGTCCAGCAATGAACAGCCTCTCAGGATTCATAAACTTCCACAAGTCCTCGCTAATCAAATCGCGGCGGGCGAAGTCATTGAACGGCCTGCTTCAATTGTCAAGGAACTGCTCGAAAACAGTCTCGATGCCAGTGCGACGATTATTGATATTGATGTGCAAAAAGGCGGCAGTCAGCTTATCCGGGTGACGGACAATGGTCTCGGTATACATGCCGATGACATAAAGCTGGCATTGCAAAGACATGCCACCAGCAAGCTACACAAACAATCTGATCTGAGTGGTATCAGCAGCCTTGGCTTTCGCGGTGAGGCCTTGCCCAGCATCGCCTCAATCGCACAATTCAAGCTTACTTCCCGCTACGTTGGCTGCGAACAAGCATGGACTTTAAGCCTCGATCCGATGCTCGATGGTAGCGATTACACACCTTCTGCACACCCGCCAGGGACGACTATTGAAATCAGAAATCTGTTTCATGCCATTCCCGCCAGACGCAAGTTTCTGCGCACAGAGCGTACTG
Source organism: Pseudomonadota bacterium (assembly GCA_022562175.1). Taxonomy (GTDB): domain Bacteria; phylum Pseudomonadota; class Gammaproteobacteria; order Eutrophobiales; family Eutrophobiaceae; genus B75T3L11. The sequence goes on along the minus strand of JADFPU010000005.1, from coordinate 33,056 downwards.
AATTTCTGCATATACTGGAGATAGTGCGGTATCTGGCGTTGAGTCGATTCGGCGTTACGATGCGTTTGTCTCATAATGGTAAAACGGTATTGTCCTGTCGTAACGCGCAGCATGATTTAACTCAACGCATTGAAAATATTATGGGGCGGGCCTTTAGCCGTCAGGCGCTGGCATTGGATTACACGGTGGACACTATGCGTTTATGGGGCTGGCTGGGCACTGCTGAGCTGTCTCGAAACCAGACGGATCGACAGTATTTTTATCTGAATGGCAGGATGGTGCGTGATAAGCGCGTGAATCATGCTATTCGTCTGGCCTTTGATGATGACTTGCCGGCCGGACGCTATCCTAGCTATGTGCTGTATCTGCAGATGGATGCGACCGCAACCGATGTCAACGTTCACCCGACCAAACAAGAGGTGCGTTTCAGGGACGCAAGGAACGTACATGATTTTGTCTATGCGAGTCTGCGCAGTAGCTTGAATGAAGATCAACAACTTTACCGGCGTGATAGTGGCGGCAACATTGAAAATTCCGGTGTTGTTCAGGCTAATGTAAACCAGCGGCTGCAGCCTATGCCGGGGCAACGTATCAAACAGGCCACTGCACACTACGGCGCATTGCTGGGCGCAGGCAGCAACTCCCCGTCACGCAACGGCTTAGCTACACTGGGACAGGCTGTTAGCCATGTGCATGGGCGATTTATTATCAGTAAACGGGATGAGACCTTTGTCCTGATCGATGTACATGCAGCGAAAAGACATATTTTTCAAACAGGCTTGCGTACAGCGGCTGAGGATGACGCAGTTCGCCATCGACCCTTACTGGTGCCGGTTAACATAAAGGTTTCTGAACAGCAGGCAAACAGGCTGGCGCAGCATTCGGGCTTGCTCAAGCGGCTTGGTTTGTCATTAGATCGCATGTCGATCGAATCAGTGATCGTGCGCAGTATGCCGGCATCACTGCAGGATGCCGATATCCAGGCGCTCATCGCGGACATCCTGTTGAGGCTTGATGAACATACAGAAGCAGATGAATCCTTACAGGCTGATATCATTTCAATCATGGCCAGGCATGTCTGTGATGCAGCCAGTCAATCACTCACTGTTGATGAGATGATGAATGTATTGCGAGCACTTGACAGCACAGGCATCGATACCGGGGCATGTCAGCATGCCGCTATCTGGCGCAGTCTGGATGTTCAGGATATGGAGTCAATCATACGTGAAGCGTGAAGTCTGTATCTGTCAGGCACATCTCTGAAAAGTTTGCTGCGTTGATGTCATTCCGGCGAAAGCCGGAATCCAGTCAGATAAAGTCCGCTTTCAGCGGCTCAATATTTCACTGGATGCCGGATCAAGTCCGGCATGACGTTATTAATACCCTGTCCGCTTGCAGGAGGGATGTTTATTTTAGACACGCAACTCGCTAAAGCGATCACTTAAAAAATGGACACAACTTTACCTGTTATTTTTCTGATGGGCCCCACGGCCAGTGGCAAGACCGCGTTGGCGCTGGCGTTACATCAACAACTGCCGGTGGAGATAATCAGTGTTGATTCGGCCATGGTGTATCGTGGTATGGATATCGGTACCGCTAAACCAGACCCTGAAACCTTGAAACAGGTACCGCACCGCCTGATTGATATCTGTGATCCGGTAGAGAGTTATTCCGCCGGTAAATTTCGTGAGGATGCGATAGCGGCTATCAGCGCAATCCATGCGCAACAGAAGATCCCCCTGCTAGTGGGGGGCACGGGTTTGTATTTCCGCACACTCGAACAGGGAATTTCCGCATTACCGCCGGCCGACCCGGTGATACGGGCGGCGCTTGAGACAGAGGCCAGGCAGGTTGGTCGACGAGGGATGCACGAACGTTTGGCTGCAATAGACGCTGAATCGGCGCACAGGATCCATCCGAACGATACGCAGCGGATCCAGCGTGCATTGGAAGTGTATGCGATCACCGGTAAACCATTGTCTGATTTCTTTTCTCAAGGCAGGCAGACACCACTGCCTTATGCACCGGTGAAGATCATTATTGCCCCCGACGATCGTCATGTGATCCACGCACGGGTGCAACAGCGGTTTATGGACATGCTAAACGCTGGTCTGCTTGAAGAGGTCCGGGTTCTTTACCAAAACCAGGCGATCCACGCCGCATTGCCGGCCATGCGCATGGTGGGCTATCGGCAGATCTGGCGTTATCTGGATGGTGCAATTGATCATCAGACGATGCTGGAGCATGCAATTGTTGCAACGCGACAATTAGCTAAACGACAGATGACCTGGCTGCGTTCAGAGCAGAATGGCATATGGTTTGACAGTAACCACAGGGGTTTTGGGGCTAAAATATTGAAATTTCTGTTGAAAGACCCCAATTTATCACTCAGAGTGTAATATACTTAGTACTGATCCAACGGAACCCTCAGGAGGGTAAAGGTCTAATAAAATAAATATAAAATAAGGTCTAATAAAATAAATAGAAAAGATAATAAGAAGGAGAAATTCCATGAGTAAGGGGCATTCATTGCAGGATCCATTCCTAAATACCCTGAGAAAAGAGCGCGTTCCAGTCGCTATCTATCTGGTTAACGGGATAAAACTGCAAGGACAGATAGAATCATTCGATCAATTTGTTGTGTTATTAAAGAATGCGGTTAGCCAACTGGTCTATAAGCATGCCATTTCAACTATCGTGCCTGCCCGAAACGTCAAGATGCCGAGGATGGATGAAGAAGCTGGAGAGAGTAGCCAGGAGTCTGTCCGGCAATAGAAAGACACCTGCGGAACAGCTGATTTTAGCCGGATATGCCCCGACATATTCGTTAAATAGCGGTGTTATTCGTCTCACATTATGAAAAAATCTGACTCAAAACAGCTTTGCCTCGCTACGGCTTCTATTGCCGGACAGGCTTCTGGCAGTTGAGATATTTTCTTTGTTTGGTCTATTAGTTTGAACGAAGCTGTGACAGGCGCAGAAAAAGCCGTCCTGGTTCATATCGATTTTCGAGCTGCTCAGTTTAATGAGGAATTCGATGAATTCATCCAACTGGTTGAATCAGCAGCCTTGTGCATACAGCAAACCCTGACCGGTAAACGCGATGTCCCCAATGCAAAATATTTTATTGGCACTGGCAAGCTTGAAGAACTAAAAAATCTGCTTAGCGTTGTAGCGGCCGATGTAGTCATTTTTAATCACGCTCTAAGTCCTGCACAGGAGCGCAATCTGGAACGTGAATTGACGTGTCGTGTCATTGACCGGGTCGGACTGATACTTGATATCTTTGCCCAACGGGCAAAAAGCCACGAAGGCAAACTGCAGGTGGAGCTTGCCCAGTTACAATATCTATCGAGTCGGTTGGTTCGAGTCTGGACACACCTGGAAAGACAAAAAGGCGGTATCGGCTTACGTGGTCCAGGTGAGACGCAGTTGGAGACAGATCGCAGGTTGATAGGCAAACGTATAAAAACCATCAATTCCCGCCTGCGGAAAGTCAGTCAACAGCGTCATCAGGGCAGGCGCTTGCTCAAGCGTACAATGACCCCGCTGGTTTCCCTGGTGGGTTATACCAATGCAGGTAAATCGACATTGTTTAACAGTCTGACAGGTGCCTCTGTGTACGCCGTTGACAAGTTGTTCGCGACTGTGGATACGACGCTGCGTAAGCTCGATATTGGTCCCGGACAAACGCTGATCCTGAGTGACACGGTCGGTTTTATCCGGCATATCCCGCATGATCTCATTAACGCCTTCCATGCTACATTGGATGAGATTAAAGAGGCGGATTTGCTGTTACATGTCATTGACGTTAATGACGAGGAGCGGTCTTCACATATGCAACAGGTAGATAAGGTGATCGACGAAATCGGTGCGGCAACGGTCCCACAAATTCTTGTGTTTAACAAAATTGATCAAAACCCTGATATGACCACACGTGTGGAACAGTATCCGGATGAAACACCGAGTATCTGGTTATCGGCTGCAAGCGGTGACGGGCTTGAGCAGTTAAAGACATTAATATGCAGCCATGTCGCACCACTGAGGCAGCAACATATATTGAGGATCCCGGTCAGCGCCAGTAAACTGCGCGCAAGTCTGTTTACCTATGGCACAGTGTCTGAAGAACATCTGGATGAGATTGGCGGTTGGGTCATGCACATTAATATTGATGCAGCCTCGCTGGAAAAACTCTGTCGTGATCATGATCTGGATGTGAGTCTGTTACAGGAATGACTTTGTGATACTATTAGATCTTAGCTCGCATCATGAACATATTTTTGTAGTATTTCTAAACAGCTGTTATCGGGAGTAAATTGAATGGGCTGGAATGAACCGCCTGACGGTAATAAAGGTAAAGATCCCTGGGGTAAACGGGGTAACGGAGAGGGGCCGCCGGATCTGGACGAAATCGTCCGTAAAATGCAGCAAGGCCTGGGCGGCTTGTTTGGCAAACGATCGACGGGTGTTGGCAGTGGTGGCAAACCACCAGCTTTACTATGGGTGCTGATCGTGCTGATTGTCGGTATCTTCGCAGCCACTGACATGGTCTATTTTATTGACCAGCAGGACAGGGGCGTGGTGTTACGTTTTGGTGCCTATCAACAGACCTGGCAGCCAGGCCTCAACGTACGGTTACCAAGACCGATCGAGGAAGTCATGATTGTTAATGTCGAACAGGTACGACCGCTGACGCACAAGGCCCACATGCTCACCCAGGATGAAAATATTGTCGATGTTGAGATGGCGGTGCAGTGGCGGATCGATGATCCATCGGCTTTCCTGTTCAATGTCGCCGACCCGACTGCGACACTGCGCCAGGTGATCGAGAGTGTAGTCCGTGAGGTGATCGGTAAAAGTACACTGGATTTTGTGCTGACTGAAGGGCGCAGCCAGATCGCGCAACAGCAATTTGTACTTATTCAGGAAACCCTGGATGATTACCGCATAGGTATCACGATATCAACAGTGGAAATGCAACCGGCAAAACCCCCGGAAGAAGTCAAGGCGGCATTTGATGATGCGATCAAGGCGCGCGAGGATGAACAGCGCCTGGTCAACGAAGCGGAGGCTTATCGCAATGATATTATTCCGAAGGCGCGTGGTGCGGCGGCACGCTTACGCGAAGAAGCAACTGGCTACAAGGCAAGAGTCATTGCCATGGCGGAAGGTGAGGCATCGCGGTTCGAGCAATTATTCACGGAGTATCAACGGGCGCCGGCAATCACGCGGCAACGCCTGTATCTGGAATCGATTGAAGCAGTCTTATCAAGCACCAATAAGGTATTGCTTGACACCGAGGGCAGTAACAACCTGATGTATATACCCATTGATCGATTGATAAATGATCCGGGTAGAACCCAATCTTTTAACATTCCACGTGACTTCAACCTGGATAGCAATGTAACGCAAGCGGGGCAGCTACGTGGACGTCTGGATAGCAGAAACCGGGGGCTAAGATAATATGTATGCAAAGATTTTTATCCCTATTATAGCAATTGCCATCCTTGCTTCATTTTCATTGTTCAGGGTACAACAATGGGAACAGGCGATCATGTTTAGGTTTGGTGAGATTACGCGATCCGATTATACAGCCGGCTTGTATTTTAAATTTCCCTGGGTCAACACGGTGCGGAAGTTTGACATTCGCCTGTTAAACCTCGATCAGGAACCGCAACGGTTTCTGACCGCTGAGAAAAAAGACGTGATAGTCGATTATTACGCAAAGTGGCGTATCTCCGATGTGGCTAAATTCTACAACGCTACACGCGGTGGTGACGTAACGTATGCCAATGGCCTGCTTGGGCAGCGGATAAATAGTGGTTTACGTAATGAGTTTGGTAAACGTACTGTACAGGAGGTCGTTGCAGGTGATCGTGACGAGATCATGGAGATTGTCAGAATCACCACGTCCAAATTACCTGAAGAAATGGGCATCACAGTCGAGGATGTTCGGACCAAGCGAATTGATCTGCCTGCAGAAGTGAGCAGCTCTGTCTACAGCCGCATGCAGGCTGAGCGTACACGCGTTGCCAAGGGTTTCCGCGCCAGAGGGGCGGAAGCTGCAGAAAGAATCCGGGCGAAATCGGATCGTGAACGCGAAGTGATATTGGCGAACGCCTATCGTGATGCAGAAATAGTTAAAGGTGAAGGTGATGCACAGTCAACCGAGATCTATGCCGCTGCGTTTGGCAAGGATGAGGAGTTCTATGCCTTTTACCGTAGTTTAAATGCCTATAAAACCACTTTCAGTGGTACTAGAGACATCCTTATATTGCAGCCGAATACCGAATTTTTTAAATATTTCAATCATCCAGATGGTAAATTAGGGCTAGGGGAATAAGTCGATAAAGTCGGAGCGGAACACCGGCTTTATGCCGTAAAACCACATATGACTTATCACTTGGCAGATGTGGACTGAACTGTTGAGCGCAATCGCGCTGGTTCTTATCCTGGAAGGAATCACGCCGTTTATAAATCCCGACGCGTTACGTAAGATGTTTATGATGGCTGTGCAACTTAGTAATGCCACGCTGAGATTCATTGGCTTGTCCAGCATGATACTGGGGCTTTGTCTGCTTTATTTTATTCGCTGAGAGAGATGAATAGCAAAAACAGATGGCTTTTGCCTGAAGGTATTGATGAAGTATTACCGCCGCAGGCGGCGCAACTCGACTACCTGTGTCGTGAGTTAATCGATCTATATGCCAGTTGGGGCTATGAGTTGGTGATGCCACCGCTGGTTGAATACCTCGATTCACTGCTCACCGGAACAGGCAGTGATCTTGATCTGCAAACATTCAAATTGACCGATCAATTAACCGGCAGGATGATGGGGGTCCGCGCCGATACCACGCCACAGGTTGCACGCATTGATATACATAACCTGCATCGCGATATACCAACACGTCTTTGTTATTTCAGTGAAGTCCTGCATACCCGGCCGGCTAATCCGGGTGGTACACGTATGCCTTTGCAAGCAGGCGCCGAACTATATGGTCACGCAGGTGTGGAGAGTGACGCAGAGATATTATCGTTGATGCTCAAGACCCTGCAGGTTGCTGGCATACAAAATGTGCATGTCGATCTCGGTCATGTCGGTATTTATCGTGGTCTTATCGGCAAGCTGACTATCACTGCTGAACAAGAGTCAGTGATATTTGATGTGTTACAGAGAAAAGCGACCACAGAATTAATGAAAGTGATAAATGACTGGTCACTATCGTCTGCCGTATCGGATATGCTGTTGGCCCTGATCGAATTAAATGGTGGCATCGAGATATTGAATGATGCGCGTCTGTCGCTGGCCGGGGCAGGCAAGGATGTATTACACTGTATTGATGAACTGGAGCAGATTGCCGGGCTGAGTATCGCTCAGATAAAAAATGCACCGCTGTATTTCGATCTGGCTGAATTACGCGGTTATCACTACCACACCGGCATGATGTGCACTGCCTATGTCCCCGGACTGGGACAGGGGATAGCGTTTGGTGGTCGGTACGATGATATCGGCCAGCTTGGTCGTTCGCGTCCAGCGACGGGATTCAGTACCGATATCAGAAAACTGTTTGCACTTGTACCTCGAGCGGATGTTTCACTTAAACGAATTTTTGCGCCCGGCTCTGATGTGCCTGGTTTAAATGAGGCCATAGACAGATTGCGTGAACAGGGAGAAGTTGTGATTTGTGAATTAACAAGGCAACAGGGCGACGCAAAGCAGATGGGCTGTGACCGTAAACTGGTTCTAAAAGGCGGTAGCTGGAAAGTCGAAAAGATATAACGCGATTCGGTGCCAACTTGTAACGCATCGAAAGTTACGAGTCGCGAACAACGAGCAAATAAACACCCCCAGCAGCATGCTGCGTGGAATTAAACTGTTAAGAGATTACATGGCTAAAAATATTGTTGTTATCGGCACCCAATGGGGTGACGAGGGTAAAGGTAAGATTATCGATCTATTGACTGAACGTATCGAAGCTGTCGCCCGTTTTCAGGGAGGGCATAATGCCGGACATACGGTCGTTATCGATGGCGAAAAAACGATCTTGCATCTGATCCCCTCCGGCATACTTCGGGAAAATGTCCAATGTATGATTGGTAACGGCGTGGTACTGAGTCCGACCGCGTTACTCAAAGAGATGGAGATGCTGGAGCAAAATAATATCCCGGTAAAACAGCGCCTGCATATCAGTGAGGCCTGCACGCTGATCCTGCCTTATCATGTACAACTGGATCAGGCCAGGGAACTGGCCAGGGGCAAGGCTGCCATCGGCACCACTGGCCGGGGCATCGGGCCGGCCTATGAAGATAAGGTTGCCCGCCGTGCGTTACGTGCTGGCGATCTGTTGCATCGGGAACAGTTCGCTGCAAAATTAGGCGAGGTCCTCGATTTTCATAACTTTGTACTGCAGAATTACTACCAGTTGGCAGCGCTGGACTTCCAGCAAATTCTTGATCAGTCCATGGCCCAGGCCGAAGTCATTGCACCGATGATAACCGATGTGACACAACTGCTTTTTGACATCCGTGCCAGCGGTGGCGATATCCTGTTTGAAGGCGCACAGGGCATGTTGCTGGATATCGATCACGGTACCTATCCGTATGTAACGTCCTCAAACACGACATCGGGCGCTGCCGCCACCGGCACGGGCATGGGCCTGATGAATTTTGATTATGTGCTGGGTATCACCAAGGCCTATACGACCCGGGTCGGTTCCGGGCCATTTCCGACAGAATTATTTGATGAAATGGGTGAGCATCTTGCCAAACGTGGCAATGAATTTGGTGCAACCACCGGGCGTCCGCGTCGCTGTGGCTGGTTCGATGCCGTGGCGCTGCGTCGTTCGGTGCAGGTCAACAGTATTTCGGGTTTGTGTATCACCAAGCTGGATGTGCTGGATAGTCTCGAAACTATACAGATGTGTACCGGTTACCGGGTCAATGGTGATCTTCGATCATCACCCCCTGTCAGTGCCGATGGTTTTGCTGAATGTGAACCTGTCTACGAGGAAATAGCCGGTTGGCAGGAGTCCACCCTGGGTATCAAGGACTACAATGACTTACCGGAAAACGCTCGAAATTATTTGCAGCGGATTGAGGACATCAGCCAGGTCCCGATCGATATCGTATCGACCGGCCCAGACCGATCTGAAACGATACTATTACGACACCCTTGTGATTGATTCATAAGCTTGTTTGTTGACGGGTTTGCCCGCCTGGCTATGTGAAATCATCGCTCCTGCGCTCGCGATATTTGTGCACACCCACAAGGGGGTACCGAGGTCCCTGCACGTCAACTCACTAAGGCAGCGGCCATTAGCTCGATTTTTGCATCCTTCGCTCTGTTAACGGTGCATCCCTGCACCACGCCTCACTACGCCAGCCAGGCAAACACGACTGCATGGACGCAGGACGACTGCATGGAAGGAGGAGGTACGATTACAGGGATGTAATCGGTAGAGCCGTGTCTGGAACGAAGGTCGAGAGAACGTCTGGACGAATATAGGACATATTCGGGTGAAAACGTCTGGAACTAGTTTTCCAACATGTTATCTAGCAAAAAACCGGCCCAACTGCGGATTCTAGGATCATAGAATGATGCTGATTACCAAAGCTTTAATCCAGAAGGGTTATCTACCAGGATGTAGTGTATGCCGTTTTTGCAGGAGCAAAAAACGGTGACTGTTGCGCTTCTTTAATTGAAAATTCGGACCCGAGTACAAGGCTGGGGTTAATTAAATACATTATACTGGGTGTTTATCCTCAGATATTTCTGCGCCTTGTTGACCGGGGTCGGCTAATAGGTAACCCCACTTATTGTTATTATTCGTTATGTTTTTTGTCCTAAAGTACCCATTATAGAATCAATGCGATCAGCATAGTCAGGATCAGCCTTTCTAAACTGTTCAAGCATTCGTTGCTGCACTGACTCTGTTGCATTCACCAGGCCTTCTGCAATGGTGGTTGCTAGTTGACTTTTTTGTGATTCATTCATAAGACGGAATAAATCACCCGCCTGGCTATAGTGATCTTCATCATCAGATATGCCATAGCGTTTAACCCATGCATTTTCCAATACTGGCAAAGGTGGTTCTTCAATTGACGGCTGGGGGACCGGTGCACCCTGATTGATCTGGTCGTTTGGATAATAATTAACACCTGGGCCTTGAATTTTCGTGTCACCCTGGGCTGTACACATACCGGCCATTGCGCCATCTTTTTGATAGTGATGAACGGGGCATCTGGCAGCATTGACAGGCAGCTGGTTTGCATTCACGCCGACGCGGTAGCGGTGTGCATCTTGATAAGCCAGTAATCGACCCTGCAACATCTTATCGGGAGAAACTCCTATGCCAGGCACTAGATTACTCGGTGCAAAACATGCCTGTTCAGTTTCTGCAAAGTAGTTATCAACGTTGCGGTTCAATTCGAGTTGTCCGACCTCAATCAATGGAAAATCAGCATGCGGCCATATTTTGGTAAGGTCAAAGGGATTTATTGAATAATTGCGTGCTTCTTCTACGGTCATGATCTGCACTTTAGCTGTCCAGCTCGGAAAATCACCCCGATCGATGGCCTCAACCAAATCTTGTTGTGCACCGGAAGGAGACGCGACGGCGGCTTCTTCATTACTCAGGCATTTAATGCCCTGATTGCTTTTAAAATGCCACTTGAACCAGACACGCTCAGCTTTATCATTCCAAAAACTGAAAGTGTGTGAACCAAAGCCGTGCATATTCCGGTAGGATGCCGGAATACCTCGATCTGACATCAAAATAGTTACTTGATGCAACGATTGTGGATGATTCGCCCAGAATTCATAAATGGCGGCCGGGTCAGGCAAGTTAGTTCGTGGATTCTTTTTTTGCGAATGAATAAAGTCTGGAAACTTAATCGCATCACGCAAAAAGAAAACAGGCGTGTTATTGCCGACCATATCGTAATTGCCCTGGTCAGTATAAAATTTAATAGAAAACCCTCTGGGATCGCGGGCGTAATCACTTGAATCCTGGCCACCACCTACTGTAGAAAAGCGCACAAAAACATCTGTTTTCTGTCCTTTCTCCTGCAAGAAGCTTGCAATAGTGTAATCTTTTAGTGAGTCGCTGACTGTGAAGGTACCATAAGCTCCGGTTCCTCTCGCATGCACTACACGCTCAGGGATGCGTTCACGATTAAAATGAGCTAGTTTTTCAAAGGTATAGTGGTTATCAAAAGTTAAAGCTCCATGCTCTCCAATACTGATACTGTTGTCATCATCTGCAACAGGTGAGCCTGTAGCGGTTGTTAAGGTGTGCTTGCTCATTATTTTACTCTGTATATATAGTTGAATTAAGTAACAAGCAAGGACTGAAATAAATGGGCCAAGTCCTGCTTTTTTCCTACACAATACTTATTAATAATACAACTGATTATCGAGTAGTGTAACCGATAGTATTCACCAATCTCCTTCATACTGTATCCGCCACTGGCATTGGCCTTTATGCTGCAGAAATTCCTGTCGGGGCATTGATTGTCGTAATATTTCAGTCGCCCTGCGGGTTCCTTCCAAACCACCGTAAACAAGAATTTATTTTGTTTTATCATTCATTTCATACATACCGGTACCACTCACTTTCTACATTAGACTATTCTATGGAAAGTATCTTGCTATATAGGCAGAGAGGGCTTGTTATGACTGCCATGGACATTATATATGTGAAGTATGAGTGTCGTGAGACGACTCCAGGGACGCCTATACAAAGTAGGCGGCACGATTCCAGGCAAGGAATCGGTAGAGTCGAGTCTGGAACGGAGACCGACAGCGGACGCAGGAACACTTGCCGAGGAGCGGAAGCTTTTTCCAGCCAAAGCCGATGGAGGAGGTAGACTTTGTTAGGAATATAAAGTCGAACAATCATTGCCCAGTGAGCAAAGTCCGCTCCCGTATCAAGTACGGGACAAGCTTCAGCGGTTGCTTATTTTGTTGGGGCCCGGCATGACGTGTTAATACTCTGTCAGCTTGCTGAGGCGCATTTTCTTGAAACTAACATATTACAAATCAGTGGCTTGGGCTAAATTCCAGGCTGTCAACAACGATAAATAACGGCCGTCTCTGCAATCAATGATTCGTCGCTATAACAGGCCTGTGTGTTGCTGAATTGATACAGTTGTAACACTATCCGGCATTGATGTTGTATATATGTTTCTTAATGTTGCAATGGCGTTGAAATGAGTGTATTTTTCCACTACGTCTGTGCAGAAGAGAAGACTACTAGAAATATTCAGTCTCTTGGTGCCTTGGGGACTCACCGAACATATGTTAAGGGGTAATTAGGCTGGGGAGGCCAAACTTAATATCGAGAGTTAAGTTTAAAACGTTTTAAAAATTAGTACGTTTATTTTCTTTTAGGAGGATAATGATGAAAAAATTTAATAAAATAAAGTTGGCTACCGCTTTCGGTTCCGTCGTGTTGGCAACAGCGCTGAGTGTGCCAGCGAATGCTGCCATCGTATTAGGCGGTGACAATGGTTGGGAAGTTAGCTACGGCGGCTTCGTCAATCTGTTCTATACACAATCCGATTTTGAATTTAGTCCTGGTGCTAATTGTTTTAGCCCAACTAACTGTCAAGAGGACAGTGCCCACTTGCAAGAAGGCTTGTTGCCAGCATTCCACACCTTCACTGTCAAGTCCCCGGAGATCAATGGGCTGAAGGGTACGGGTCAGATTACTTTTGCCCCGGATTCATCATTGAATAAAACCGGACGTCTCAATAAAGCCGGCCTGTTTGGTTCAGGTCCTTCGATCGATATGCGTGAAGTATTCTTCAGTGTCTCAGGTGACTTCGGTACCATCACTGCAGGTCGTACTCTATCACTGTTCCAGCGTCAGGCCATCCTCAAGGATTATACCTTGTTTGGTATGGGTGCCTTAGCAGGGCCTGATGGTTCTGGTACGGGCTTAGGCCGAATCGGTTTCGGTTATGTCTACCCTGACTTTCGTACTCAGTTCAAATATACCACGCCGGATATCAATGGCTTTGTGCTGGATATCGCTATCTTTGATCCCCAAGAGCCAATTGGTGTTGGTAACATAAGTGAAACGGACACCCCCCAGTTTCAGGCAGAAGCCAACTACAATACCGCGTTTGATGGTGGTAGTTTTGGTGTCTGGGTCGGTTTTCTCTGGCAGGAACAGGAAATCACCGTAGGTACCACAACGACTGAATCGACCTCCTTTGGCTACAACATCGGTGTTGATATCAATTTTGGTGGTTTTAATTTCATGGGGAGCTACTATGATGGTGAGGCACTAGGCAGCGTCTTATTTAACCTGGGTGGTGCTGGTGATGCTGCTTGCGCAGCTTCCTGTGTTGAATCAGACAGTGATGGTTACATTATCCAGGGTGCATACACCTTTAATGGTACCACCAAGCTCGGTATCAGCTACGGTGAGTCCAATGATCAAACTCCTGGTGCAGTCAAGACCACCAACCAACTGTGGACGGTGGGTGTCTATCATGATGTCAACTCCTGGCTGAAGGTCATTGCCGAATATGGCAGCTATGAGTCTGATTTCTTCGGCTTCGAAGATGTTGATACCTTCTCAATCGGTGGTTTCCTGCTTTGGTAAGCTGTTAGCTTAAAACAAGAAAAGTTCACCTCGAACTTGTAAAGGCGCACTTTCATAGTGCGCCTTTTTTTTTTGCACAGGGAAGTGCTTATGTCGCGGGAAGACAGGATGTCTGTAGCGACGAGTACAGGGAAGTGCTTATGTCGCGGGAAGACAGTATGTCTGTCACGACGAGATGCCGTTATTCTTCCGCCTTGTTATCCTTTAATGTCAGCATCCTGTCGACCTGGCGAAAACCTCTGGGCAACATATTTCCGCGCAGACCCCGATCACTGTAATAAGCGTCGATATCTTTGGGCCTCAGTGTCATATGTCGTTTACCGGAATCCAGTAGCAATGAATCACCTTCTGAAAATACTGCCACGGCCGTGACATATTCCTCTCTTGATTTGAGTTTCGCTGTCGGTATCTGGATGATCTTCAGTCCCTTGCCTTTGGCCAGCAGCGGAAATTCGTTAATGTCCGTGACCAATAAACGTCCGGTGGAACTGATCGCAGCAACGTAATCATTGTTAGCGTCACTGACCAATGCCGGTTGCAGTACCTTGGCAGCCTTTGGCACACTTAATACCAGTTTGCCATTTTTGTTTTTCGCATACAGTTCTGCCAATCTGGCCATAAAGCCATAACCCGCATCACTAGCCAGCAGAAACAGCGAATCCGGCGCGCCCAACATGATGCCTTCGAAAGTAGCGCCGTCCGGTGGCGTCACCCGGCTGGATAAGGGTTCCCCAAGGCTGCGGGCAGAAGGCAGATCATGCACGGGCAGGGAATAACAACGCCCGGTGGAATCCAGCAATACAGCATATTGATTACTGCGTCCTTTGTCGGCCTGTTTGAAGGCATCGCCAGCCCGATAATTCAGTGATTCAGGGTCGATTTCATGTCCCTTGGCTGCCCTGATCCAGCCCTTCTCTGACAGTATCACCGTGACCGGTTCGGTCGGCAGTAGCTCGGTCACTTCTATCGTCCTGGCTTGTTCGCGCTTGACAATGGGGGAACATCTGTCATCGCCGTGTTGCTCCGCATCGGCGATAATTTCTTTCTTGACCAGGCTGGTCAAACGTTGTTTGGAACCCAGCATCTGTCGCAAGCCATGCCGCTCATCTTGCAGTGCTTGCAGATCTGCCTTGATCTTCATCTCTTCGAGCCTGGCCAGTTTACGCAGTTTCAATTCCAGTATCGCCTCTGCCTGTTCATCACTGAGTTTGAAGCGTTTCATCAACACCGGCTTGGGCTTGTCTTCAGCGCGAATGATGGCAATGAGCTCATCGATATTTAAATAGACAATCAACAGCCCTTGCAATATATGCATCAGTGTCTCGACCTTGTCGAGACGGTGTTGCAACTTGCGCCGCACGGTTTCCATCCGGTACTGCAGCCACTCTTTTAAAATCGTTCTTAAATCCTTGACCTGAGGCCGCCCGTCGATGCCGATGATATTCATATTAACGCGATAATTGCGCTGCAGATCAGTCGTAGAAAACAGGTGTGACATAAGCTCCTCACAGTTGACCCGGTTGGAACGGGGCACCAGCACCAGACGAGTCGGGTTTTCATGATCGGATTCATCACGCAGATCCTCAAGCATGGGTAGTTTCTTCGCCTGCATTTGTGCAGCAATCTGTTCCAGAATTTTGCTGCCGGAGCTCTGATGTGGCAAAGCAGTGATCACTATATTGTCATCTTCCCGTTCCCATAGTCCACGCATCTTCACCGAGCCAGTGCCGGTCTTGTAGATCTCCAACAGTTCTTCGGCAGGTGTAATGATCTCTGCATGGGTGGGAAAATCCGGACCTTTGATATGCTCACACAGTTGTTCCACCGTGCTTTTGGGCGCTTCCAGCAAGCGCACACAGGCCGCTACAACTTCCCGCAGGTTATGCGGCGGAATGTCCGTCGCCATGCCGACCGCGATACCGGTGGTGCCATTTAACAGAATATTCGGCAAACGGGCGGGTAACAATTGTGGTTCACTCAAAGTACCATCAAAATTTGCGGTCCAGTCAACGGTGCCTTGTGACAATTCAGATAATAAGGTATCAGCGTAGGAAGTCAGTTTTGATTCGGTGTAGCGCATCGCGGCAAACGATTTCGGATCGTCCAGTGACCCCCAGTTACCCTGGCCATCTATCAACGGATAGCGATAACTGAAACCCTGTGCCATCAACACCATGGCTTCATAACAGGCGCTGTCGCCATGCGGATGGAACTTGCCAATTACATCACCGACGGTACGTGCCGATTTTTTGAATTTTGCCGTTGCCTTCAGTCCCAATTCGGACATCGCATAAATGATCCTGCGTTGTACAGGTTTCAAGCCATCGGCAATATTTGGCAAGGCGCGATCAAGGATCACATACATGGAATAATCCAGGTATGCCTGTTCAGAAAATTCGTGTATGGGCCGCTGCTCGTTGCGTTCAAAATCCAGGGTTAAATTGTTATTCATTGATCAGTTACCTGCGAAGTTCGGGTCGATTAAGACTGAGGACACGGTTATTATACCAGCTCTTTGCCCGACCCGAGCAGGCACTGGTTCTCCGTCAAAGTTGTATTGATGGGTTCAGCATCCATGGCGGCGTTACCTCTCTTGCGAAGGACGCTGCCATTCACTGCAAGACGTGCCTTGCCATGAACGCTGACAGGTCAACTGGAATCCACCACTACAACCTTGACGGAGTACTAGCATGAGCACAGGCATATCAGTAATCATCCCTACATATAACAGGGTGTCTGTTATTCAACGCGCGCTGGATTCGGTCTTCCGGCAAACGTTTCCGCCCACTGAGGTGATAGTGATAGATGATGGCTCAACGGATGAGACCGCTGCCATGATAACAACCAACTATCCGGCGGTTCGTTTATTATCACAGAAAAATATGGGGATTAGTGCTGCACGAAATGCAGGGATCCGAATGGCAAAAGCTGACTGGCTGGCCTTGCTCGACTCAGACGATGAATGGTTGGCAGACAAGCTCCAGCAGCAAATGCAGGCTTTGCAGGAAAATCCGCATTATTTATTCTGTCATACCAATGAGACCTGGATAAGGAATGGACTTCAGGTAAAGCAGATGAAAAAACACCACAAATATGGTGGCCATATATTTCGACATTGTTTGCCGCTTTGCGTAATCTCACCCTCTTCAGCAATTATCCATCGCAGTGTCTTTGCCAAGGTCGGGTTGTTTGATGAAACATTGCCGGTGTGTGAGGATTATGATATGTGGCTGCGGATCTGTGCCCGCTACCCTGTGCTGTTTCTTGATAGTGAATTGATCATAAAATATGGTGGCCATGCCGATCAATTATCACGCAGATACTGGGGCATGGATCGATTCAGAATCAGGGCACTAGAAAAGATATTATCTGACCCGGAACTTTCAGTTGAGCATAAAAAAACAGCCTTTAACACAATGAGGGAAAAGCTGCAGATAGTCCTGAAAGGTGCAAGGAAATATCAAAACCATGAACTCGTTTCGAAATTTGAACCGCTACTGGCACGTCAGATCTCGGAATATGAACACATGCAAACATAACTTGTTGGATAAATACACCTGCAAGCCCTGACAAAGTTGCCATACACTTAATCATGATTCACATAATCTGTGCATTGAAATGCGAGGCCAGACCGTTACAGCATCATTTTCAACTAAAGCATGTCAAAAAAGCCGAGTTGTTTTATACCTGCCTGAACGAAGCACGGGGTATATCACTGACCATCAGCGGCATTGGCAAGCAGGCCTCCATCGCGGCGACCATGCATGCCAGAATGCTGCTGGATGCCAAAAGCAGTGATGCATGGATAAATATCGGTGTGGCTGGACACAAAACGCTGGCAATTGGACAACTTGTCCTGGCAAACCGTATCGAAGATGCCAGCAATGGTCAGATCTGGTACCCGCAAATCATCTTTAAAAGCAAGATATCCTGTGCCGGCCTGTTGACACTCGACAAGGCCCTCAACAGTTACGATGAGATCATGTATGACATGGAAGGTTCAGGTTTTTTTGCAACGGCAAGCCGTTTTGCGACCGCCGAGCTGATCCACTGCCTCAAAATAATTTCAGATAATCAGACAAAACCGGTACTAAAACTGGCTGAAAAATTTGTATCAGAACTGATTGCCGACAAAACAGCTGAAATAAATGCATTGTTTGAGCAAATACAGGCTTTGTCATCCCGGCTCGAATCAGTAACGTCTGTTCCGCAACACTATGAACAATGCCTGCAGCGATGGCACTTCACTCAATACCAGAAAGGTATTTTGCAGCGTTTATTGAGACGCTGGCAAACTCTCAGGCCGGATGAAAGCCTGTTTGAAGCAAAGTTGACTAAAATAAGGCGCGCCAATGATATCCTGACATACCTTGAGGGCGAACTGGATAAAATATCATTGTCGCCAAAAGCAGATTAATCAGCATGTTCGATACTATATATATCGAGGAGTCAATAAGGCATCACCCCAGGACAGTTGCAATAGTTGCGAGGTTTCCCAAGGCAATGATTATTCCTTGCCGGCGCTACACAGAGATATTTAACCGCAAGGCACAAAACTTCAGATTACAAAAAGATAACCCTGCCATCATTCTGGCAGAAAAATTCAGGAACCATGTCATGCCGGCGCCTGAGGCTTATAACATCGGTGCGAAACAAAATTTCTACTTTTCCCACATGCTTAATTGCATCTATGACTGCCGCTATTGTTTTTTACAGGGTATGTATCGGTCTGCACATTATGTTTTTTTTGTGAATTTTGAAAGCTTTGAATCTGCCATCGAAGATGTCATACAGGAAAATGCCGGTCAGGATATTCATTTTTTCTCGGGTTATGATTGCGATAGTCTTGCACTTGAACCGGTTACTCACTTTGTTGAATACTTTCTGCCGGTATTTGCACGTAACCCAAAAGCCTTATTGGAAATACGCACCAAGAGCACCCAGATACGTTCTCTTCTGGCAACAGAGGTATTAGACAACATTGTTATCGCCTACAGTTTTACACCTGAGGCGATAGCTGATGCACTGGAACACAAAACACCTGCCCCACAACGGCGACTGGAAGCCATGCAAAAGTTGCAGGCACAAGGTTGGCGGATTGGCCTGCGCTTTGATCCACTAATATACCAGCATGACTTTCGTGAACAATACAAACAACTGTTCAACAACATATTTACACAGCTTGACCCTGACAGCATTCATTCTGTCAGTCTGGGAAGTTTTCGTTTACCACGGGATTTCTTTCGTTCTATGTCTCGCCTTTACCCGGATGAACCCTTATTTGCTTCGCCCCTGGTAGAAAGCAAAGGCATGATTTCATATAAACAGCAATTCAATAACGAAATGCTGGAGTTTTGCCGCGACCAGATACTCGAATATATCCCGCAAGAAATATTCTTTCCCTGTGAAGACATACTGTGAAGCGTCGCACGAATCGTGCAGCGAAAATTCTGTGCAGTTTCTAAACGAGACCACTACTATCCCGTCAACCTGAACATAAAACACGGCAACAGACTCATCATCATGGGATACATAGAGACAGGAAGCTTGGCTTGAATCAAATCATAACAAGCATCACTTTCGGAATGTATTTCCTGCTGGTCTTTTACATCGGCTGGATCGCATACCGTAAAACAAACAACCTGTCTGACTACATATTGGGTGGACGTCAGCTTGGACGCTGGACCACCGCACTTAGCGCCGGAGCGTCTGACATGAGCGGTTGGCTGTTACTGGGACTTCCCGGTTACGCTTATGTGGCTGGTCTTGAGGCAATCTGGATTGCCATTGGATTATTAATCGGAACATATGCCAACTGGTTGCTGATTGCACCAAGACTCAGGGATCGAAGTGAATCCCTGAACAATGCCCTGACCTTGCCGGAATATTTTGAATACCGGTTTAACGATACCAGCCATGTATTACGCTTTGTGAGCGCTTTTTTTATATTATTGTTTTTCCTGTTTTACACCAGTTCCGGGCTGGTGGCCGGCGGGAAATTATTTGCATCGGTATTTGGACTGCCTTACCACTGGGCGGTATTGATTGGCGCAGCGGTGATTCTCCTTTATACCTCCATCGGCGGGTTCCTCGCCGTGTCGTGGACTGACTTGTTGCAGGGATTACTGATGATTATTGCATTGTCGGCTGTCGCCATCTTTGCCGTGAACGAGTTGGGTGGTTACCATATGGCGACCAGTATCATTACAAGAGTTAACCCGGATTTTCTCAATCCGTTAAAAACCGGAACCGGCGACACCCTATCCATTATTGCGTTGATATCGTTACTGGGCTGGGGACTGGGTTATTTCGGACAACCCCATATCCTTGTCCGGTTTATGGCGATTCGGTCCAGTACAATGATTGCCGATGCACGCCGTATTGCAGTGACCTGGACTGCCTTGTCTATGTTAGCGTCCATCGTTATCGGTTTGACCGGTACCGTATACCTTGCCGAGCCACTTGCCGGCCCTGATAGTGAAAAGGTATTTATCATGATGGCCTCGGTCATTTTTCATCCGGTCATTGCCGGAATATGTCTGGCGGCGATCCTGGCTGCCATAATGAGTACCGCGGATTCACAACTACTGGTTGCTTCATCGGCAGTAACAGAAGATTTCTACAAGACCATATTTCGACCCAATGCCGGTGAAAAAGAACTGGTGCTGGTCGGGCGACTGGCCGTTATCTGCGTGGCTATCATTGCGACACTTATTGCCTTGAATCCCGAACAACAAATACTGGAACTGGTCAGTTATGCCTGGGCAGGATTCGGTGCCGCTTTCGGCCCGACATTGTTGTTATCGCTGTTATGGAAAAGCATGACAAAGGCAGGCGCAATTTCAGGAATAATCACCGGGGGGTTGACAGTTATAATCTGGAGCCAGTTACAAGGAGGACTATTTGAGTTGTATGAACTGGTGCCTGGATTTGTCTTCTCGCTTATCGCTATCATTGTTGTGAGTAACACACAAATAAAATCAAGCTAATGCCTTCAGACCTTTTGATCAACAAGATCCAACAATTTTAATGAGAAACCGTTTGGCGTCTTCTGGCCTTGCTCACATTTCTGCGCAGTGGACTTGCTTGTATTCAGACTCAAAAGCAAACAAGGAATTGCCCGGGTTTTCTACTGCACGTCAGTGGGCAAGCGAATCGTGATGCTACATGTGTTTGTGAAGAAAACTCAAAAAACACCCCGGCGGGAACTACGAATAGCCCGAAAACGCTTAGTCGAGGTAAAGAAAAATGAGGCATGATCAACTGAAATCGAAGGCACTCCATAAGGAAAGTGTCAGGTCTGAATATGAGGCCATAGAGCCTGAATTTAGCCTGTTACGAAACATGCTTCTTGCTCGAAAGCAAGCCGGGTTTTAGTCAAGCGGAAATTGCCAAGCGAAGGGGAACGAAACCTCCGGCTGTTACTCGTCTTGAGTCAGCTCTTGGAACCGGGAAGCATTCGCCGTCTATTGCAACACTAAGAAAGTATGCGGAAGCTGTTGGCTGTATTTTAGAAATAAAGATGGTTCGCAGGAAAACAGATCTAACAAGACGCTCCACCTTGTAAAATTAATAGTATTAATAGGAACAGACCATGATTCTTTTTAATTTTTATTGAGTCACGAGTCAGTTTCACCTGTGAAGAAAAAGGCCCCATGTGATTCACTTAATCAATCCCTTTTAAATAATGATTAAACAACGTCCGTACCTTGTCCGAGACTGACAGGTATTTTTCCACGAAGTGGGGTTCGTCTTCATCGAAGTAGCCCATTGCCCGGGCCAGGGGGATGTGTGCGGCGGGTTCCTGCGGGAAGGCGCTGATCGCCTTCATGTCAAACAGACGCAGGCGGGTCTCGATTCCTTTCAGGAAGTCGTAGGCTGCAAGTAGCGTATCCGCGTGATCTGCATCAAGGATCTCTAATTGTTTAAGTTGTTCCAGCGCTGCTCGGGTACTGCATGTCTGCAATGATTCCTGTTCGTGTCCATAGCGCAATTGAAAGTAATGGGTCATGAAGTCGATATCCATAATCCCGCCTCTACCGAACTTGACATCAAATTTATCCCTGAGGCTGCCTTTTTCTTTCTGCACAAGCCTGCGCATATCTGTAATTTCCTGTTGCAAATAATCATGATCGTAGTCTGCATAGATATAAGGCATGATTTTTTCCAGGCTGCTTCTTCCTATATCAGCATTTTCTATTACCGGACGGCAACGAGTCATCATTTGCCGCTCCCAAATCTCTCGCCTGTGCTGGTGATGTTCAAGAAATGCATTTGTCGAGGTGACCAGAGACCCGGCTGTTCCATGTGGACGCAAGCGCATATCAACTTCATAAAATGTTCCGAATGGCGCCAGAGAGGTAAGGTTTCTTAAAAGCCGCTGGATGGTTCTTGTCAGTTTTGTAACATCACTTATCGACTGACGATCAAAAAGAAAGATCAGGTCCAGATCCGAGCCAAACGTCATCTCTTCACCCGCCATTCTGCCCATACCCAACACTGCAAGCTGATATCCTGAAGAGTCAGACCGAAGACCTGATATTTCCATCACCATGCCCAGACTAAGCTCCGCCAATGCTGTCAAGGCTTGCTCTGTCTGTTGCTGATTAAACTGATTGTCGAGGTAGCAGATCAGGATATTCAACATGGTTTCATTTTTGAGCATTCTCAATTGTTCCAGCTGATATTCCATATCATCCTGTTCTAACGCCACCTTAAAACAGTTCGCCATAGCAGATCGAGTGAGTTTATCCGGCTCTGCCTGATCGATAAGACTCGCAGCTGTGCGCCCCCGGTAGAAAACAAGACGGGTGAAATACCAACTGGCGCCGAACAAGTTGACGAGCAGGGAAATTTTTTCAGGGATATTTCCCCAGCCTTCTTTTTCACATACTTCCAGCCACCGTTGTATGCTCGCGTGTGCAGAATCTCTGTGCCATGCGCTGTCGAGTGTCGACTTTATGGCTGCATTAAGTTCCATGGTCAGACGCCCTGAGGTAACACCTGATCAAAATAATTTTGTGCTATAGAGCGATGTGCAAATAATTCATTTTCAAAGTTATCCAGTACTTCGTTCATAGAGCTGCCGTTGACCCCTAAAGAACGTGCGATCAGATAGCGTTGTTTCTTGTCGTCCGGCAAGTCATGAGTTTGTTGTTCATCAATCATTTGCAGACGATTTTCCAGGCGTCTTAAATAATTATAACTGCCATATAACTGCTGACTCTGTTCTGCTGTAATGAGATTCGTTTTCTCCAGATTAGCCAATGCAGTCAGTGTATTGGTGGTCTGTAGTTGCTTGTGTTTCGCTGCATTAACGATCTGTAACACCTGGATAAAAAATTCTATATCCCTTATACCGCCCTCCCCGACTTTAACATTCCAGTGCCCATGCCGCTTGCGTGCCTTGCTCATATCATTTTTGATTTGCACAAATCTGTCCAAATCATCTGTGCTCAATGAACGCCTGAAGACAAATGGTCGTATGCGGCTCAGTAATTCGGATGCAACGCTTTCTGAGCCGGCGATCGCTCTCGCCCGTATCCAGGCAAACCGCTCCCACGGTTCTGAGCTCGCTTCGTAATAATACTCTGTGTCATCAATCGATAAAACAAGTGGACCACTACGCCCCCAGGGACGTAATTTTAAATCAACCCGGTAGAGAAAACCGTCCGCAGTCTTCTCTTCAAGTGTCCGGCTTAAACACCTGATACTATCGGTTAGTTTTTTTTGCAGTGCATGAGCATCTTCTTCCTGGTCACGCAAATTCCTTGAAACAAAGATGAGATCAATGTCTGAACTGTAATTAAGTTCGTGCGCGCCAAGTTTTCCCAGCGCCAGGACAGCCAATGATTCCGCAACATCATGGTAGGACTCGGCAGATAAAGACAACCGTATTGCCTGCCTGACGATTGTTACCGCCAAGGTGCTGAGTGCGTCGAGAACCTCAGGGTATTCGCAGGTCCGGGACACATCCATCCAGGTGATTTTCAATAGCTCCTGATACTTAAACAGTCGCAGTGCATCCAGATCGGGGATAGTGTGCTTTGCTGTGATGCAGGGGGATGATTTTTGTCCCAGCAAAGAGATTGCCGGAGGACGCCGGCACAGGAAATGAAACATAAAATTGGAAATACTGATGATTGAAACCAGATCAGCAAGCAACGAAGTATGCAGAGATTCTATCCTTTTGCGTATCTCAGCATCTTCATACATCCGTTCAATACGTAGTGCCGTTGCTTGCGGATCAGCAGAAGATTCTATCAGTTGATCAAGAACTGTTTTCATGACGAGACAGGAGCCAGTACAAAATCAACCCGG
This sequence comes from Pseudomonadota bacterium, assembly GCA_022562175.1. GTDB lineage: Bacteria > Pseudomonadota > Gammaproteobacteria > Eutrophobiales > Eutrophobiaceae > B75T3L11. Next base: position 9,123 of record JADFPU010000005.1, on the reverse strand, counting down.
CCAGGAGTCTGTCCTAGCGGTGACCGAATTTCCATGTTATTTTTTTTCAGGCTTGTTTGTAAATTTCACCACCCATCTTCTTGAACTCGGTTGCCTTTTCTTCCATGCCTTTTGTCAACGCGTCATTGAGGTCCTCAATACCTTTTGCTGCGGCATAATCACGTACGTCCTGGGTGATTTTCATGGAGCAGAAGTTCGGTCCACACATAGAACAAAAATGTGCGGTTTTATGTGCATCCTTGGGCAAGGTCTCGTCATGAAACTCATGAGCGCGGTCTGGATCCAGTCCCAGGTTAAACTGATCTTCCCAACGGAATTCAAACCTGGCCTTGGACAAGGCATTGTCCCGGAGTTGTGCAGCAGGATGACCCTTGGCAAGATCAGCGGCATGGGCGGCTATCTTGTAGGTAATGATGCCTTCTTTCACATCATCCTTGTTCGGCAAGCCAAGATGTTCCTTGGGCGTGACATAACAAAGCATGGCTGTGCCGTACCAGCCGATCATGGCGGCGCCTATTGCTGAGGTAATGTGATCGTAGCCCGGCGCGATATCGGTCACCAATGGGCCAAGTGTATAGAACGGCGCCTCACTGCATTCCTGCAGTTCTTTGTCCATGTTCTCCTTGATCATGTGCATAGGAACATGCCCAGGCCCTTCTATTATGACCTGGACATCGTGCTGCCAGGCAATCTTTGTTAATTCTCCCAGAGTCTTCAATTCTGCAAACTGCGCCTCATCATTGGCATCGGCCAGGCATCCGGGCCGCAGCCCGTCGCCGAGCGAGAATGAAACATCATAGGCCTGCATGAGCTCACAGATATCTTCAAAATGCGTATATAAAAAGCTTTCCCGGTGATGAGTCAGACACCACTTTGCCATGATCGCACCACCACGCGAGACAATGCCGGTCAAGCGTTGAGCGGTCAGGGGGATATAGGCAAGTCGTACACCGGCATGGATAGTAAAATAATCAACCCCCTGTTCCGCTTGTTCAATTAATGTATCTCTGTATATCTCCCAGCTCAGCTCTTCAGCCTTGCCATCGACCTTTTCCAATGCCTGATAGATGGGGACGGTACCGATCGGCACAGGGGCGTTGCGGATAATCCACTCGCGAGTCTCATGGATATGTTTACCCGTAGACAAGTCCATCACCGTATCAGCGCCCCAGCGGATAGCCCAGGTCATTTTTTCTACTTCTTCTTCAATCGAGGATGTAACCGCCGAATTACCGATATTAGCATTGATCTTCACCAGGAAATTACGACCAATAATCATGGGCTCGATTTCCTGGTGATTGATATTTGCCGGGATAATGGCCCGGCCACAGGCAACCTCGGCACGCACAAACTCAGCTGTCATCCGATCGGGGAGTACCGAGCCAAAATTCATGCCTGCATGGCGTTTTAACAACTGGGGGTCCGTATATTCCTGCAGCCGCAGGTTTTCACGAATGGCGATGTACTCCATTTCAGGGGTAATAATACCCCGGCGCGCATAATGCATCTGGCTGACGTTGGCGCCGGCTTTGGCGCGGCGGGGTCGATGAATATGTTTAAATCTGAGTGATGCCAATTCCGAATCTTGCAGCCGTGTCTGTCCAAACGTGGACGAAGGCCCGGCAAGTTGTTCAGTATCGTTACGCTCTGCTATCCATGCTGCTCTCACCAGTGGCAGACCGGCCTGAATATCGATATTAACAGCAGGATCGGAATAGGCGCCCGACGTATCATAGACAGTGATGGCTGAATTTTTTTCATTGCCTTGGGAGGTTTGACTATCAGCACATTCGATCTCACGCATGGGCACCCGTATATCTTGCCGACTTCCCTGCACATAGATTTTTTTCGATTTCGGAAAGGGCTGGATGACCTGCTTATCTACTTTGGCCTTTTCGTTCAGAAAAGTTTCGGCAATTGCACTCATATCGTCTCCTCATCAATATAAAACCGCCTGAAACAAGTTGTCCATCTATAGGCTATTGAAATACAGCCAGTTATAGATAATATTGTTTGGGACGGCCTCTGGAAAATGAGCGCTCTCGGACAGGCAGGTGCTTGCTTTCCTACGCCGGTACTAACCGGTTCAGGTTCAAGGGTCACTCTCAGCCCGTTCAAGGGCGCCCCTAGCGGCACTCATGCTATATAATAGCACCATCACTCGACTAAATTTAGCAATTACTTAAAGGATACCTGCATGAATTTTGAACAAGCACGCTTTAATATGATTGAACAGCAGATCCGAACCTGGCAAGTACTGGATCGACGCACCCTTGATCTTTTCGCTGAGATTCATCGGGAAGATTTTTTCCCTGACACATACAAGCAGCTTGCCCTGGCAGACGTCAATATCCCTCTATTACATGATCAAGTCACGATGACCCCAAAAGTTGAAGCTCGCTTGCTGCAAAGCCTGTCCGTGCAGGACAATGAAAAGGTGCTGGAAATCGGTACGGGTTGCGGCTATTTGACCGCACTGTTGGCGCGCAGCGCGGATGAAGTACACAGTGTCGATATTTTTCCTGTATTTACCGAGCAGGCCAGATCAAAATTTGCTGGATACCGGTTAAACAATATTCACTTGCATAACGGCGATGCCAGTCATGGCTGGCAGGATGGAAACCGCTACGATGTGATCGTCGTGACAGGTTCCGTGCCTGTAGTGGACAACAGTTTCAGACAACAACTGAGGATAAACGGCCGCCTGTTTATTATTGTCGGTGAATCACCGGTGATGGAGGCCATGTTAATCACACGCATCGGTGAGCAGGAATGGGCTAAAGAAAGCCTGTTTGAGACAGATTTTCCAGCGCTGGTTGGTGCAAGTAAGAAAAAATTCGAATTCTAAAATCCTTATATGAAAAGTATTACATCTGTACAATACTAATACACTCATGATTTCTATCAATCTGTTTTTACGCAGGAATATGCTGTTGTCTGTATTGGCTATGGCACAGCTCACAGTTACGGGGAATCCTGCCATCGCTGCCGATCTGCTTGATGTCTATGACATGGCCATCAATAGCGATCCTCAATACAGACAAGTTGCTGCGGCCAAACTGGCAACTCTCGAACAGTATCCACAGGCGTTGTCTCAATTACTGCCTTCAATCAACCTGAGCGCCAATACCCGCACAAATGATCAAGACATCAGTACACAGGGCTTCGGTGAGCAGGGAGATATCGAATTTAATAGCCATGGCTGGTCTCTCGATATGAGACAGCCTCTGTTTCGGCTGGATCGCTTCATACAACTCAGGCAAGCCAGCAGTCATATCAAGCAAGCAGACGCAGAATTGACCGCTGCACAACTGGACTTAATCGTCAGGGTTGCTGAAAATTATTTTAATGTACTGGCGGCCAAGGATAATCTTGAGTTTGCCTATGTCGCAAAAAGATCGCTTGGCCGGCAATTTGAGCAGGCAAAACAACGATTTGAAGTAGGCTTGACGGCAATAACGGATGTTCAGGAAGCACAAGCGGGATATGACATGGCTGTTGCCGAGGAAATTGAAGCCCGAAATAATGTCGATAATAGCAGTGAAGAATTAAGAGAAATCACAGGCAGCTACCCGGCTGAGTTCTCTGCGCTGGGTGAATTCCTGCCGCTAATCAGACCGGAGCCTGAAGATATTGACGCCTGGACCGAGATATCTCTGCAGCAAAACCTGGATGTCATCGCAACATTAAGCGCCGTTGAAACAGCGCGTAAAGAAATAAAAGTGCAACAATCCGGTCATCTACCTACCCTGGATGTGGTAGGCAGGCGTGATTTTAATCAGACCGGCGGTCGCTTTGGCGCCATACAGATCCACTCGTCGAGTATAGGGCTGGAATTGAATGTGCCTCTCTTTCAGGGCGGGCTGGTCAGCTCCAGAACCAGTGAGTCCCGTCACCGTCTTGAAGAGCAGTTGCAACGGCTCGAACAAGTACGTAGACAGGCTCAACGACTTACCAGGCAAGCCTATCTGGGCGTGATATCAGGCATCAGCCGGGTGAAGGCATTAAAACAGGCCGTCATCTCCAGCGAGACGGCCTTGCAGGCGACTGAAGCAGGTTTTGAAGTCGGCACCCGTACTGCCGTTGATGTAGTCGCTTCGGAGCGTGCGACCTCACAGTCACGTCGCAATTATGCCCGGGCAAGGTATGATTACATATTAAATACGCTCCGTTTAAAACGCTCAGCCGGGATCCTGTCGTTAGAGGATCTTGCTAACGTCAACCACTGGCTGAATTAAGAATTTAACCCATCAGGAAAAAGGTACATTAATAATGTCTAATGAAAATACTGCAATACTCGAACCGGAAAATTCGGTCCTTGTTATCATTGATATCCAGACACATTTAACGGCTGTAATGCCCGTAAAAGTGCTGGCAAGGTTACAACGTAATACAGGCCTGTTACTCAACGCCGCAAAAACACTGGATATCCCGGTATTCGCCACCGAGCAATATCCTCAAGGCCTGGGAAATATCGAACCTGATATTGCAAGGCTTCTGCCGGAACATACAAAAAGATATCAGAAAACGAGTTTTTCATGTACCGGCGCCGATAATTTTGTTGCAGACCTGGCGCAACTGGAGCGTAAACAAATCGTACTTGCCGGCATTGAAGCCCATATCTGTGTTATGCAGACCGCACTACAACTGTTGAAACTGGGCTATCAGGTATTTGTTGCTGCTGATGGCATCTGTTCCAGGCACCGTGAGAGTTATGAAACTGCCCTGTCGCGGTTACGACAGGCCGAGGTAATTATTACTGATGCCGAAGCAATAATGTTTGAATGGATAGCTGATGCAAAACACGAAGGCTTCAAAACCTTGCAGGCACTGGTCCGTTAATACGTTCAAAGTCCGCTTGCATAGGTCTTGATTGTATCGAGTATTGTTGCTTTTTTTACCGGCTTGCTTAGGTGAGTGTCACATCCGGCTTGCATGCATTTATCAATCTCTTCTTTGATGGCATGAGCTGTCAATGCAATGATAGGAGTAGATTTCCTGGCGTGTTCTGCTTCCCATGCCCTGATTATTCGGGTGGCCTGATGACCGTCCATAACAGGCATTTGCACATCCATAAAGACCAGATCGTAGTCTGACTGCTGGAACATCTCTACTGCGATCTGTCCATTTTCCGCTTCATCCAACTGATAAGGTAATTTTTTTAAATAGGCCCTGATTAATAATCTATTATCAGGGTTGTCTTCTACAAGAAGAATCTTTAATGGAACAATGTCATCCTGTTCAGCATCAATGACAACCTGTTTTCTATCAACAGTCTCCGTCTCTGATAGTACTTTTCCAAGCTGCGTGATCAGTGCTTCACGTTTTACCGGTTTTATAAGATAGCCGCCAATACCCAACTCATCCGCTCTTGACATATGTTGATTAAGGTCGGCAGAACTAAGCATCATAATCATGTTCAAATCAGTTCCTTTTGCTTGCATGGTTTCTATCAAATCAAATCCGTCCATGTCTGGCATATGACAATCAGTCAGGATTACATCAAAGGAATTCTGCGTTGCTGATTGACCGTATAATATATCCAGAGCAGTTTGTGCACTGTCAGCTTGTTTGACGACTGCCCCTCTTGAGCTTAGTTGAGTAGCAAGTATAAGAAGATTTGTAGCATTATCGTCGACAATCAGAATGTGTTTGCCTTGTAGATCAACACTGCCAGTGACCTTCTGGGTTGAGATTGGCATTTCACTAACAACCAGCCTGATTATAAAGTTAAACGTACTGCCTTTACCTTCTTCACTTTCTACCCAGATCTTCCCATCCATCTTTTCTGTTAATTTACGTGATATGGTTAAACCAAGACCGGTACCACCATATTTGCGGGTAGTCGAGGAGTCTACCTGGGAAAAGCTGGCAAATATTGCTTCCAGTTTCTTTTCAGGGATACCTATGCCAGTGTCCGACACAGAGAAGTGAAGATAGTTATCATCATTCTTTTCCTGGGCCTTGTGTATTCGGACAACAATTTCTCCATGATCTGTAAACTTTAATGCATTACTTATCAGGTTGAGAACGATCTGTCTTAACCTGGCCGGATCGCCTGTTCTGACAGGACTAATGTCATCATCAATACTGGTTAATAATTCGATGCCCTGCTCTGCTGCTTTTAACGCGTAAATCTCTACTGATTCTTCAATATTTTCAATGAGATTAAAACTTATATGTTCCAGAACAAGTTGGTCTGCCTCGATCTTCGATAAATCAAGAATATCGTTTACCAGACTTAATAAAGTATCCCCAGCCTTTCTGAAAACACCAATATAATTAGTCTGTTCGTTAGTCAGCGGCGTTTCTGATAAAAGCTCAGCCATGCCAATGATTGCGTTCAATGGTGTGCGAATCTCATGGCTCATACTGGCAAGAAACTCAGACTTGATCTTCGATGCATCCAGTGCCTGATCTCTGGCCAGCGCCAGTTGCTTGGTTTGTTCTTCTACTTTGCGTTCGATAACAATGTTTCTCTCACGTAGTTCCGTTGCTTGCTGGTCCTTTGCCCTGACCAGGGCGGTAAGCAGGAGCGTCATGCCAATACCGATCAATAATGCTATATATACTGCGATTTTTTCAACTTCCTGCCAGTGAATATCTTTACTTATGCTAAATTTTACCGAATACATTGGAAACTGTGTCAGGCCTGCATCGTTCAAGAAAAGCACTGACCAGCTGTCAGTTGTCGATGCCTGTGTTTTCTTGTCATACAGCAATTGGCGGCTGCTCAGCCTGATATAATCATTAAACATGGTGACTGACAGATCCGAATTTGATGCTGTCATGCCAAGTAACTTACTGGTATTTACCAGAAGCGCTACCAGTCCCTGGATATTTTCAGACGAACTCTCTGCATTATTTTCAATAAAATCTTTATCTCTGAGTGACTTGAACATCCAGTAATTTCTAATGCCGTTTCCTTTATCAGCAAATGCTGCCGTCACAACCCTGTCTACCGATAGCATGGTCTGCATGGCATCCTTGAAATTATCGACTTGAGATAAATCGAAACCGTCAGTAAAAACTACCTGCTGCCCCAATCGCATTACCTGGTAATGGACGGGAAAATGAATATTGCCTTCTGATTCATCTGCATAGATAGTGTTATCAATATGTTCTATTAGCGGACTATAAATCACCCCCTCAATAAAAGGATGTTGATTCAGAATTGAATTGACAACTATTTCGAATTGTCGCTGTGTAAACGCCTGATTTGCCACCAGGAATGCAGAAAGATTACTGATTGCATTATCTGCAGCACGCACATTGCGGCTAACTGATTCCTTTAAAGAGACTGATTCCAGGGAAAACACACGTTTGTTTTGGTCCAGTGAGTTATCCCAGGCTATGGAGATTAGAATGGCAGTGAAAGCCATCCCGAGTGATATGGTTACAAGATAAACAAACCAGAGGGCAGTTTGTTTTTCATCCTGTTGCTGCGTGCTCATAGAAGTTTTCTATTCAAAAACGACCTCAATGCGCTCAAGATAATTTTCATATTGTTTAATAATATCCGTGAGTTCATCAAGCTCCTGAGCCTTGGCTGAATTCTCAATCTTCGCACCCAAATCCGACATTCCATCAAAACCATAGCCACCGCCGACACCTTTTAAACTATGGCCGATAGATTGAATTGATTGAAAATCCTGACGTTCAAGGGCATCACGCAATGACTCAAGCTCCTTGCTTCTGTTGTGCAGGAAACCGGGGATCAAATCTTCCAGATCAATGTCGACATTTACAATTATTTTTTCATCACTCATTATTTGACCTCACATCGGATATTATTAAATCAGTCTCTGGAGGCTGCTTTATTGGCACGAAATTGTGCCGGCTCAATATCATGCTGATTTAATAATTTATAGAATTCCGTCCTGTTTCTTCCCGCAATCCTGGCCGCATTGGCGACATGCCCACTTGTAATACGTAATACACTGACAAGATAATTCTTCTCAAAAGCCTGTTTGGCATCTTTCAAGGTCTGAAATCCCCCGGGACGATCCTGCAGTGCCTTGCGAGCCAGACTTAAAGGTATTGTCTTTGTCTTACAAAGCGTAGCACATAAATCCACAACATTATTAAGCTGCCTGATATTGCCCGGCCAGGGTGCCGAGAGCAGATAATCAACGGCATCCGGCGCGAAATATTTGACGTTATTTTTATTATCACCGGCCTGTTTCCGCAAGAAATAGGCAAGTAATGCAGGAATGTCTTCTCGACGCTCTGATAATAATGGCATGTGTAGAGGCACGACCTTTAATCTGTAATAAAGGTCTTCTCTAAATGCACCTTCCTCAACAACGGCATCCAGATCTCTGTGGGTTGCAGAGATAATTCTGATATCAATAGGATAAGATTTAGTTGACCCAACCGGCCTGACTTGCAGATCCTGTAACACACGTAACAGCTTTACCTGCAAGGCTAGTGGCATATCGCCTATTTCATCCAGAAACAATGTGCCGCCATTTGCAGATTGAAACAGACCTTCATGTTTTATATTGGCGCCTGTAAACGCGCCTTTTTCATGGCCAAATAATTCCGACTCCAGTAACTGTTCGGGAATAGCTCCGCAATTCACCGCCACAAAAGGACCATCACGACGTGGACTCGCATCATGTATTGCCTTGGCGATGACTTCCTTGCCGGTTCCGGTTGCGCCACTTATAAAGACGGTGATATTGCTATCAGCAACCATAAGCACCAGATCCATCAATTCTGTCATTTCCTTGCCTTGATAAATAATATGCTTGCTTATTTTACTGTCTGATTGTTCATCAGTTGAAATGCGCAGGGCATGATTTACATTTTCAATTAACTCTTCCTTTTTTAAAGGTTTGGTCAGAAATGCAGCGGACCCCAGGTGAGTTGCCTTGACAGCATCAGGGATTTTGGCCTGGCCACTTAACATGATGACCGGTAGTAAAGGATTCTCTCCATGTATCTTGGCAAGAAGTTCTATGCCACTCATGCCGCCCATATACAGATCAGTAATGACCAGTTTTGCTTGATTGACTGCCAGTTTCGTCATTGCTTCCTCACCAGATGATGCGGTCATGACTCCAAATCCTTCCTTAGATAACCATAACGACAACAATGACAAAATAGCATAATAATCAT
>JADFPU010000098.1 GCA_022562175.1 Pseudomonadota bacterium | reverse complement strand
AAGCTTGTCGTATTGATTTTATCGACCACCCCCATCACCTTTATTGTCTACGCCAGTCTGCTTTGGCTTGTTGATAAACAGCAGCTGATAGATTATCGGCTAGGTTCCTGGTGTTTGTTTGTCTTGTATCTGAGCTGGCATCTGTTGATTATTATGCGTGTCATAAGGAAAGTATTTAAGCCCCACGTCTGGCGAGGCGCGGCATTGATGTCGATATATATAATATTTAATGTCATCCCATATCATTACCTGCCGAACCAGCCCTTGTGGTATACAAAATATGTTCGTGCAGAGATACGCCAGCAAACGACCCGCTTGGATCTGGAAAAAATATTTTATGCGCAGCAAGGTCTGATAGAAGAAAACAGTTCCCGGTTACTGGATCAGCGCAGCGGCATAATCGATTTATACTTCTTGGGCTTTGCTGCCTATGCAGATGAAGACGTGTTCATGAACGAAGCTGAACTGGCGCGTAGATTGTTTGATGAGCGGTTCGATACAAAAGGGCGGTCAATGCTTCTGGCGAACAACCGGGCAAGCTTTGCTGAACTGCCGCTGGCTAATCAGCATAATCTGAAGGTGGCGCTGAAACTGATTTCGGCGCATATGGATCCTGAAGAAGATGTGTTATTTTTGTTTTTGACCTCGCATGGTGAACAGGAAAATGGTTTGAGTGTTAGTCTGGGGGGAGCGTATGTACTGAACTCGCTTACTCCGCAGACATTAAGTCTGGCGTTGTCCAGCTCAACTATCAAATGGCAGGTCATCGTTATCTCAGCCTGTTTTTCCGGCGCGTTTATTGATGCGCTGGCGGGCCCACACACTCTCGTAATGACTGCTGCGAGTAAAGACAGGGCGTCCTTTGGCTGTGGCCATAATGGAGATTTTACCTATTTCGGCGAGGCCTATTTTGGCCGGCAGCTAAAGCAGGAATATTCTTTTATAACGGCATTTAACAAGGCACAGATAGAGATTGAAAGGCGTGAGCGCAATGAGGATAAAACACCTTCACTACCGCAGATCGCTGTTGGCGAAGACATCAAGGCTGTCCTGGAAAAGTTGCTCGAACAGCTTAAAACAAGGGCCAACAGCCCGGCACAAACAGCTTCTGATCATGCTTATGCCCTGGCGCAGCCTTTCTCCATGCCTGAAAAATAATATTGTTGATCGGTGAGCATGCTGACAGGGCGTGGAAGATTGCGATGCATGCTATGGGCTTGTTTCGTTAATATCCTGGTCTTCTTCCGGTGTAACAAAATATCTGCTGAAATATAGCCCTATCTCAAATAATAACCAAATGGGCAGCGCCAGAAGAATCTGTGAGATCACGTCCGGCGGTGTCAGCAACATACCGATAGCAAAGGCGCCAACGATGATGTACGGACGCTTGGCAGCAAGCGATTCAGTTGTGGCGAAGCCGGTCTTTATCAGTAATATAGTCGCAATGGGAACTTCGAAGGCTATACCAAAGGCAAAAAACAATTTCAGGATAAAGTTAAGATATTGACTGATGTCCGTCATAATGGTGACGCCTTCCGGCGCAACGGCAGCAAAAAAACCGAACATCAATGGAAAGACCGCAAAAAAGGCAAAACTCATGCCCATATAAAAAAGCACAATACTGGTCATGAGCAATGGCAGGACAAAGTGTTTTTCATTCTGATAAAGGCCGGGTGCGGTGAATGCCCAGACCTGGTACAGGATGTACGGCATTGATATGAACAATGCGACAAAGATGGTGAGTTTGAAAGGTACAAGAAAGGGAGAGGCTACCTCGGTTGCGATCATTGTACTGTTGGCCGGCAGTTTGGCAAGCAGTGGTGTTGCGATCATGCTGTAGATGTCATTTGAAAAGAATGCAAGGCCGAGGAAAATTACCAACACACAGGCGATGGCATGTAAAAGCCGTGTGCGGAGTTCTGCCAAGTGAGCCAACAGGGGTTGTTCTTGACTGTTGTCGTCTTGCTCGTGACTATCTGGCATTAGTTGATGTCGGGCAATTCCAGCGCCTTAATCAAACAGCTGGTTTGTTAGTGTTATCTGCCTTTTCCTGTTTGTCTGGAGCGATCTGCATCAGATCGTCCAGATCAGTGATCTTGGCTGAAAGACGTTCATTTTCATCAATATGCAATTCGCTCTCGATATCCTGTCTGGTTTTTCTGACAAATCGTCGAGCGGCCGCAAGCCACCTGCCGGCATCTCGCGCCAGCCTTGGCAGTTTTTCCGGGCCGACGACAAGCAACGCGATGATGCTGATGATAATAAGCTCCCAAAAACCGACATCAAACACGGCTGGTTCAAGCGCCTTTTATTGATAAGATCATGCTGACGGCAGGATAGCTCTTAGCTCTCGTGAGAGGCCTTGTCCGGTTTTGCGTCAACTTCTCCCTCTATCACCTGCCCCGCCGTGGACGACGGTGGCTGTTGCTCAATATTATCAGCATCGCTGTCCTTCATTGCGCTACGAAATCCCTTGACTGCGTTACCGAAGTCACCACCAATTGTCCGTAGCTTTTTGGTGCCGAACAGCAACGCGACAATCAGTAAAACAACCATTAATTCCCAAATGCCAAAATTCATGATATCTCTCCAAATATTCAGGGAACCTCGGAACATGTCCATCCAGGACTTATCAGAGGTCGCAAACTAACAGTGCTGTTTTTAGTTTTGCTCAAACCACAAGGAGGCAATGTACAAAAGGATTTCAGGAACAATCCTTGCTGCCCCATGCCACAGGCTCCTAGTATACATCCATTAATAGTGAAATCTTTCCAAAAATCAAAAAATTCCGCTTACGGATCCCGACTGGCTTTTTCGTCTATGCCGGATCGATCAAACCGGTTTTGAAGCTCGGTAAGCACATCGGCCGGCTGCAGCTCCAAGTGTGACAATAACACCATTGAATGAAACCACAGATCGGCGATTTCATGTATCACCGCCTGCTTGTCTTGCGTTTTAGCGGCAATGATGACCTCTGTGGCCTCTTCACCAATTTTTTTAAGGATGGCGTCCAGTCCTTTTGCATACAGGGAGGCGACATAAGAACTGGCTGGATCAGCATTTTTGCGGTGCTCCAGCACATTGGCGAGATCTGATAATAAATCTGACATACGATGCTCTTTTAGCAAGTAAAGGAGGCTTAAGAATACAGAATCCGGCGGCACTAATACAGAAGGCTTAATTGAAGCATCCCGATGAGATCGGTGCTGGTACGTTTTATCCGATGTCTACTTTTTGTCCGGGTAAATGTCTTTCGGGTCTTTTAAAACCGGATCGGTAATCGTCCAGTTACCTCCGTCGAGTTTTGTATAAAAACAGCTATGACGCCCGGTGTGGCAGGCAACCCCACCATGTTGCGTGACGGTCAATAAAATCGCATCTTTATCACAATCAAGACGCAGCTCTTCAATGCTCTGTATATGGCCGGATTGCTCGCCCTTGCGCCATAGCCCCTGGCGGGATCGTGACCAGTACACAGCCCGTCCTTCAGCGAGTGTCAACGCCAGTGCCTCGCGGTTCATCCAGGCCAGTGTCAACACCTTGCCGGATTCTTTGTCCTGAGCAATCGCTGCAATCAGGCCATCATCGTTCCAGTTGATTTCGTCCAGCCAGGCCTGGTTGTTGTTTTCGACCATGCTTACAGCCTGACTTCGACGTTGTATTTTGCCATCATTTGTTTAGCCTGTTTGACTGTGTGTTCGCCAAAATGGAAGATGCTGGCGGCCAGTACCGCGTCTGCTTTGCCAATGGTGACGCCTTCTGCCAGGTGCTGCAGCGAGCCGACGCCGCCTGAAGCAATCACTGGCACGGGCACAGCTTCGCTAACCGCACGAGTGAGTTGCAGATCAAAACCGTTGCGGGTACCGTCCCTGTCCATGCTGGTGAGCAGGATTTCACCGGCCCCCCGTTTGGCCATTTGTTTTGCCCAGGCGACAGCGTCGATGCCGGTAGCGTTGCGGCCGCCGTGAGTAAAAACCTCCCAGCGCAGCTTGTCAGGGTCAGCGCAGACTTGTTTTGCATCAATGGCGACAACAATACATTGTGCACCGAACCGGCGAGAAGCCTGTTCGACGAAATCCGGATTATTGACGGCAGCCGTGTTGATACTTACTTTATCCGCGCCGGCATTGAGCATCCGTTGTATATCGTCCAGTGTCCGTATGCCCCCGCCAACTGTCAGTGGGATGAAGACCTGGCTGGCAACGGCCTCGACAACATGTAACAGTGTTTCTCGTTGTTCACTGCTGGCCGTGATATCAAGAAAAGTCAGTTCATCGGCGCCTTGTTCATCATAGCGTCTGGCGACCTCAACGGGATCGCCAGCATCGACAATATCAACAAACCGAACTCCCTTAACTACCCGACCGGCGTCAACGTCCAGGCATGGAATAATGCGTTTTGCCAGCGTCATATTATTAAGACGAGGCTATATTACCGCTTAGTTTATCCGCCAATTTCTGCCCCTCTGCAAAATCAAGGGTGCCTTCATAGATGGCCCGGCCAGTGATCGCGCCTACTATGCCTTCGTCTGTTACCCGGCAAAGGGCCCTGATGTCTTCAAGGTTGCTGATACCGCCCGACGCAATCACAGGAATGGTTATTTGCTTGCATAACTGGACAGTTGATTCGATATTGATGCTGGCCATCATGCCGTCCCGGCTGATGTCAGTGAAGATGATGGCCGAGACGCCGTCATCCTCGAAACGTTGCGCCATATCGATAGCATCGTGATGGGATAGTTTGGACCATCCTTCTGTGGCAAGTTTGCCGTCTTTTGCATCCAGGCCAACAATAATATGCCCAGGAAACTCAAGACAAACATCCGACACAAAATGCGGCGTTGTCACGGCCCGGGTGCCAATAATCACATACTTTACACCAGCATCCAGATAGATCTGTATGGTGTCTTCATCGCGGATGCCACCACCCACCTGGATGGGGATATCCGGATGTTGTTCGGCTATATTGTGAACGATGTCAGCATTTTCCGGTTTGCCGGATACCGCACCATTTAAATCGACTATATGCAGGCGTCTTGCGCCGGCCTGGATCCATTTATCAGCAACTTCTTCAGGGTTTTCGCTATAAATAGTTACGTCGTCCATGCGACCTTGTCGCAGGCGCACACATTTCCCGTCTTTAATATCGATAGCTGGGATCAAAAGCATGATGTTTCCTGACTAATACGAGTAGAGGTTATTGGGGAGATGGTTATTAACGGTGCTGGGGAATTAAATTATCAGGTATCCGTTCTGTTCTTTTATCAGTTAATTTGCTTTAAATGTTAGCACATGTTTATGCACAGTGTAGAGGCATTCCTGCTCGACGATGTTGATCATGACATGTAATTTTATACAGAAAGTTAACGGGCATAGTCAATAGTAGTGTAAACAGTGTACCGGAGGCAGATATTAATGTGCCTCGTCCCAGTTTGGCCCGATACCGATATCCACTTCCAACGGTACGGCCAGGTCCGCACTGTTTGTCATCAGTTGTCTGATCTCGCCTTGCATTTCGTCAAGTTGATTGTCGGCAATTTCAAATACCAGCTCATCGTGCACCTGCATAATCATCTTAACGCCGGGCGCCTTGCTTAGCAGCTTTTTGTCAATAGCGATCATCGCACTTTTAATAATATCGGCAGCGGTTCCCTGCATGGGTGCATTGATGGCAGAGCGCTCCGCATATTGCCGGCGGGCGGCATTGCGGGCGTTTATTTCCGGCAGGTACAGGCGACGCTTGAAGACAGTCTCTACATAACCATCTTGCCTGGCTTGCGACTTGATATCATCCATATATTGCTTGACTGCCGGATAACGTGAAAAATATTTTTCCACATATTCCTTTGCGGAGCGCCGATCAATACCGAGTTGTTTGGCCAGGCCAAATGGCGACATGCCATAAATCAGACCGAAGTTAATTGCTTTGGCGGCACGCCGCTGATCCGGGCTTACTGCATCCGGATCCAGGCCAAAGACTTCAGCCGCTGTGGCGCGATGAATGTCTTCCTGTCTGGAAAACGCCTCAAGCAGACTGGCATCACCTGACAAATGCGCCATGATACGTAATTCAATCTGGGAATAATCCGCAGCCAGCAAGCTGTAACCAGGCGGGGCGATAAATGCCTGGCGGATACGCCTGCCTTGTGCTGTGCGGATTGGGATATTTTGCAGATTGGGATTAGATGATGAAAGCCTGCCGGTAGCCGTCACCGCTTGATGGAAGGAGGTATGCACCCTGCCGCTGGTCTGATTAATTTGTTCCGGCAGTCGATCTGTATAAGTGGATTTGAGCTTACTCAGGCTACGGTACGCCAGGATGAGTCTGGGTAGTTCATGTTCCTGGGCAAGCTCTTGTAATACGGATTCTGCGGTTGATGGCTGTCCTTTCGGCGTTTTGGCCTTCACAGGCAGCTGCAGATGGTCATACAAAATGGTCTGGATCTGCTTTGGCGATCCGATATTGAAAGTCTGACCAGCCAGCTCATAGGCCTGTTGCTCGGTACTTGCCATCTGCTTGCTCAGTTCGAGGCTTTGTTGGTGTAGTTTGTCAGCATCGATCATGACGCCGGTCCGCTCCATACGTGAAAGCACTGGAATCAGGGGCATCTCGAGTTTTTCATACAGGCTTGCCAGCTCGCTCTGGTTTGATAGTCGTGGCCAGAACTTCTCATGCAAACGCAGGGTTATATCTGCATCTTCAGCGGCATATGGGCCAGCAACATCGATGGCAACCTGATCAAAAGGTATCTGTTTGGCACCTTTACCAGCAACGTCTTCATAATGTGTTGTTTTAATGTCCAGGTATTTAAGCGCGAGCGAATCCATGTCATGTCTTGTTGCAGTACTGTCCAGCACATAGGATTGCAACATAGTATCGTGCCGAATGCCGGCCAGAGTAATGCCGTGATTAGCCAGTACGCTCATATCATATTTAAGATTATGACCTAGCTTCAGTTTATCTGGCGATTCCAGCAAAGGGCGCAGGCGCGCCAATACATAATCGCGAGAAAGTTGCTCAGGTGCTGCCGGATAGTTGTGCGCCAGCGGCACATATGCCGCTGTGCCTGGCTGCACAGAGAAGGACAGGCCGACGATTTCCGCTTGCATGTAGTCAAGGCTGGTAGTCTCTGTATCTATGGCGAAAAGATCGGCGTTGGCAAGTAATTGCAGCCATTTATCGAGTTGCTGTTCGGTGAAGATGATTTCATAGTGTGTGCTTTGCTGAAGATTCTCGATTTCATTGTCTACTGCGGCTTGATCCTCTTTACCGATATTGTCAAGATCTGCCAGCCAGTTTCTGAATTCCCAGCGTTGGTAATATTGTTTCAGACAGTCTTTGTCCGGCGCTGTGCGGATCAGCTCCAGCGGTTTGATGTCCAGCGGCACATCAAATTTAAGGGTCACCAGTTGTTTTGTAAGCGGCAGTTGATCGAGGTGGGCGCGCAGGCTCTCCCCGACCTTGCCGGAGAAGTCCTCTGCGTGATTAATAATGTTATCGAGCGATCCATACTGGTTTAGCCATTTGGCGGCGGTCTTGGGACCGACTTTGGGGATCCCCGGGATGTTGTCAACGCTGTCGCCTACCAGTGCCAGGTAGTCGGTTATTCGTTCGGGCGGTACGCCAAACTTCTCGGTCACGCCGGCTGGATCAAACACTGTATTACTCATGGTGTTCACCAGACTGATGTCATCATTGACAAGCTGCGCCAGATCCTTGTCACCTGTTGAAATCAGGACCTGCAGGCCTTGAGATTCTGCTTGTTTGGCAAGTGTGGCAATGACATCGTCTGCTTCGACGCCATTAATCGCTATTAACGGTATGCCCTGCGCACGTATAATGTCGTGTATCGGTTCGATCTGACAGACCAGATCATCAGGTGTGGGTGGACGGTTGGCTTTATATTCAGGGAATAAATCGTTTCTGAAGGTCTTGCCCTTGGTATCGAACACGACGGCAAAATAATCCGGCGCATAGTCTTTAAACAGTTTTCGCAGCATATTAACCACGCCAAAAATGGCGCCGGTAGGTTCGCCGCTTGAATTAGTGAATTCAGGCATGCCGTGATAGGCCCTGAACATGTAATAGGAGCCGTCAACGAGAACCAGGGATTTATTGGCCATAATGAAATGAGAATTATAAAATTATGTTGATTATACATTATGGATGAAAAGCCAAACGCTGCCCAACCAATCATTGATAATTCTGATTTGACTCATGAGTCATGGAAGATCTTCCAGATCATGGCCGAGTTCGTTGAAGGTTATGAAAAACTCTCCAAAATAAAACCTTCGGTCAGTATGTTCGGATCGGCGAGGGTGCTACCGGGACACGCTAATTATCAGCTGGGGGAGGAGATAGCCCGGTTATTATCAGACGAGGGTTTTAGTATTGTCTCTGGTGGCGGGCCGGGCATGATGGAGGCCTTTAACAAGGGTGCTTACGCAGGGAAATCAGACAGCATTGGCTTGAACATTCAGCTTCCGCATGAACAGATTGCCAATAATTATCAGAATGTGTCGCTTTATTTCCGACATTTTTTTTCGCGCAAGGTGATGTTTGTAAAATATGCTTCAGCCTACGTTGTGTTGCCGGGCGGTTTTAGTTATGGGGATGCGATTGCTGCGGGAAGAATCATGGCTGCGCTAATGAGGCAGCAACTTTATCCTGCACTTGTTCGTGCAGTAATGCGTGGCGTACCCATCATCGCACCTTGCAACGGCTTTCAAATTGCTGCACAAATTGGTTTATTGCCGGGTCCAGCTCCGGGTCAATCTTGGCCGGAGCAAGCACCCAAGCCAACCATCGCGTTAGCGCAAAACGCATCTGCTCGTTTTGTTGATCGCTGGTGTGATGTCGAATTTCCAAATCAAACTAAATGTATTTGGACGGATAATCTGGAAATACCCAGGCAAACAAGTGTTCTTCCAATCGCGCATGGCGAAGGGCGTTTTATCGCAGAATCACCCGAATTGCTAAAGCAACTTCAAGATAGAGGCCAAGTTGCTGTTTGTTACGCTGATAATGACAATCCCAACGGGTCACAAGACAACATAGCGGGAATTTGCGATGCTTCGGGTTTAGTGCTTGGGTTAATGCCTCACCCGGAAAGGTACACACGCTGGACCCATCATCCACGCTGGACCAGACTTAGCCATTCATCAAGAAATCAACAGCCATTAGGGTTAAAAATGTATAAAAAGGCTGTGGTTTATGCATCTCAGGTTGTTGCAGTTTGATTTGGCAGACTAATATGTTTAGCTCATGGGCCAATTTCTAAGCAATAAGTACTTAAAATATCGCAACGCGTTGCGTGGTGGGCCTATTACAGGCGACCAGCCTTGCGATCAGTGCAGTTATAATTTGCGTGGACTTCGGTTTGGCGGGGCTTGCCCTGAATGTGGCACGCCTATTACATTGCGAGGTGATGGGGATTTAGCATTTTATGAAATGCCTCTGCCGGTAATTAAGAGATTTAGAGCGAGCGCCTGGGCAGCAACATTTTCAATGCTGGGTTTCATTTCACTTTTAGTATTTTACAACAAGCTTGCATCAACACTAATTCCCGTGCGTTTGCTTTTATTAGCATTGATTATACTTTGGCTATTTGCGGTTTGGAGATTAACCCCAGCCATTGAAATAGCGCAAGCTGCAAGATACGGTTTTTCACAAGAGAGCAAATTGCGCTTTGTTGCACGATGGTTTCAATTCGGTTGGGTCTTTACTGCACTTGCAGTTTATTTTGTTGTTTCTGGAGTCAGTTCCGGTTTCTTTTGGTACATAAGTTTGTTGTGTTTCTTCGGCGGGATAGCAGCTGGATTGCTAGGGCTGGTAGCGCTGTGTTTATTCCTGGCGAGATTCGCTGACTGGGTACGCGATGAATTTGCAGAAATGGCATTTAAACTTGCGGTTTGGGGCAATTTAATATCAATCCCTCTAACGATTTTCCTCTCAAATATAATCTTTTCAATGGGCCCTTTTACAATTATTTTTGCGTCTCTATTTCTTCTTCCTATTGTAGTTTTGCTGCTGGCATCGCTCTTGGCATTTCCTGTAGGATTGCTCTCGCTTAGCAGATCCGTTGATTGGTCGATTGTTCACTCCAAAGAAAAAGCAGCAAAAGCTCGAGCTTTACGTGATAAAATGGCTCCGAGGCCAGCCCCACTGCCTGAAACGCCTGAA
>JADFPU010000097.1:6614-10227 GCA_022562175.1 Pseudomonadota bacterium | reverse complement strand
TTCGTCCTCGGCAATTGCTCCTGCATTGCTCTATTACGTCACATCCATGTGACTATGATTCGTTCTACCTCGAGAACCTGTTAACTGCGGATTCCAGGATCACAGTCAATCTCTGCGCAACCTGTCTGAAACAGCAATAGGTGTCGGGTAACGCAAGACAATTATATAAGAAGAGATAATGAACGTAAGCAAAGTGGTCAATTGTATGAGATAAGAGGTGTCTTGTCTGATGAAGCCTGATTCCACAGCCAGCACAGCAATCAGGATTGAAAATTCACTGGTCTGTCCGAGTCGAAATCCGACTTCCAGGGAGATATCCTTCTGCTCGCCTGCCCTGATTAGCAACAGTCTGAATACCAAAGGTTTTATGACTATAACAGACACTGCCAGCAACATAGCAGGTAGTATAATTTTCGGGACGATATCCATATTAAACGTAGCGCCCAGTGCAAAAAAGAAGATTATCAGAAAAAAATCACGTAAAGGCTTGAGTCTTTCAGTGATAAATAATGCGATGGGACACGAAGCCAGTGTGATACCTGCTATAAAGGCGCCTATTTCATGTGAGAGTCCCAAAGCCACAGCCAATTCCGCAATGCCCAGACACCATGCGATCGCCAATAGAAAAATATATTCGTGGATCTGATCATAACGCGCGATCAATTTTTCAATCAAATATCGTTCCAGAAACCAGGCCAGACCTATCAGCACCGGCAAGGTTGCAACTTGCCAGATGATATCAAGCAGCAGATTATCGCCCTTCCCATAGCCCTGCAATAACAGCAATATCAGGATCGCCAGCAGATCCTGTATCAACAATACACTGATAATTATCTGGCCGGTATGTCTGTGATGCAGGATAGTCGTCGGCAGTAATTTCAAGCCTATAATAGTGCTGGAAAACATCAGCACTGCACCGATCAACAAGGCTTCCAGCGCGGGATAACCAAACACATAACCGATACTAAAGCCAAGCAGCCAAAAGACACATGAACTGAGGATCGTTGCCGACATGGCCTCTCCCAACATCTTCCAGAGCTGTTGTGGAAACAGATCCAGTCCAAGCAAATATAACAGGAAGATGATGCCTATATTTGAGATATCTTTAACGAGTTCTGCATCGTTAACCAGGCCCAACCCCCAGGGCCCCAGTAATATTCCAAGCAGGATGTAGGCACTAATCATCGCCTGACGTGTGAACAAAGCCAGTGTTGCCAGCACCGCTGCACCGGTGAATATCAGAAAAATAGTGAATTGAATTGATGTCTCAGCCATAGGATCTACTATCTATTTATCCAGTATTATATTCCACTTTTTAGTCAATTTTTTATTGAAATTGTGTAAAATACATCGAGACTGATACGATATTGACATTTACAAGCAAACATAGAAGCTGGCTGGATTTTAACAAAACAGCAATGGGTAATAGAAAGAGAAACAATAACTTGCTGATTTAAATGTCATCAGCGGCATCCGGGGATAAATATGACATTCCAATATGAGCTGGCAGGCTCTCAAATTGATGGTGCAAGGGATTATCAGGAAGACGCTTTTCTGATAACGCACCTCACGGATATGGAGGGCAACCCCAGTGCACTAGTCATTGTCGCCGATGGTATGGGAGGACATGCGGCAGGCAATGTTGCCAGTAATATGGCCGTGCAAGCCTTTAACAAGCATGTCTCCACCGGCTACCCTACCGACAAGCCTGCCGAGATCCTGCGCGAATGTGTCCTCAAGGCGAACGCCTCTATCCATGAAACCGTCAAGGAAACGCCAGCCCTGGCAGGCATGGGTTGTACCATGGTGGCCGCGATCATTGAAGGTAACAAACTGTGGTGGGTCAGCGTCGGTGATAGTCATATTTATGTGATCCGCAACAAAGAACTCATCAAGAAAAATGCTGATCACAGTTATGGTGGCTTCCTCGACAAGATGGCTGCTGCCGGCACCCCGATTGAACCTGAGCCGGGACTATCACGGAATATGCTCATGAGTGCCGTTACCGGTGACAAAATCAATGCAAATGACGTGCCGGACGAACCATTTGAACTCAAGGACGGGGATCGATTGCTGATCTGTAGCGACGGCATGGATACATTAAGTGCTGGCAAGATCATTCAGTTTTCAGAGTGGTCTGAAACACCCAAGGAATATGCCGAGGCACTGATGAAGGCAGTAGAAGATATCGGCATGCCGAAACAGGACAATACCACCGCCGTTATTGTCAATATCAGTGATAAAGAACAGGCTGCCAGCGCTGCCGAGCAGCCGCAACCTGCCGCGGAAGAGGCGGCCGATGACCTGAAAGATACCGATAAGAATAAAGTAAAGCAGGAGCCTGTCGTCGAGGAAATAGATCTGAACAATACGTTCGATGAAGTCTTACCTGAACAAACACCACCCCCCCCACAAGAAACTGTTACTGTTGAAGACCAACCGAAAAAGATCAATACCGGTTTGATCATTGGTATTGCTGCGGTCCTCATTATCGGTATTGCGGTCGCCGTATTCATGACAATGGCGGGTAAAAAACAGCCGCCTGCAACGACTTCAATTGACCTCGCCGAGACCGAACAAGCGGAACCTGAGGACGACCCTGACAAACAACTGCCAGTCCCTGAAAAAACTGTCGCCGCAACAACAGTAGAACCGGCAGTTACTGTGGAGAAAACTGAACAGGCTGCCACACTCAAAGCAAAAGAAGGCAAAGAATTTTCTGACACCTTGAAAGATGGGACAGCAGGTCCGGCAATGATCAAGATACCTGCCGCTACCTTTGATATGGGCAGTCCGGGCACGTCTCGCCATGCAGACGAACGCCCGCGCCATAGTGTAAAAATAAGTCAATTCGCTATCAGCAAATATGAGATCAGCTTTGCCGAATACGATAAATTTGCCAAGGCAACTGACAGAAAGATCCCCGACAATTTATACATGGATCGCAAAACTCATCCGGTTATTTTTATCTCATGGGACGATGCCTACTACTACAGCAGGTGGTTATCCGAGCAGACCGGCAAGAAATATCGACTACCCTCTGAATCGGAATGGGAATATGCGGCCGGTACGGGCAAAAGATCGCCCTATTGGTGGGGGTTTGATGAAGAACCAGGGCGTGCGCACTGCTTTGGTTGTGGTACCGGACTGGATCCACGCAAACCAACCAAGCTAGGCAGTTTCAAACCAAATGAACTGGGTGTATATGACACTGCCGGCAATGTTGCTGAATGGGTAAAAGATTGCTGGCATGATACTTACAAGGGTGCGCCTACAGACGGTAGCGTCTGGGAAGGCGGGGACTGCAGTTATCGTGTCTCCCGGGGTGGGGCGTATAGCAGTCCCCCTGCCTCTATCCGCCATACCAAACGGGATAAATTTAAATCTGATCAAGTGTATGATCACATTGGCATTCGGGTAGTCAGAGACCCCTGAGGCTCGACTATGTCTATTCGGCGACTTCTGCAGCCCCCTCTGGCAGTATTCCCCCTGTTAATGCCTGTATTTTCCATGCCGCTAAGCGCCTAGCCAGCATATTGGCTAGACGTTATTCCCGCTATCAGTTTTCACGCGTCTGTCCAGGTATATCACTAAACAAATAGCTGGCACGCCT
>JADFPU010000097.1:0-6604 GCA_022562175.1 Pseudomonadota bacterium | reverse complement strand
AAAAACTGACAGAACCTGCGGTATCTACTATCAGGCCGGAAAAACCACCGATCATTTTTCCCGGCAAAGTCATTATTGAGCTGAATAAGGCATACTGTGTCGCGGTATACATGGTATTTGTCAAACTCGATAAATAGGCGATAAATGCAGCACTGGCTAAACCACCACTTAGATTATCGACCGAGATGACCAACGCCAAAGAAACCAGGTTCGGTTCAGTCACCGCCAGCCAGGCAAATAACAAGTTGGTCAGGGCAACCATTACTGCACCTAACAGCAAAGGCCTTGAGATCCCGAACCGGATAAC
The DNA here is from genome assembly GCA_022562175.1 of Pseudomonadota bacterium. GTDB lineage: Bacteria > Pseudomonadota > Gammaproteobacteria > Eutrophobiales > Eutrophobiaceae > B75T3L11. The sequence goes on along the minus strand of JADFPU010000097.1, from coordinate 6,297 downwards.
CAATACCCCTCCTAAACCAGCCCCTGCAATGGTCATGAAAAATCCGAAAATTTTGGTGATATTGGCGATCTCTATCTTGCTAAATCCCAGGTCCAGATAAAACGGATTGGCCATCACCCCCATAGTAATATCACTGATCCGGTAGCTGCCAATTAACAGCAGGATGAGTATCGCCAGCCAGCCATTGCGTTGAAAAAATTCTACGAAAGGACTGATCACAGCATCAATAAACCATGCAAACAGCCGCAACAAGGTATTTTTTCCGGATTGTATGCCGACACTTTTCTCCAGTGTTTCCTCAAACCTGAGCGTTTGCCGATCAGTCGAGTGTGACGGCTCACTAATTAGCAGTGTGGTCACGACCCCAATTCCCATCAATGCTGCCATGATTAAATAAGCAAAAGACCAGGAGTCAGCATCAGCCAGGTAAAATGCACCAGCTCCGGCAACTAACAGCGCTAATCGGTAACCCAGTACATAGTTGGCAGCCATTGCCCCTTGCAGCAACTTGTCCACTGCCTCGATTCGGTAGGCGTCAATAGTGATATCCTGGGTCGCAGAGCCAAACGCAACCAGCAATGCAAACAAAGCGATCAGGTTAAGATTATTATGCGGATCATTGAGTGCCATGCCGATAAGGCCAATGGCAATGGTTACTTGTGCTGCAAGCATCCAGGATCGTCGCTTGCCTAACCAGCGGGTCAACATAAATAATGGTAGCCTGTCTACCACTGGCGCCCAAAGAACCTTTATAGAGTAAGTTATTCCCACCCAACTGAAGAAACCGATTGTAGTCCGGGCAATGCCTACATCCCTCAACCAGGCAGATAAGGTTGAAAAAACCAGCAGATAAGGCAGTCCTGCTGAAAAACCCAAAAAGATCATCACCATCACACGCGGGCGTAAATATATCAATAAAGCTTCGCGCCAACTTAGCATCTTATTATTTTCGTCTTTTGTCATTATCCACCGGGCAGCACTTCATGCATAAGGTTCGAAGCGATACGATACCGTTAAGGCAACAGAATTTGAACGGAAATTTTTACGCAAGCACGACGGAGACACATATATCGAAGGAACACCCCATCGACCCAGATCACTGCCGAAAGAATATATAAGATAATCGCAAGACTCATCATGTCGTGTCTGCCGTTAAAACCGGATTAGTCTTGTAAGCGCCCTGGCCGAGAAATTTTTACTTAACAAGCACCATCGCGGCATGAGTTTATGCTTACTGACAGTGTATACCGATAAATAATTACGCAATTCAGAGGAGGCAGACCTTTTGAAAATATTGTTATGACAGTTATGCAATATTGTCAGTTTTCGCCGCCATGATGAAATCACTTTTATGCAGTCCCTTAATCTTACGGCTCCACCAAGTTACGGTTACTTTTCCCCATTCTGTCAATATGGCTGGATGATGGCCTTCTTCATCAGCCTGTCCTCCAACCTTTGTAGTAAATGACAACGCGTCCGCGAAATTCAGAAATTTAAATGTTCGAACTAAATGTTTTATGTCTTCTTCCTCAATAATTTGCCAATCGGGAATCTGAGGCATTAGTTCGTCTATTTCTTTCTGGGTGACAAGTGGTGCTCCTTTTCTACAAGCTTCACACTTTTGGTCTTTCAGGTCATTCATTGAAACTTCAAATTTGAGTGGCTAATCAGATAACTATAATACAGACACCGCTACAAGTCCTGCTCATTCCAGGATATATACCGAAAAATAATTACATCATATTTCCCCAAAACGGATAGTTATATATAAATACGTGACGTACTGACACTATATTTCCATACGGGACAATACTGCAAACCGGCAAGCGCATATTCAGGGCGATGGACCTGAGATATGGGAGCAGACAGGTGGCGCGGTGGATGGCTTTAGCTGACTTGATGCGGTTTGCTATTTCTCCCCCCATAGAGGTTTACTTAAATTTTCCGCGAATCTGGAAAACATCAGGTTGAAACTGATACTTATTCGCAGCTTGTCGCTTTCGTTTTGCGCAACCGAGTGTGACAGATAGGCCGGGAACATCAAAAGTGTTCCATTACTCACCTTCACCACAACCTGATCTGTATTCTGCGATGTCAGTTCGGTGATTGGTGGTCTAATGATACTGGTCTGCGGTCTGGGATCATGAAAGTTAATCGTATCCGCCCCTGGCTGTGTCTGAACATAATACACACCACTTAAGAAGTTATTTGGATGACTATGAATCGCGTGTGATGTTGCCGTTGAATTGATCGTAGCCCAACAACCAGTAACTTCGATCGTATCATAGCCAACCTTAAGGAACCGCAATACCGTCTTCGCTGTGCTATAAATGCATGAGATTAGCTCAACGAGCTCTTCGTCTTTGTACAGTTGATGATCCGATTGCCACGATTCACCAGCGGGAATATCCGCCAGATCCGGATTCATTCGATTAAGGACGTTGAGAACCCTGGCCTGCATCCTGTCATGGAATTCAGAAGTCGACTGGACAGTCCAGACAAACGTCGGAAAAATAGACAAAACATCCGAGTCCTCTATCCAATTATCATCTTTGCTTAGCATGGAACTCCAAAGTAAGGTTCAAATCGATTATTTGTCCCAAATTTGGGTGAGTACATCTCAAATTGTAGTAGATGAGTTTGAAGATCAGTCTTGCGTAGAACCCGTCATCTTTTTCGGGTCTACCCATTCATCGTACTGCTCTGCGTTAAGGTATCCCAGATTTATCGCTTCCTCTTTTAGCGTTGAGCCGTTTTTGTGTGCTGCTTTGGCAATTTCTGCTGCTTTTTCGTAACCAATCTTTGGGTTCAAGGCGGTGACCAGCATGAGCGAGTTGTTCAGCAACTCTTCGATCCGGCTATGGTTCGGCTCAATACCTGCCACACAATTATCGTTAAAAGAAACACAGGCATCACCAATCAATCCTGCTGATTGCAACAGATTGTAGGCCATCATCGGCTTGAACACGTTCAGCTCATAGTGACCCTGGGTACCGCCAATGGTTATGGCCACATCGTTACCCATCACTTGTGCACATACCATCGTCAGTGCTTCACATTGGGTGGGATTCACTTTACCGGGCATAATAGATGAACCCGGCTCATTGGCAGGTATGATAATTTCTCCGATGCCTGATCTGGGACCGGACGCCATCATACGAATATCATTAGCAATTTTGTTCAGTGAAACTGCCAGTTGTTTCAGTGCCCCATGTGTTTCCACAATAGCGTCATGGGCCGCTAATGCCTCAAACTTGTTCTCGGCCGTCACGAACGGCAGTCCGGTAAACTCAGCGATATTTTTTGCTACCAACTCCGCGTAACCCATTGGCGTATTGATACCCGTGCCCACCGCAGTTCCGCCCAGGGCTATTTCGGCCAAATGGGGTAAAGTGCTCCTGATGGCTCGCAAGCCGTGATTGAGTTGTGATACATAACCTGAAAATTCTTGTCCCAACGTTAGTGGTGTCGCATCCATCAGATGTGTACGACCTATTTTCACTACATCACTAAACTCTTGTGATTTCTCTTCGAGCGTACCTAAAAGATTTTCTACTCCGGGAATAGTTATCTCCACCACTTTCTTGTAAGCTGCAATGTGCATGGCCGTGGGGAAAGTATCATTGGAAGATTGACTCTTATTCACATCATCGTTTGGATGCAGGAACCTTTCACCTTCATCGAGAGTTCCATCGGCAATTACATGCCCCCTGTTGGCAATGACTTCATTGCAGTTCATATTGCTTTGTGTTCCGGAACCCGTTTGCCAGATCACCAGCGGGAAATTATCGTCCAGCTTCCCTGCCAGGATCTCATCACAGACTTGTGAAATAAGATCTCTTTTTTGTTCGGACAAAACACCGAGTTCGCAATTGGTGTGTGCAGCGGCTTTTTTCAGGCAAGCAAAAGCATAGATGATCTCTTTGGGCATGCTGGCTTCCTGACCGATTTTAAAGTTGTTGCGCGAGCGCTCGGTTTGTGCCCCCCAGTATTTGTCTGCAGGCACTTTTACTTCACCCATCGTGTCTTTCTCGATTCTATAATTCATAGCTGAACTACCTTGATAAGACAGATTGTCTTCACCAGAAAATATCATGCATGGAAGGTAAATACATTTTCTTGTCTGTACGCAACCCGGTACGACTTCGTTGATCAAACCAGCCGTAGAAAATCTTATTCACCATACCAAAATCACGGATTAGATAATAGTGATATGGCAATTCCCCGTAATAAATCCTGGTCAGGTTGATAAACGATATTAAAAGCTGATTGATGGTTTTCAACTGTTTTAATGACCAAATCAAACTAATTGATACAAGACGGCTTGTCAAGATGGTGTGGGAACGCTACTATATAATAAATGCCTGCTAAACGAGATGTGAGTAAGCGCACTGTCGCAGAATTGGTCGCGCAATTAGGTCGTATGACCTATGGAGATTCGTTTGCCAACGGGCTAACACCAGCACAGTGGACGGCACTGAGATATTTTTCCCGTGCCAATCGTTTTTCGCGAACTCTGTCGGCATTTGCCGAATTTCATGCCACAACCCGTGGCACAGCATCTCAGACAATCAAAAGTCTGGCAAAGAGCGGTTACCTTACGCGCAAGCGCTCGAAGACCGACGGCCGCAGTGTACACTTCAATCTGACTCACAAGTCAAAGAAAATACTCTCCGATGATCCATTCGAGGTTTTGGTGGCCGTAGCTGGTGAATTATCGAAGTCTGAGAATCGTACTGTCGTCCTTGGTCTGGAACGTATGTTGTGCAAGCTGGCACAGCAGCAAGACAAGCACCTTTTTGGGACGTGCCCAAACTGCAAGTATTTCCAAAAAGACGGCTACTACCTGAAGGACGGATCAGTTTACATCTGTACGTTGATGGATGAACCACTCGAAGAAGCAGAAACCGAACAGCTTTGCGTCAGTTTCCAACCAGTTCAGTAAACTTTCATCTATTCGCATTGTGTACGGCTAATTGGTCCATTAAAGAACAGTGGGGACTTGTTGTTGTGTAGAAGTAAATCAAATCCATCCCTTTCAGCTTGGTAAAGGTTAGTGTTGAATTGGTTTTATCTTTCTTCAGGCCGGATCCTATATAGTTTCGTTTCGAAACTTTCTTGACATACAGCGTCTAATCAACTAGTTTCGTTTCCATACTATATGCAGAGATATAGTCAGGCAGAGAAATGTGCGTTTTTGAGATGAATCCGATGACTATATGGATGAAATATTTCAGTTTTCCCCCTGCCCCACATATTCTGTGGGGCACTTGGCGCAGGTATACTGCCCCCCCTCCCTAATGCTTGCGCCATTTTTTATTTTGAAGAATCCAAGGTGGCTAAAAAATGAACAGTCCTAACAAGAAACAGAAGATCGTATGCGTACTTTATGATGCCCCTGTCGATGGTTATCCGCCAAGATATGCACGGGATGACATTCCAATACTCACTGCGTATCCAGACGGACAGTCAATGCCATCGCCAAGTGCTATCGACTTTACTCCTGGAGATCTCCTAGGTTGTGTATCAGGGGAGCTTGGTCTGCGAAAATTTCTGGAAGATCGTGGTCACACGTTTGTCGTAACGTCTGACAAGGATGGCCGAGATTCGGTGTTCGAGAAAGAAATAGTTGATGCTGATATTGTAATTTCTCAGCCATTTTGGCCCGCGTATATTACAGCCGAACGGATTGCGAAGTCCCCGAACCTCAAATTGGCTATCACGGCCGGGATCGGTTCGGACCACGTCGATTTGCAGGCCGCGATCGACAACAACATAACGGTATGCGAGGTTACCTTTTGTAATAGCATCAGTGTTTCAGAGCACGCTGTCATGATGATCCTGGCGCTTGTGCGTGATTACATCCCACAATACAACTGGGTCATCAAGGGTGGATGGAACATAGCCGACGCTGTTGCCAGGTCGTACGATGTCGAAGGAATGAATGTCGGTGTCCTCGCAGCTGGGCGCATTGGGCTTGCAGTGCTCAGGCGCATGAAACCCTTTGACGTAAAACTTCACTACACCGATCGACACAGGCTACCGGCCGAGGTCGAAAAAGAACTCGAGGTGACGTTTCACAAGGATGCAGAGTCATTAGTGCGGGCTTGCGACATCGTGAGCATCCACTGCCCACTTCATCCAGAGACAGAACACCTTTTTGACGAGACATTGATAAGCAAAATGAAGCGTGGTTCCTATATCGTAAACACAGCCCGAGGGAAAATCTGTGATCGGGACGCTGTTGCAAAGGCGTTGGAGACAGGTCACTTAGCTGGTTATGCTGGCGATGTGTGG
>JADFPU010000096.1 GCA_022562175.1 Pseudomonadota bacterium | reverse complement strand
ATTTTGAGGAGCTGATGAAATATTTTCAGTCCGAAGGAATAGTTTTAGATCTCAAAAAGCTCCCCAATCGTTTGGTTCCATAAATTTAATGTAACAAAAGGAGACGAAAATGTTCTCCAGTGTTTTAAAAATTATTTGTCCCGTGATTGATATAAGCACAATGCTTCAGAAATTGGTCGCTCTACTCCTTGGCTTGGATTATTGATTACCTCTCCATTGATAACAAGCGTTGAGCAACCACCTCCTCCAATATTAAGAGCTTGTTTGCAATGTAATTGGGTGAGCATAAAATGTGCAAGACTTGGCAAGGATAATCCTTTACTGAAAGAACTTCTACCATCTACAATAACTATATACTGAAATCCTTTATCATCTTTTCCCAAAGCCGTTCGAGGGTGTTTCTTTTCAATAAGGTGTTTTTGCATTTTGCGTGGGTGAAAATCGGCAATAACTTCGTCAGCAGAAAGAAAACGTTAAGCTAGCCCAGATCTTTAGAGTAATTGACGGATGCGCTTTGTTGCTTGCTCAGTTCCCAGCATTTCAAGAAGATCTTTTATGCCCGGCCCTTTTGTTGCACCCATGAGCGCAAGCCGTAAAAAAGAAAAAAGTTCTTTAAACCCAACGCCTTCCTGTTTTGCACGTTTTTTTACGCAGGTAAGAAACTTGTCATGATTTTCTATGGTATCGATACACTGTGCAACAACAGAGGCAGTTTTTTTGAGGGTATCGCCTGGAAGAGCAGCTGCAACTTGAGATTGTTTTACCTCTGGTGCTTTAAAATAGAATGATAATGCAGTGCTGATCATCCCTGGCACCGGTGTCGGGGTCGCTGCTGTCATCGCAGGGCGCCCAGACAACAAGCAATCTGCTCCTGTCTGCGTGTCATGTGAACTGCAGCATACGGCTATCCCCATATTAAATAGCGAGCACCAACAAATCCTGAATATTCTCAAAGACAAGCTCGGTAAAACCAGACCGTCCTGGGAAGACTTTATCTCAGGCAAAGGACTTGAAAATATTCATGATGCGCTAATGCGGATAAGCAATGATGCGGGTAATACTATAAACGGCTTGCCTGCCAATGAGATTGCTGAACGTGCCGTGCAAAAGTCGGATACACGGTGTCAGGCTGCAATGGATATGTTTTACCGGTGTGTCGGTGCATTGGCACAAGTGCTTGCCTTGACCTTCCAGCCGTACGGTGGCATATATCTGGCGGGTGAATCAAGCAGAAAAAACAGCCTTTTTATTCCTCAGAGCCCGTTGCTTACCGAGCTGCACAACAATCCTGTAAGATATGATCTCTTGCAGGCGTTTCCTGTGTATCTTGTACCTGCTGACATTAATCTCGATGGTGCTGCGTATATTGCCAGTCAGCAACTATCAAGACTGAACGACAGTGACTAAGATGAGCCGACTGAGTACACGCCAGAAAAAAGATCTCAATGATGACATTAGCCGGCTGAGTGCGGCATGTCATCACGATCCCGGTGTGGTACTCGGCAAGCACTGTCAGGGTTCCACCGAGGTCGCCCGCAGCCTTGTGCCGGATGCGAAAGTGGTGATGATAATCGAGATCGGGCAACAAATGGAAAGGATAGGTGACAGCGATGTGTTCGAATGGTTCGGTCCCAAAGATAGTGTGCCGGACAAGTTCCGTATCCGCTGGCAAGATACACAAGGCCTGCAACATGAACAGTATGAGCCTTATTGTTTCCCGCCGCAGATCAGTGATTTCGATCTGCACCTGTTTAATGAAGGTAAACATCAGCACGCCTACCTGTTTCTTGGCGTACAGCACAAGTCGATTGAGTCTATAACAGGGATCTTGTTTGCGACCTGGGCACCAAATGCTGAAAGAGTCAGTGTGACAGGTGACTTTAACCAATGGGATGGTCGGCGTCACCCGATGCGAGTGCGCGGTACGAGTGGTATATGGGAATTGTTTATCCCGGGTGTTGAAGCAGGCATGAATTATAAGTTTGAAATTAGAACAAGGGATTCCGGCGAAATACTTAGCAAGTCCGATCCGTACGGACGTCAATTTGAGTTACGCCCGGCTACAGCCAGTATCATCCCCCAACAAGACAAGTTTAGCTGGAATGATGCTGACTGGATCGCGTCACGCAGAACAAGCGAATGCTTGCATGCCCCCATGTCTATTTATGAACTGCATCTCGGCTCATGGCGGCAACAGACAGGTGGTGGTTTTCTCAATTACCGGCAGATAGCCGATCAATTGATACCCTATCTCAAGGAAATGAGTTTCACTCATATCGAACTTCTGCCCATCACGGAGCACCCACTGGATGCCTCCTGGGGTTATCAAACAACCGGCTTCTTTGCACCGACCAGCCGCTATGGTTCGGCAGATGATTTTCGTTATTTTGTCGATGATTGCCACCGGCACGGCATCGGCATTATTCTCGATTGGGTCGCTGGGCATTTTCCCAAGGATAAGCATGGCATGGCGCAATTTGACGGCACCACGCTTTATGAACATGAGGATCCGCGCCGGGGTGAACATCTGCAATGGGGCACACTGGTATTTAACTACAGCCGCCACGAAGTGCGAAACTTTCTTATTTCCAATGCCATTTACTGGATTAAAGAATTTCACCTGGACGGTCTGCGTGTTGATGCGGTGGCATCCATGCTTTATCTGGATTACAACCGCGAAGAAGGTGAGTGGTTGCCAAATGATTTTGGCGGTAATGAGAACCTTGAGGCGATAGACTTTATTCGTGAACTCAACGAACAGGTACTGAGCCAATACCCTGGTGTCGTGATGATTGCCGAGGAATCTACTGCATGGCCGCAGGTCACTCGTCCGCCCTGGGTTGGTGGCCTCGGTTTTTCCATGAAATGGAATATGGGCTGGATGCACGACACATTAGCGTACATGAATAATGATCCCATCTACCGGCATTATCATCACGATGAACTGACCTTCGGTCTGTTGTACGCTTTTCATGAAAACTTCGTGCTGCCTTTCTCACATGATGAAGTCGTGCATGGTAAAGGCTCAATGATCAATAAAATGCCCGGTGATGACTGGCAACGATTTGCCAATTTGCGACTGTTGTATACATATATGTTTACCTATCCGGGTAAAAAATTGTTGTTTATGGGCAGTGAATTTGCACAATGGAATGAGTGGGATCATGAGCGTTCACTCGATTGGGAGTTGCTCGATGTGCCGGCACATGCTCAAGTAAAATCATTAGTGTCGGATCTGAACCGCTTATACGTGCAGCATCCCGCGTTGCACTACTATGATTTCGATGATCACGGTTTCGAATGGATCGATTGTCACGATGCCTCACAATCGGTCCTCAGTTACTTGCGAAAATACCAGGACCGCTACCTCGTTGTCATTCTTAACTTCACCCCTGTGCCAAGGCATGGTTATCGGCTTGGTGTGCCACGTAGCGGTTATTATCGAGAGTTGATTAATTCTGATTCAGAATATTATGGTGGCAGTAATGTGGGTAATGACGCAGGCGTACAATCAGCGTCCATTGCCTGGATGGGCAAAGATCAATCTATTATGCTCGATTTGCCACCATTAGCGGGGCTCGTGCTGGAATGTTCAGATTAGTAAAAGAATACAACAATAATTCCGAATAACATGGCTAAAAAAAAGTTTGCAGGCGCACGCAACAAGAAAGCTAAACAAAATGCCCGAAAAAAGACTCCGGTCAGGGTAAGCACAAAGGGTCAGGCCAATAAAGTTCTGTTTGCCGCAAGTGAAGTCTATCCTTTGATCAAGACCGGTGGTCTGGCCGATGTCGCCTGTTTTTTGCCGATGGCGCTGCGTGATCTGGGCTATGATATTCGCATAGTGTTGCCTGCCTACAGGGCCGTACTCGCCAGCGTGCATGATGTAAAGGTATATAGCGAGATGCTTGTGCCGGACACAGACATTCGCTATCGCCTGCTGGAAACTACGCTGCCTGATAGTGATGTGCCGGTTTACCTGGTCGATATCCCTGCTTTATATGATCGGCCCGGTAGCCCTTATCTGGCAGAGGATGGCAAGGATTGGCTGGATAATGCCGAACGCTTTGGCTTGTTCGGGCGAGTGATTAAGCTTATCAGTCTGAATCAGGCCGGCCTTAACTGGTCGCCTGCGCTGTTACATTGCAATGATTGGCATACCGGCCTTGCAGCGGCGCTACTTGCACAGGAAAGCGAACGTCCAGCCATCATCTTTGCGATCCACAATCTGGCCTATCAAGGGATATTCCCTTATACAATGTTCGACTCGCTTGAATTAGCGGATAAATTTCGGTCATCGGACTCGCTGGAGTTTTATGGCAATCTCTCCTTTATCAAAGGTGGTCTGGTTTACGCAGACAAATTGATAACGGTTAGTCCCGCTTATGCAAAAGAGATCATGACGCCTGCCTATGGACATGGCCTGGATGGGTTGCTAAGGCATCGAAGCGAATGTCTGAGCGGGATACTGAACGGGGTGGACTACCGGTTATGGGACCCGCGTTATGATCCCATGATTGAACAGCATTATTGGCTCAATGACCTGCATGGTAAAAAAATAAACAAGCGGTCTTTGCAACAGCAAGTTGGTTTGCAGGAAGATGACAATGCAGTATTACTCGCACACATCAGCCGCTTATCAGAGCAGAAGGGTATCGACCTTATCCTTGATGGCCTGGCCGGGTTGTTACAGGAACAGCAGGTACAATTTGTTGTACTCGGTACAGGCGATGCTCGCTATGAACAGTTGCTACAAGCAGCGGCTGGTAACTTTGCTGGCCGCATGGCAGTGGTGCTTGATTACAATGAAGTCCTGGCTCATCGGATCCAGGCCGGCGCCGATATTTTTTTGATGCCGTCACGTTATGAGCCATGCGGACTCACGCAACTTTATAGTCTTCGTTACGGCACCATACCGATAGTGCGCAAAACCGGCGGTCTGACGGATACGGTGGTTGATACATCTGTAGCAACACTAGGCAATCAAACTGCAACAGGTTTTCAATTCCATGACGCAACGACCAGGGATTTTCTTGATGCTGCCCACCGTGCGATCACGATGTACCGGTCTTGCCAGTCTTGCTGGAAACAGATCATGCGTACCGCAATGCAACAGGAATTCAGTTGGGAAACCAGTGCGCGGCAATATGCTGGTGAGTACACTGATGTTATTTCCATGAATTTTACATAGAATAACCTGAGCTTCACATAAGAAATGAAGCCCTCTCCCCGCTGGCGGGAGAGGGTTTGGGTTGACTACACGGACCTCGGGGCCCCCTTGTGGGGTGTGTAGTCGGTAGAGCGACGCATGACGCCCAAGCCGAGAGGGTGGAAGGCATAAAATATGTGTAAATTTATATAATTTTCACCCCTCATCCCGGCCTTTTCCCCTAAAATAGGGGAGAAGGAGTCTTATACAAAGCTGAGGTTAGAATAACAGAGCATTTTGAAATGGTTGGTTGAGAGCAGGGCAGCATTGTTAAATCTGATTACCAGGAGTTACATTATGCGCATACTGCATTGCATGTTACGTGTCGGGGATCTTGAACGATCAAAAGAATTTTATACCAATGTCCTGGGGATGAAGGTATTACGTGAGCAAAAATTCCCGGAGGGAAAATTTACCCTGACTTTTGTCGGCTACGCTGATGAGGAAGATAGTACCGTGCTGGAATTGACGCATAATTGGGACACGGATAGTTATGATCTGGGTAATGCCTATGGCCATATTGCCATCGGCGTTGATGATGTGTACTCGGCATGTGAGAAAATACGTGAAAGTGGTGGCAAGATCGTGCGCGAAGCGGGGCCGATGAAAGGCACCGACACTGTGCTGGCATTCGTGCAGGATCCGGACGGCTATATGATTGAATTATTGGAAGACAGGCACGTCCATGCCATTTGATCAGGCTATTTCATTACTTCACGGTAATTGTGATTTGTTCTGATTTCACCGGAGGTTTGTGGGGGATGTGGACAAAATCACCGAGTAATAACTGTAAAGTGTGTTTACCAGGGGCCAATTCTAGCCTGGTTTCAGTTTGTCCTTTACCAAAATGACGGTGACTGGCATCGTTGGGTACTGGTTTATCGAGAGCCGGTAAGTCTGTATTGATTAGCAAATGGTGGTGTCCTGTATTTTCCATGTTCACACCGGCAGGGGCGACACCCATGTTGCTTAGGCCAAACCGAACTGTAACGGGGTTGGTAACGGTGTCACCATTGGCAGGTGAGATAAAATAAAGCTTTGCTGTATCGGCAGATGGGCTCTGGGCAATGACACTTGTGGAGATTAAAAACAGTGTAAAGAGATACATTATTTTTGTCATTTTGAAGTTGTCCTTGCCAAACCGAAAGATGAAATCAGTGTAGCACAATCATGGCCCGATCTTTATTTACTGTTGACGCGGGATGAAGAGTCTCGGAGAATCCGGCGTTGATCTGAAAAATTAGTGTGTGTATTTACAATCATAATCACCTGTATGGAGCATATTAACGTTAATGCTGGATCGTTTCGCTGATAATTATAACACGCTGGTATTGGGATCCCCCCGTATCGTTCTCACCCTGCTTGCCTTGTTGTTTGTTTTTTTTGCTTACCATGCAAAGGATTTCAAGCTGGATGCATCAGCAGATTCCCTGTTACTTGAAAATGATAAAGACCTCAGGGTTTTTCGTGAAGTAAATGACAGATACGAAACGAAGGAGTACCTGTTTGTTACATTTACCCCTGATGAAGATCTGTTTTCTGATTTGTCATTACAGCATATCAAGGACCTGCGCGAAGAATTGAGCCGGCTGGAACGGGTCGATTCCATTGTATCCTTGCTCGATGTGCCGCTGTTAAAAATTGTCGGTGGCACACTATCGGAAGCCATTAAGAATTACCGTACACTGGAAGATGACAGCGTCGACAGGCAACGCGCAAAGGCGGAATTGATCAACAGTCCGATCTTCAGTGAACTTATTATCAGCAAGGATGGGCAGACCACAGCATTGTTGGTCAACCTGAAAACCAATCATGAATACCTTGCCCTGCAAAAGAAGAAAAACCAGTTGTTATTGAAAAAGCAATTTGAAGGTATTAATGAAGATGAAAGGCAACTATTAAAGCTGACACTGGAAAAATACGATGTTGTCAAGACGGAGGTGGACAGTCTAAATCATGAATATATTCGACAGATCCGCGAAATTATAAAGAAATACAGGGAGTTCGGGGTAGTCCATCTCGGTGGCGTACCGATGATTACCGATGACATGATTACCTTTATAAGGAATGACCTTATAATATTTGGCGCGGGGGTCTTTATTTTCCTTGTCTGTATGCTGTCGATTATTTTTCGGCAGGCACGCTGGGTAGTGTTGCCCTTGCTCAGTTGTGTATTCGCAGGCCTGATTATGATTGGGCTGCTCGGCTTGATTGGCTGGCGGGTAACGGTCATCTCGTCAAATTTTATTTCATTGATGTTGATCCTGACCATGTCGATGAATGTCCATCTGGTAGTACGTTACCGGCAATTACGGCGTGATTTCCCGGATTGGGAGCATCGTCAGTTGGTATTTGAAACAACGAAAAAGATGGTCTGGCCCTGCCTGTATACATCGTTGACGACCATGATGGGATTTGCTTCCCTGGTTGTGAGCGGCATCAAGCCCGTTATTGACTTCGGCTGGATGATGACTCTTGGCTTGATGGTTACGTTTTTTACATCATTTACATTATTTCCTGCCGTTTTTGTCATGTTGGGCAAATCCACCAATATCAGGCCGGAGCGCGCAGAAGTCCGGTTTACCGCTGCACTGGCCGCAATCACGGAAAAACATGGAGGCAAAGTACTTGTTGCAGCAGTTTTGCTGGCAGTCATTAGTGCAATCGGCATTACACAGCTGCGGGTCGAAAACAGCTTTGTTAATTATTTCAGCAGCAGCACAGAGATCTATCAGGGATTGAGGTTGATAGATGAAAAACTTGGTGGGACAAACCCGCTGGATATCATCATTAAGTTTGATGCAGAACAGGAATACGGAAATCTTGAAGATGCGGCAGGAATTGAAGTCGATGATGGCTTTGACGATCTGGATGCCATGTTTGGCGACATTGAAGTGGATCCGGCAGATGTCTGGTTTACCTCCTTCAAGGTCGATCGAATAAAAGCTGTGCATGATTACCTTACAGAATTGCAGGCAGTCGGCAAAGTATTATCACTGGCATCGATTTTGCAGGTAGCGGAGGATCTGAATGAAGGGGAAGAATTTGATGCCTTTGAACTGGCTATCATCAACAAGCGAATGCCAGAGGAGATAAAATCGAGCATGATCTCGCCGTATATCTCAATCGACAATAATGAAGCCAGGATAACCATGAGAATTATAGATTCCTTGCCGGATTTGCGTAGAAAGGAATTACTTGAAAAGATCGATCATGATCTACAGACAAAACTCGGGTTATCCACAGATGAATTTCAGATTACCGGTTTGCTGGTACTCTACAATAACATGCTACAGAGCCTGTTCAGGTCTCAAATTTTAACGCTTGGGGTCGTTATGCTGGGTATTGCCCTGATGCTGTTGGTTCTGTTTCAATCGGTACCACTTGCCGTGATCGGCATTATTCCCAATATTCTGGCTGCAGCGATTATCCTTGGTTTGATGGGACTTCTAAATATCCCGCTGGATATGATGACTATCACTATTTCAGCGATAACGATAGGAATCGCCGTAGACAACAGTATCCACTATATCTATCGGTTCAGAGAAGAATTTGAGCGAAGGCAAGATTATTTGCAGACCCTGCATTATTGTCATGCCAATATAGGGCGTGCTGTTTTCTATACTGCGACGACTATTATCGTCGGTTTCTCTATCCTGGTAATGTCTAACTTCATTCCCACCATTTATTTTGGAATTTTGACGGCCTTGGCCATGTTCATTGCCTTACTCTCTGCATTGACCCTGTTACCGAAGCTGATCCTGATGTGGAAGCCATTTTAAGTCTCTGTCCCAGGCCATGGCGCAAAGCAGATATTTTGTAAATTTAATGTAAATTCATAGTCGTAAGTCTGTTTTTTTTTTAAATACAGAATAGCAGTGCATAGTGTGACGTTGTTGGCAATTTCAAGGGAACTTTTTATGAAGAAATCCTTTCTCAAAGGCAGGGAACCTATTAAAATATTGTACAATATGCAACTCTGAGGTAAGGATGCAACAGTTGCAGGGTACTAGAAGTGTAGTCACGGCGGAGCCGCTACATAAATAATAACCACACATGCAGGGTCGCAGGCCTATAGTAATAAAATACGGAGACACTCGATCATGAAATTTAGAGTCGTTATTATCACTCTTTTGCTGGCGCCATTTCTGTTATCTGTAAGCTACGCGGTAACGCCGAGTGCTGAAGATGTCATCAGGAGTACGTCTGATAAGGTCATTGAAAGGTTGCTCGCTGAGCAGGAAGATCTGAAACTTCATCCGGGTCATTTATTCGATTTGATTCAAGAACTTATTGTTCCGCATTTCGATTTTCCAGTCATGGCTAGATATATATTGGGGAAATCCTCCTGGTCGAGCGCTACAGACGGTCAACGCATGGCTTTCACCAATCAATTTAAAACCCTGATGGTTAGCACCTACGCCAAGGCCTTGCTGGAATATTCAGAAAATAAAATCGTCTATCTGTCGTCGGAGCCAGCACCGAATTCGAGACTGGCAGTCGTCAAGACCGAGCTCACTGCAAAGGGCAGTGCCGAGATCACACCCATCCATTACCGGCTGCGTGCCGATAGCAGTGGAGAATGGAAGATTATTGACATTGCTGTTGACGGCGTCAGCCTGGTTGGAACTTACCGCGGGTCATTTGCATCCGAAATCAGGAAAAACGGGCTCGATAAACTGATTATGAAACTGGCGAAACGTAACGAAAAACGTGTTAGTTCGCTAAGTCAGGCACAGTAAGTTATCCTCGTCGTAGAATTTTTCGTTGGCTGTCGTCATCCACGAAACTCTCTTCAGTTATTAGCTTTTTCGCCAGGCGTCTGGTAATTCAGGCTAGACATCTGGATAATTAGCCGGTACTGGAAACCCGCCTCAAAAAACTACCCGGGAGCCCGATAGACTCCTGGGGCGGTTAATTGGTCCCAGGGTATGTTTATCAGTAAGCACAGTATGCATTTTATGAGAACTGTTTAATTAAGCCCCTCAGAGGACGAATGTAATGCAAAACGAAGAAATCAAGCAACTTATT
>JADFPU010000095.1:2066-10256 GCA_022562175.1 Pseudomonadota bacterium | reverse complement strand
TTATGGGATAAAGAGGAGAAAATACTGTATCTGGTGCGAGACAGATTAGGCATAAAACCCCTGTATTGGGGCCGCTTCGGTGGCCTTTTTTTATTTGGGTCAGAGCTAAAGGCCTTGCGGGGACACCCGGGGTGGGTGCCAGAGATAGACAGAAACGCCCTCGCCGCATATCTACGCCATAATTATGTCCCGACTCCACATTCAATTTATAAAAATATTTTCAAGCTACAACCCGGATGTATTCTTACGTTTAAACCGGGGGGGCACCCGGACATACATCAATACTGGAATATGGAGCAGGTGATTTCACAAGGAAAGGACAGAAGTAGTCTGGCCGATGAAGAAGCCCTGATACGGAATATGGAGGACATTATTGAAGAAGCGGTCTGCAGGAGAATGATCTCAGATGTACCACTTGGCGCATTTCTGTCTGGAGGTATTGATTCTTCACTTATCGTATCGTTAATGCAAAAGCACAGTGAACGTCCTGTAAAAACCTATACCATCGGTTTTAGTGAGCCGGATTATAATGAAGCCGAATATGCAGGGAAGGTTGCGGCACATCTCGGGACTGACCACCATGAATTTTATGTCACGCCGGATGATGCGATGAAGGTGATTCCGGATCTGCCGGATATATATGATGAACCGTTTTCTGATTCTTCACAGATTCCTACCTATCTTATCTCGAAACTTACCAGACAACATGTAACGGTAACACTGACCGGAGATGGTGGTGATGAGGTATTTGCAGGTTATTCCCGCTATTTTCTCGCTGATCGTCTGGACAGGGCAATCAGACTGATGGGGCGACCAGGACGGCATGTATTACAGCGTTGCATAAATCTATGCTCTGCAGATTTATGGAGTAAAATACTGGGACATCTGCCGGGCAGGCTGAATATTCCTCAGATTGGAGACAAGTTATACAAACTGGCAGATATTTTGATAGATGACAGGTATGCCAGATACATTAAGCTGGTTAGTCACTGGGATAAACCGGATGAGATTGTACTTGATGCGCAAGAAGCTAACAGTGCTATATCTAATAACCAATTCATTACAACGATGACTGAATATGTTGAACAGATGCAATATCTGGATACGATCAGTTATCTTCATGATGATATATTAACCAAGGTTGATCGTGCGAGTATGGCCGTGTCCCTTGAAGCAAGGGTTCCGTTGCTGGATCATAAGGTTGTTGAATACGCATGGACCTTGCCACTTTCAATGAAAATCAGGGACGGCAAGGGGAAATGGTTGTTGAGAAGGATGCTCGGAAAATATTTGCCCGATAAACTGATCGAACGTCCAAAAATGGGATTTGCCATTCCCATTCATAAGTGGTTGCGTGGACCGTTGCGTGATTGGGCAGAATCTTTGCTTGATGAAAGAAAATTGGCGGAACAAGGTTACCTAGATCCTGCCCGGGTGAGGGAGAAGTGGACTGAGCATCTTTCCGGTAAAAGAAACTGGCAATACTATTTATGGGATATTCTTATGTTTCAGGCATGGCACGAACGTTGGATGGAGTGAAATCGAAAAAAATTGTGTACCTGATTTCTGAGGACTGGTATTTCTACAGTCACAGATTTGACCTGGCAAAGGCATCGATCAAGCAAGGATACCAGGTGACACTCATCACCAGAGTCGGACAATATGGTGATATTATTACAAAAGCCGGCATCAATCTGATTGATGTTAATTTCCGACGTGCTGTCGGGAATCCGCTTGCTGACCTGATAGTATTATTCCGGGTGTCAGGGATTTACAGAAAGATAAAACCTGATATTGTCCACCACGTTTCGCTTAAACCCATATTGATTGGATCAATTGCTTGCCTGTTTAATTCCGTTCCGATCGTAATCAATGCTGTGACGGGTTTGGGAAATTTGTTCTTGTCAGGGAATAAAAGCACAGCTATGTTGCGTATGCTGGTTAAACCGGTTCTATTGAGTTTATTGAATCGCAGGAATAGTTGGGTGATATTGCAAAATCAGGATGACCGGAAGGATCTGATTGCTCAAGGTATGCGGACAGAATGTAGTGAATTGATCAAGGGTTCCGGGGTTAACCTGGAAAGATTCAGTTATTCTGTTGAAAGTAATGCCATACCAGTAATTATGCTTGCGGCCAGAATGCTTCGTTACAAAGGGATTGGTGAGTTTGTCGAGGCAGCGAGGTTATGTGTCAAGGGCGGTTTGAAGGCGAGGTTTGTACTGGTTGGCGACGTTGATTCGGAAAACCCCATGTCATTGACAAGGGAAGACCTGGAGCAGTGGCATAATGAGGGGATAGTTGAATGGTGGGGACATCACAATGACATGCCTGATGTTATGCGAAAAGCCAGTATTGTTTGTCTGCCAACCTATTATCGTGAAGGTTTGCCGAAAACCCTGCTTGAAGCAGCAGCATCTGGCAGACCTGTTATCGCAACAGATGTGCCGGGATGCCGGGAGATTGTTATAAATGAAGAAAACGGCCTGCTGGTGCCGGTTAAGAATGCAGAGAGACTTGCCAGGGCCATAACAAGACTTGCTGAAAATAAACAACTGCGTATAAAAATGGGCGAGTTTGGACGAAAACTCGTCGAGTCAGAATTTTCTGTTGATATCATTAACAGGAGGACACTGGCATTATATGAGAGGGCATTGAGCAGTTAATCAATGTCCGCTTTCAGCGGAATAAATTGACTGGATGCTGGCCTGCGCCAGCATGACGTCATTGCTAACAAGATATGGGCTCCTTCGGGAATTACAGAAACCTGACGCCGTCTTGCTGGCGTAGGCCAGCATCCAGTGGATATAATCACTTGCAATGGAAAGACTGCCCTGTGTTTATATACTCACCAACCAACAAAACGGAACATTATACATTGGTGTCACCTCTGATTTACCCAAACGTATCTGGCAACATAAAAATAAGTTCGTAAAAGGTTTCACGCAAAAATATGGGCTGGACAGATTAGTTTGGTATGAAGTGCATGAGACGATGTTGTCGGCTATTGAACGGGAAAAGGCCATGAAATTCTGGAAAAGGAACTGGAAGATAAATGCTATTGAAGTGTTGAACCCGGATTGGCGGGATTTGTATGAAGAGTTGGTTTGACTGGATAATAGGAACCGTCTTGCTGGCGCAGGCCAGCATCCAGTAGATAATGTCCCGCTTTCAGCGGGTTCTTTTTTGACTGGGTACTGGCTTTCGCCAGTACGACGGTTTTTTTTAAAAATTAGTCGTTACTGAGGGAATTTTTTAACATGACATCTTTATTTCCGGTAATCCTCGCAGGTGGGGGTGGCACCAGACTCTGGCCCCTGTCGCGGGATCTCTATCCTAAGCAGTTTCTTTCGTTTAACGATAAGGATTCGATGCTGCAGTTAACATTGAAAAGACTTGAAGGTCTGGGTTCTGATCAGGAAATATTAAGACCGCTGGTGTTGTGCAACGAAGAACATCGTTTTCTTGTTGATGAACATGCCTCGCAAATTGGTGTTGATCTTGAAAGTATCGTACTGGAGC
This sequence comes from Pseudomonadota bacterium, assembly GCA_022562175.1. Lineage (GTDB taxonomy): Bacteria > Pseudomonadota > Gammaproteobacteria > Eutrophobiales > Eutrophobiaceae > B75T3L11. The sequence goes on along the minus strand of JADFPU010000095.1, from coordinate 6,734 downwards.
CAGCGGGGAGAAATACTGCTCCGGCCCTCACCATAGCGGCTTTGTCTGTAAAGGAAAATAATCCGGTTATCCTGATGATGCCGGCGGATCATCAGATAGAAGATACTGCCGGATTTCAGGACGCTGTAAAAACGGCTGGTAAATTGGCGCAGCGAGGGATGCTGGTCACATTTGGTATCAAGCCTACTCAGCCTGAAACAGGTTATGGATATATCAAGACGGCAGACAGGTTAACCGGGGAACAAGACACAGGTGCCTATATTATTCAGGAGTTTGTGGAAAAACCTGACAGTGTTACCGCTGAAAAATACCTGCAATCGGGTGAATATTTATGGAATAGCGGGATATTTATGATGCAAGCGTCTGTCTGGTTACAGGTCATAGGAAAATATCGTCAGGATATATTAACTGCCTGTACAGATGCCTTTGCCGGCGGAAAACATGATGGCTTGTTCTTCAGGCTTGACCAGCAGGCATTTCTTTCTTGTCCATCTGATTCAATTGATTATGCAGTCATGGAGAAAGTCGGCGGAGACAATGATCACCAGGCTGCTTTGGTGGAACTGGATGCCGGCTGGTCTGATATTGGATCGTGGTCAGCGGTATGGGATGTCAATGCCAAGAATCAGGATAATAATGTCTTTCTTGGTGATGTTATTGCCACAGAGACACGTAATACCCTGGTATTGTCGAGGGGGCGGCTGATAGCTACGGTTGGATGCGAGAATATGATCATCATCGAGACGCCTGATGCGATTCTGGTAGGTGACAGGACGAAATCACAGAACGTCAAACATATCGTGGAAAAACTCAAACAGGACGAGCGTGAAGAAAGACTCTTGCATACGAAAGTATATCGCCCATGGGGAAGTTATGAAACCATTGATAGTGGTGAAAGATTCCAGGTCAAGCGGTTGACAGTAAAACCCGGGAAAAAGCTGTCACTGCAGCTACACCACAAAAGGGCGGAGCACTGGGTCGTGGTAAGCGGAGTTGCGACCGTGACATGCGGAGACAAGACTTTCAAATTGAAAGAGAACGAATCAACCTTTATCCCGTTGGGAGAAAAGCACCGGCTGGAGAACGCTGAGGAGGATCTGCTGGAGGTTATTGAAGTGCAATCAGGCAGTTATCTGGGCGAGGATGATATCGTGCGATTTGAAGATGATTTTGGCAGGCATAATGAAAAGTAATCATTATTTTCATAGTCTTTGATGACCAGGGTACTGGTTACTGGTGCAAACGGATTTGTCGGCCAGTCATTGTCAAGATTATTACACAGAGAAGGATTCCAGGTACGGGCTGCTATCCGGCAACAATCCATATACTCACTGCCTGAAGATTTTCCGGTAACGGATCGTGTTACGTTTGATCTTGACAGGCAGGATAATGATTATAATCATCTTTTAGATGGGGTGGAATTCGTTGTTCATCTGGCTGCGCGGGTCCACAGGGTCAATAAAAGCAGGGATGATCTGGCGGTATATCGAAGAACGAATGTTAGTGGTACCAGGTTGCTGGCAGAGCAAGCAGCTCGCCGGGGCGTGAAGCGATTTATATTTCTAAGCACAATAAAGGTCAATGGGGAATATACAACTGCCGAAAAACACTCCAGGCAGTATGGGTTTGCGGAAAGTGACCTGGCTAATCCTCAAGATTCCTATTCGATAAGTAAATTCGAGGCAGAGCGGGCTATATATAAAGTATGCGAAAGCTCCACAATGAAATCGGTAATACTTCGTCCACCACTGGTATACGGACCGGGTGTCAAGGCTAATTTTTTACAGTTACTTAAGGTGGTTGCACGAGGCTATCCGTTGCCACTGGCATCGATTAAAAATTTACGCAGCATTTTATTTATTGAGAATCTATGCAATGCGATCCTTGCCTGTATGCTACATCCGGATGCAGCCAATCAAATATTTTTGATCAGCGATTATGATGTTTCAATCCCGGAACTTATTCGGAAAATAGCATCAGCAATGGGGCGTAAAGCGTTTTTGATACCATTGCCAATATCATTGCTTAAAGTGATGGCCGTGCTAACAGGCAAGATCAGGAGTATTGAACGATTAACCCAATCATTAGTTATCGATAATTCAAAAATAAAAAAAAATCTCAAATGGTCACCGCCATATAGCTTGGATGAGGGCTTAGCATCCACTGTTGAATGGTATATGCTTCACTCGTGATGGCGCAAATCAATACTTTGGATGCAATTTATTTAATTATTGGTCTGACTGTCATATTTTTATCTTCAATGCTAATAACCGGATGGGTCAGGCGATACGCGCTGAAGCATTCTGTCATGGATGAGCCGAATGAACGGAGTTCTCATTCAATCCCGACACCCACAGGTGGTGGATTGTCGATCAGCCTTTCTTTTTTGGCAGGTATCATTTTACTGGCTGTCTTGGCGGTGATTCCGGTAAATATTGCTGTGGCATTGGGCGGCGGAGGGTTCTTGGTTTCCCTTATTGGCTGGATAGATGATCATAGAAATACTCCTGCAATATGGCGGGCAATTTTCTATTTAATTGCTGCTGTGTGGGCACTTTTCTGGATTGACGGATTTAATTCAATTGACCTGGGCGTTTATGATTTACATATGCCTTATATTGGCAATCTATTAGCTGTATTAGGCATTGCCTGGCTGACTAACTTGTATAATTTTATGGATGGCACGGATGGGATTGCCGGGATACAGGCGATCAGTACTGCATGTTTGTCAGGTATGTTATTTTGGATGAGCGCCCAACAAGGTATGGCATTGATTTGTTTTATCCTCATGGCAGCAAGTACAGGGTTTCTTGTTTGGAACTGGCCACCGGCAAAGATATTTATGGGGGATGTTGGCAGTTGCCTGATCGGATTTTCGTTCGGAATACTGGCATTGATTGGTGAAAAAACCGGCAGTGTTCCAATTTTAATATGGATAATTATGTTGGCAGTGTTTATCTGTGATGCGACATTAACTTTATTGCGCAGAATCGTAAGGAGGGAGCGTTGGTATAGCGCGCATAGATCCCATGCATATCAGCGTTTTATACAACTCGGAGCAAGTCATAAAAAACTTGCACTGTCGGTTCTATCTATTAATATCGTCATGCTTTGGCCGTTAGCTTTTGTGGCCTATGTCCAAAAAACATTATCTATCTATATGACTTTATTAGCGATTATAATAGTCACTGCAATTTGGTTAGTCATACAATTACGCTATGTTGGTTTGAAGATCAGTGGGGCATGATTTGTGAAAAGAATAAATAATCGTCATACCGTCATCATCCACGATTTATTGATGTCGGCATTGTCGTGGCAATTAGCGTGGTGGGCACGGTTTAATTTTGATTTTCCGTTTCCCGAGTGGAAAGTTAGTTTAATTGCGTTGCCATATGTAGTGTTTGTGCAGGCGATTATATATTGGCGCATGAACCTTTATCGAGGGATATGGCGTTTCGCCAGTTTGCCGGATTTGTGGAATATTACCCGTGCCACCATGCTCGGCGGAGTCTGTATTACGTTAATTCTTTTTATAGTATTCCGTCTGGAGGGTGTACCCAGAACTGTGTTAATTTTGTATCCGGTATTCCTCACCTTTTTACTTGGAGGTCCCAGGCTGGGTTATCGATTATGGAAAGATCACACGTTTAATCTCAAGGCCATCTCAACTGAAAACAGAGCGCTGATAATCGGTGCAGGCCGGGCAGGTGAAATGCTTGCCAGGGATATGTTAAGGAATGGCAGCTATCTTCCTGTCGGTTTTATTGACAACAACCCTGCACTCAAAAACTCGGAAATTCATGGCGTTCGTGTGCTAGGTAAGATAGAGAGACTAAATGAAATTGTGGAGAAGCATGAACCATCAATTATCGTGATAGCTATTCCTTCTGCAACGAACGAACAAATGCAACGGATCGTGGCTTTTTGTGAAGAGACAACAATACCTGTCAGGACATTGCCAAAATTAACAGATATGGTGCCAGGCACGCCTTCTCTGGACAAGTTAAGAGATTTATCTATTGAGGACCTATTGGGCAGGGAGAAAGTAGAGCTGGACTGGAAAGTGATCCAGGATAGTCTGGTGAACAAAATCGTGTTTGTTAGCGGTGGTGGAGGCTCGATCGGTGCAGAGTTGTGTCATCAAATTGCTGAACTCGGTCCTGAATGCCTGATAATCTTTGAGAGAAGTGAATTCAATCTATATAAAATACAACAACAGTTATCTTCAGCTTACCCATCTTTGAAAATCAGAGGCATATTAGGTGATATCTGTGATAGCGATAAGCTCGAGCATACATTGAATATGTATAGGCCAAGTGTGATATTTCATGCGGCGGCATATAAACATGTTCCTCTTCTTCAAAACCAGATCCGTGAAGCAGTTCGCAACAATATATTTGGTACTGTCAACCTTGCCAAGGTGGCTGATAAGTATAAGTGCGAAAAGTTTGTTCTGATATCTACCGACAAAGCAGTTAACCCGGTTAATGTGCTCGGTATGAGCAAACGCGTTGCTGAAATGTACTGTGAATATATGAACAAAGTGTCGAATACGCGTTTTGTTACGGTTAGATTTGGCAATGTGCTTGCCAGCGCAGGGAGCGTCATTCCGATCTTTAGAGCGCAGATTGAAAAAGGTGGACCGGTCACGGTGACTGATCCTGAAGT
>JADFPU010000095.1:0-2056 GCA_022562175.1 Pseudomonadota bacterium | reverse complement strand
TCAGGAGCAAATAAAACGTGGTGGACCAGTGACCGTTACGCACTCAGAGGTAAAGCGTTTTTTTATGACGATACGTGAATCCTGCCAACTGATTCTTCAGGCCGGCGCGATGGCTAAAGGGGGGGAGATATTTGTTCTGGATATGGGCGAGCCTGTCAGGATTTCTTATCTTGCGGAGCAATTGATTAGACTGTCGGGTTCCACACCAGGAACTGATATAAAGATTGAATATACTGGTTTACGTACAGGTGAAAAGCTCACGGAAGAACTGTTCCATGATGACGAACGACAAGAAGCAACATCGCATGAAAAAATATTACTTGCCAGGCATCCTGAAATCGATATGAAGCTTCTTGAGAAAAACCTGAATGAATTGAAACGGGCTGCCGAAAAATTTGATGAAGATAAACTCAAGATACTTTTACAGAAAATAATTCCAGTGGCTCAATCTGATAATGTCATTTCGTTAACTCAAGTTCAAAGTCTGTCATGATTTGAGCCAGACATAAGGATTAGAAATGCTATGCTGGAAATTGGCTCCCCGGGACGGGCTCGAACCGCCGACCTAATGATTAACAGTCACCCGCTCTACCAACTGAGCTACCGGGGAATGGGAATTTCAAAGTTTAATGTCAGGATTATCAGAACTTAAGTAAACACTTTCCAGACAACAGCCATGCTAAAGGCGAGATTAAAACCTATCATCCATTTTAATAAGTCTATTTTGCCTTCCATTATTGTTAACTTGATCTCAATTTTGTCGAATCTATCTTCCCTCTGCGCCACAGCACTGGCCGCTGCACGTGCCTTATCCTCCGTCGCGCCGGCTTCTTTTAACGCATCATATAGTTCTGAAATCATTAAGCTCATAAAGCTCATAATATAATTTTAACACAACCTGCCGTATTCCCGGAGGGCTTTTTTTATTGCAAAGCCTGCTCAAGTCTAGCCATGGCTTTTTGCAGATTCTCCATGCTGGTGGCATAGGACAAGCGCATATAGCCCGGCGCGCCAAAGGCGGAGCCTGGCACCAGTGCTACATTCGCTTTATCAAGCAGATATTCGGCAAATTCCACGTCATTGTTGATCCCCTCCAGGCTTTCCATCGCGCCTTCCACATTCGGGAAGCTATAGAAAGTCCCCTCTGACGCCAAACAATTAATCCCTGTCATCGAATTTAAACGGTCGTAGACATAATCATGTCGTGTCTTGAAGATAGCGGTGCTTTCCTCAATATAGCGTTGACTTCCCTCCAGCGCAGACTGTGCAGCCACCTGCGCGATTGAGGTTGCATTAGAGGTGCTCTGTGACTGAATCTTCTGCATTGCCTGGACCAGCGGGACTGGTCCACCGACATAGCCTATACGCCAGCCGGTCATGGAATAGGCTTTCGAGACGCCGTTAAATACCACCGTCGTGTCATAGAGATCAGGGCATACGTTGAGGATATTTCTGAATGATTGCTGGCCCCAGAGAATGTGCTCGTAAATGTCATCCGTGGCGATTATTAATTGTGGAAATTCCAGCAACACCTCGGCTAATTCTGCCAATTCCTGTTCGCTATAACAGGCGCCCGTCGGGTTGGAAGGACTGTTGATAATGAACAGACGCGATTTTTCCGTGATGGCACTGCGCAACTGTGCCTTGTTGATCTTGAATCCCTCAGCGATACCCGCATTGATGATCACCGGTTCTGCGCTGGCCAGACGGGCCATGTCCGGGTAAGAGACCCAGTACGGTGCGGGGATAATGACCTCATCGCCTGGATTGAGCAGGGCCTGCATCAGGTTATAGAGACTGTGTTTGCAACCGCAGGAGACCAGGATCTGATCTTCATTATAATCGAGTGCATTTTCCCGTTTAAATTTATTGATAATGGCACGCTTCAACTCGGCAGTGCCGCCAACAGGCGTATACTTGGTAAATCCGGCGTTGATCGATTCAATGGCGGCTTGTTTTATATGCTCGTGGGTGTCACAGTCAGGCTCACCCGCACCGAGCCCGATAATGTGCCGGCCTTCGGCCCGCAGTGGTGCTGCACGACCTGTAACCGCGA
>JADFPU010000267.1 GCA_022562175.1 Pseudomonadota bacterium | reverse complement strand
CATGACTAGATGTTCGCTGTGATGCCCGGAAATATTATAAAGAACATTAAATAGGCCAGCTTCACCTCTTCCTTCTTTGCACGGCATGCCGCTGCCGTGGCAATGGCGGCGGATACACCACACAGCGTTTTTGCATGCGATACTCACTGATCGCTTTGTCCGCCTGCGCATTCAGTTCAACCTCCTGATAGGAGGCTTGTACTGCCAGGGCTTCTATTGCCTGTGCAGTCTGCTTCAGTTGCCTGGTCTCGACATTTACCGCCTGGTACTTTTCCTTTGCCGCCACAAGCTTTTCTTCAGTATTTGCCTGCGTCAGAACGAAGGCATCGATTGGGTTTGTTTGCCATGAGTGTGGCTTTGTTAACCACTTTTTAATTTTCTTTGCATAGGCTTTATCTTTAGCTTTCAGTTTGTTCTTTTTGTCATAGGCGTCATACCAGGCGAGCGTCCTGAACGGTGCCTTTTCCGATTCAATCTTTAGAATATGGTTTGTTTCAGCGATTATGCTGTCGATGTCTGCCGGGGGGGTTGGGCAAAAAGATAAACAAGCCTGCAACGATGAGGGCAAAGCCTAACCAAACCGCCCAATAATCTTCTTTCAGATAAAGATCCGACCATGCTGATTGTGCATCCTGCCTGTCAGCTACATTGCTGATCTCATTCATAGCTGCTCCTATATGAACACTATGCTAATCTAAATCAAAGTCGACATGCCACAGTTCCTGTCCCGTCTGATCGAATGCATTCCAAAGATCGCTATATCGCTGACCTGTCAACGGGTGTTTCATATCCGCGGCAATGTCCGCTAATGGTCTGAGTACGAAAGCATACTTATCTATATCGTCCCTCGGCACCTGCAAATAGCCTTCGTGAGTGATGACATCATCGTAAAGTAATATGTCGATATCCAGAGTACGTGGGGAAAAACGCGGTTCTTTTCTGCTGCGACCGAATTTATATTCAATCTCGCGCAGTGCCTTTGCCAACGTCGTTAATTCCAGCCCTGTATCAAAGCCGATCACCAGATTCAGAAAATTATCACTGTCAAACCCGACTGATGTGCTCTCATAGACAGGTGAAATAACAAGCTCTCCAAACTGCTGCCTCAACACCTTCACCCCTTCACGGATATTATGATCGTGGTCTACATTACTACCGACACCGATATATACCCTCGCCATATCAGTCACGCTTGCCGCGTTCGATCAAGATACCAACATCACGCACACCTCGCACGGCGCCCTGTTTGTTCAGTCGCAAACGACACCACGGCACATTGAATTCACCGAGGATGATCTCCGTGATCTTTTCCGCCAACGTCTCTACCAGTTTGAATTCACTGTCACTGACAAAAGCTATGATCCGTTTTGCGACCGCCTTGTAATCTATCGTGTCATCAACATTTTCGCTCGCAGCGGCCTTGCTGATATCCGTGCCCATCTCTATATCCAGGATAAGGCGTTGTTTGGTACGCCGCTCCCAATCATAAATACCGATGATGGCATCAATACGCAGGTCGTTAAGATAGATTATGTCCATGTGTTGGTCAGTTGCCGTTGGTCAAATGTTAATTATAAAGGTCTCAGTATACCTCCAAGATCATATCCAACAATACAGCTAACACATGACAACGAACCCGTAACGAATTCACTTGACCTGTCAGACAGAGCAGATTCCAATAAGCTTATGCTAATCAATTTCACTATCGTGTTGCTCGGCTATCTGTTCGGATCCATCGCCACAGCTATAATCGTCTGTAAAGTGATGCGGCTGGAAGACCCACGTCGAGGTGGTTCCGGCAACCCAGGAGCCACAAACGTATTACGCATGCATGGCAAGAAAGCCGCTATTTTAAGCCTGCTCGGTGATGTTCTGAAAGGGATATTGCCCATATTACTTGCCAAAGCGATGCAGATGCCCGATTGGGTGATTGCGCTGACCGGCCTCGCGGCCTTTCTCGGCCACCTTTATCCGGTATTTTTTGGTTTTCGGGGGGGCAAGGGTGTTGCCACACTGGTTGGTGTGCTCATCGCCACGCACTGGTTGCTGGGTCTGGCCTATTTGGGCACCTGGTTGTTGATGGTGCTACTGTTTCGTATTTCTTCATTATCGGCCATCATCGCCGCTGCCATAACGCCTTTTTATACTTGGTGGTTATTAGCGCCGCCGGTTTACGTCATGTGCTTCAGTTTGATGGCAGCAGGACTTATCTGGCGACATCGATCTAACATCAAAAAGCTGCTCGCCGGTAACGATGATAAAATGGGCTCGGACAAAAACTGAACTGACTCCTAGCCCGCATATGGCACGAGTTGGCGAAATGGCCTCTCTCGACTCCTCGACTTTGTCTCCTGAGTCGCTCTACCTCGAGAACGTGTTCCAGACGTTCTCTACCTCCTCCTTCCATGGAGTCGTCCTGCGTCCTTGCAGTCGTGTCTTCGAGGCATAAGTGCATACATGCACAAAATCACGTAGGGCTGATGCGTTTTGAACGTGCTCACGACCGCAACCATAGCCGTAGCTATGGTGAAGGGAGTATGTGCGGTCAAAACGCATCAGAACAAGTTACCTACAGGACGTAGATAAGGGGCGTGAGCACGACCGCATGGACCTCG
>JADFPU010000094.1 GCA_022562175.1 Pseudomonadota bacterium | reverse complement strand
CGTGTGGGGCAGCGTGTAATGATTCCTCCTGGAGCAGTCAGCGGCGCCGATGGATTTGGAATTGCCAATGATGATGGTCAATGGCTCAAGATCCCGCAACTTGGCAGTGTGATTATTGAGGACGACGTAGAAATTGGAGCAAATACGACAATTGATCGAGGTGCTCTGGAAGACACGGTTATTGAACAAGGTGTCAAAATCGATAATCAGGTGCAAATCGGTCATAATACGCGTGTCGGTGCACATACAGCTATAGCGGGCAGCGCTGCGTTAGCTGGTAGTGTAACGATTGGTAAACGTTGTCATATTGGCGGCGCTTCAAGCATCAGTGGGCATATAGATATTGCTGATGATGTCATCATTACCGGTATGTCAGGCGTTACAAATTCAATTAAGAAGGCTGGCAGTTATTCTTCAGGCTTACCTGTCATGGGAAATAAAGTTTGGCGAAAAAATATTATCAGGTTCAAGCAGCTTGATGAATTGGCCAGACGTCTGATAACACTGGAATTATTTGTAAAAAAAACGGATTGATGTTTGCGGAAAATGCCCAGGTTAACGCTTCATTAATGACTTTTTAATAGAAAAATAAAGATGACAATCCTCAATAGCGATCAAATCAAGAATTTGCTGCCACATCGATATCCGTTTCTATTGCTTGACAGGGTGATTGAATTTGAAAAAAACAAATACCTGACGGCCATAAAAAATGTCACGGCGAACGAACCTTTTTTTCAGGGGCACTTTCCCGAGCAAGCCATTATGCCTGGTGTGTTAATCATAGAAGCTATGGCGCAGGCGTCAGCAATCCTGGGGGAACTATCGATGGACATCAGTCCGCCGGAAGGGGCACTGTATTATCTGGTGGGAGTAGACAAGGCCAGATTTCGTAAAATAGTTGAACCGGGTGATCAGTTAAGCCTGGAAGTGGATTTTGTTACTGTGCGCAGGAATATCTGGAAATTTTCAGCAACTGCCCGAGTTGATAAAAGCATAGTTGCCTCAGCAATATTGCTCACGACTGTTACGGATCCGGAGCCTTGATCGCCGCTAGTGCTATCATTCATCCTGATGCATCAATCGGCGAAGGTGTCGAAATCGGCGCCTATTCTGTGGTCGGCGCCAATGTCACAATTAATGAAAATAGCTGGATTGGCCCGCACGTCGTCATCAAGGGTCCAACCCGCATCGGTAAGAATAATAAAATATTTCAATTTTGCTCTATCGGCGACGATCCGCAAGATAAAAAATATACAGGAGACAAGGACTCTGTCCTGGAAATAGGTGATGGCAACACAATCCGTGAGTACTGTTCCATAAACAGGGGCACAGCGCCCGGCGGTGGCATAACGTGCATTGGCAATGACAACTGGATCATGGCTTATGTGCATATCGCCCATGACTGCCTGGTCGGCAATAATACAATCTTTGCCAATAATGCCACTCTTGCAGGCCATGTTGTGATTGATGATTTTGTCATTTTGGGCGGTTTCACCGGGGTGCATCAGTTCTGCAGAGTCGGTCGTCACAGTCTGACGGCAATTTCTTCAGTCGTGGTGCAAGATGTTCCGCCTTATTTGATAGTCGCGGGTAATACAGCAAAACCCGGAGGCTTGAATCGTCAAGGATTGAAACGGCATGGCTTCTCACAGGAAGTTATCAATGATCTTCGTAAGGCTTATAAGACTATTTACAGGGATGGTTTGTTATTAAAGGATGCGCTGGATAAACTTGAATCGTTGACTGCTGAATCGATTGAAGTTTCCGAGTTTGTCAGATTTATTCAGGCGTCAACGAGAGGGATAGTACGCTAGCATATTGATGCTGTAATGATGACAGCAACAGAAAATATATTAATAAACCTTTCTGAAGATGAGTTAATTCATGCTCCGTATAGGCATTGTAGCCGGTGAGGCGTCAGGAGATTATCTAGGTGCGGATTTGATCTGTGCAATTCGCAAGAAAATACCGGATGTTATTGTTGAAGGGATAGGTGGGCCGAAAATGGAGCAGGCAGGTTGTCATCTTATCGCGCCGATGGAAAAACTGTCAGTGATGGGTTTTGTTGAAGTGCTATCTCATTATTTCGAGCTGCTGGGGATCAGGAGCCGCCTTGCCAGACATTTTATAAAAAAACCGCCAGATATCTTTATTGGTATAGATGCACCGGATTTTAACCTTGGTCTGGAAAAGAAGCTACACCAACATCATATAAAGACCGTTCATTATGTTAGTCCGCAGGTCTGGGCATGGCGGACATACCGGGTAAAAAAGATGGCGTCGTCGGTTGACTTGTTATTGACCCTGTTTCCTTTCGAGAAGGTATTTTATGAAGGTCATAATATACGGGCGGTTTATGTTGGGCACCCGTTGGCAGATAAAATTAAATTACATCCTGATAAGCTGGCAGCACGCAGCAGATTGGGTTTGCCCCGGGATAAAATGATAATTGCGATCATGCCAGGTAGTCGAAAGATGGAATTAAACAGATTGATGGAACCATTTCTATTGACGGCAGACTGGTGCTACAAGCAGGATAATTCGATACACTTTATCAGTAGTCTGCTGGGCGATAAAGCGGCTGACCAGCTCACTGACAGTGTATCCAGACTCTCATTAGCGCACTTGCCGTTTACTTTTTATAAAGATCGGGCGCATGACGTGCTTGAGGCTGCAGACGTGGTATTGCTGGCATCAGGAACCATTACATTGGAAGCGATGCTGTATAAAAAACCGATGGTGGTTGCCTACCGGCTTAACTGGTTGAGTTATTATTTAATCAGGGCATTGGTAAAAGTAAAACACGTTTCATTACCTAATCTGCTGGCTGATTCGGCAATCATTCCTGAATGTTTGCAGGCTGATTGCAGGCCGGAACGCCTGGCCAGGGAGATTATGAATTTTGTTGGTGATAGCCAGGTAGTTACAGAGCTTGAAAAAAAATACATGGAAATACATAAGGATTTGAAAAGAAATTCTGGTGAGACTGCAGCCGCCGCCGTTTTACAGTTGGCAGGTATTACATGAGCCTGGAAAATCTTGAGGTGCATGTTTATCAGTTGATTGCCGGAGTTGATGAAGTCGGCAGGGGGCCATTGGCGGGTCCTGTTGTTGCTGCTGCAGTTATTCTTGATGACGATCAGGAAATACAGGGATTACGAGATTCCAAAATGTTGTCTGAAAAAAAACGTTATCATTTGGCAGATGAAATTCGGGCGCGTTCTGCTTGCTGGGGTACAGGCCGGGCAGAGATAGATGAGATTGATGAAATCAATATATTTAATGCAAGTTTGCTGGCGATGCAACGAGCAGTCTGGGCACTTGATGTTATGCCGGAATGCGTGCTGGTGGATGGAACACATTGCCCCGAACTGGATTGCGATGTCAGGGCGATAGTGAAAGGCGATCAATTGATCCCGGCCATCAGTGCGGCCTCGATCATCGCTAAAGTCACAAGAGATGATGAGATGGTCGCTATGGATAAACAATATCCTGGATACGGATTTGCCAGACATAAAGGCTACCCAACCAGACAGCATTTGCAGGCCATACAAGAGCTTGGTATTTGTGCGATACATCGTCGCTCCTATGCGCCGGTCAAACGGTTTATATAAACAGGACCGTTTAAAGCCAGCCTGTTATCAATATGCAACAGAGTTTCGTACATCTTCATTTACATTCTGAATATTCACTGTCTGATGGACTCATACGAATTGAACCACTAGTCAAGGCAGCTGCCGAAGCAGGACTGCCTGCCATTGCCATTACAGAACAAGGTAATCTTTATTCACTTATCAAATTTTATCGCCTGGCTCAGCAGTATGGGATAAAACCTATTGTAGGCGCCGACATAAAAATAAATGATGATGCCGGTAATAAAAGCAGTTTGTTATTGCTGTGTCAGGACAGAGTCGGTTACGTAAATCTAACGAAACTCATTACAAAGAGTTACCTCGAGGGTCAATCACAAGGTATTCCCTACGTTCGGCATGCGTGGTTAAAAGGCCATACAGACGGTCTTATTGCATTGTCAGGGGCGAGAGAGGGTAATGTTGGTCAGGCAATCATCAAAGGCAACCTTGATTTAGCCAAAACAAATCTGACTGACTGGTTACAATATTTTCCGGATCGTTTTTATCTCGAACTGCAAAGAACCGCCAGACAAAATGAAGAAATATATATTCAAGGTGCAATTGATCTGGCTATTTCATTTTCTGTGCCGGTTGTAGCGACAAATGATGTGCGTTTTCTAACAGAGGAAGACTATGACGCGCATGAAGCAAGGGTCTGCATTCAGCAAGGTAATGTCCTGAATGACCCAAGGCGGGTGAAATCCTACAGTGCTCAGCAGTATTTTAAAAATACTGCTGAGATGGTAGAACTATTTCAGGACATTCCTGAGGCCATCGATAACACATTGCAAATTGCGCAACGCTGTAATATGGAATTCACATTTGGTGAATATTACCTGCCACACTTTCCTGTGCCACCGGATCATGATCAGAATTCATGGTTACGTCTGGAAGCAGAAAAAGGACTCATCAGGGTAGTTGATACGGATCATCAGGGTGATGATGAGATTGCTGACAGGAATGTATACCAGCAGCGGCTGGACAGGGAACTGGATGTGATTGTCAGTATGGGATTTCCCGGTTATTTCCTGATAGTGGCTGATTTTATCTTGTGGGCAAAACAGCAGGGTATTCCGGTCGGTCCTGGTCGCGGTTCCGGTGCAGGTTCACTGGTTGCTTATGCTCTGGGTATCACGGAACTGGATCCCATTAAATATGATCTGTTGTTCGAGCGTTTTCTGAACCCGGAACGTGTGTCATTGCCTGACTTCGATGTGGATTTCTGTATGGAACGAAGAGATGAAGTCATCAATTATGTCTCTGAAAAGTATGGTCGGGATCATGTATCCCAGATTATTACTTACGGCAGAATGGCTGCTAAAGCAGTGATCCGCGATGTCGGACGTGTGCTGGGCCACCCTTACGGGTTTGTTGACCAGATAGCAAAATTGATTCCGTTTGATCTGAACATGACTTTAGACAGGGCACTACAGGAAGAAGCTGTTTTAAAGCAGCGTTACGAGGAAGAAGATGAAGTCAGGATACTGATTGATCTGGCCAGAGATCTTGAAGGTCTGGCTCGTAATGCCGGCAGACATGCAGGAGGTATTGTTATTGCGCCAAAACCACTGACAGAGTATATGCCGCTTTATTGTGAACAAGGTTCGGCGATTACCTCAACCCAGTTTGATATGGGGGATGTCGAAAAGATTGGTCTGGTTAAATTCGATTTTCTGGGACTGCGGACACTGACAATAATTGATTGGGCGTTAAAAGATATAAACCGGGAACTGCAGGCCGAGGCTGAAGAAAAGATAGACATCAGAAATATTCCTCTGCATGACGCAGCAAGTCTCAAGTTGATTCGCAGGATGGATACAACCGCTATTTTTCAGCTTGAGTCAGAAGGTATGAAAAAATTAATAGGCAGGCTCAAACCCGATGACTTTGATGATTTAACGGCATTGGTCGCCTTGTTTCGTCCCGGTCCCTTACAGTCAGGTATGGTTGATGACTATATTGATCGCAAGCATGGCCTGGCAAGAGTTGAATATCCACACCCTGCGCTTGAGCATATCCTGAAGCCGACCTATGGCGTAATTCTCTATCAGGAACAGGTTATGCAGATAGCACAGGTGCTCGCCGGTTATACGTTGGGTGCTGCAGACTTGCTTCGGCGTGCAATGGGGAAAAAGAAAGCTGAAGAAATGGCACAACAAAGAAGTATATTTGTCGAAGGAGCCATGGCAAATGGTGTCAGCCAAAAGGTGGCCACCTATATCTTCGATCTAATGGAAAAGTTTGCCGGTTATGGTTTCAACAAGTCTCATTCTGCAGCTTATGCCTTGCTGGCATACCAGACTGCCTGGCTTAAAGCGCATTATCCAGCAGCATTTATGGCGGCTGTTTTGTCATCCGATATGGATAATACGGATAAAACAGTGATCATGGTAGATGAGGTCAAACGTATGCAATTAAATTTGTTACCACCCTCAATCAATCGGAGTGAATATAAGTTCAAGGTGATAGATAAAAACACTATGTTGTTCGGGCTGGGTGCTCTTAAAGGTGCTGGCGCAGCGGCTATCGAAAACATTATACTGGAACGTAATGAAAATGGTGGTTTCAAGGATTTATTTGATTTCTGTAAACGGATAGATTTACGGAAAGTAAACAAAAGAGTGTTGGAGACGTTAATACGGTCAGGTGCTGCTGATGGGCTGGGTCCCGGTCGCAGTATAATGATAGCCAGCCTGGCCAAGGCCACCCAGTTTGCCGAACAATTTACGCACAATGCTGACGCCGGTCAGGAAGACCTTTTCGGGCTGGAAATTTCACCCACACAGGACAGTGTCGATGGAATCACCTCCGAATCTGATATATCGTTCGTTGAGGCGGATGAGTGGAGTGACCATGAGCGACTGTTGGGGGAAAAGGAAACTTTGGGTTTTTATCTCAAGGGGCACCCTATCAACCTCTATAAAGATGAACTTGAATCGATTGTGACTACGTCATTAAGAGGAATCACATCAGGCGATGTTACGGTTGCAGGCTACATCGACACTATCAGAATCCGTATTGGCCCACGAGGTAGAACGGCAGATGTCAGGCTGGATGATCAGGATACTCGCATATATGTGATCTTATATTCTGAGATATATCAAAAATACAGTCCAATGTTGATCAAGGACCGATTGATTATTGCAAAGGGTGAGGCAAAGGAAGACGATTATTATGATACCGGCTATTCTATAAAAATAGACAAGCTGTTTGATTTAAACCAGATACGCGATAGCTGCGCAATTCTCAGATTGTCACTGGACAAGGATATGATAGAAAACGGCATTCTGGAATCAGTCAAATCTTTACTAACGCCGTGCAAAAAACACTTGCGGCCGATAGTGATAGAATACGATAGTGGTACCGTCAAAGGAGAGATTGACCTCGGCGATGACTGGAAAGTTGAAATAAATGACAAATTACTGGACGATCTCGGCAGCTTGTTAGGTGTAGACAATGTCAGACTGGAATATTCGGGCGTGAGAGATTTTTTATCGTCAGTAAAATGAATAATATCTGAATAACTATAATTGATACGGTTTTTATATGAATTTTCTTGAATTTGAACAACCCATTGCAGAGCTGGAAGCCAAGATAGAAGAGTTGCGCTATGTCGGTGATGATTCGGATATTGACATCAATGAGGAGATCAGTCGGTTACAAAAACACAGTCAGGATCTTACTGCATCGATTTTTTCCGATCTTTCCGCCTGGCAGGTATCCCAGCTAGCCAGACATCCACAGCGCCCTTATACCCTTGATTACCTGCAAAGGCTGTTTACCGATTTTAATGAACTTCATGGGGAACGCAATATCGCTGATGATGCGGCGATCGTTTCAGGCATTGCACGGTTTGATGCAAAGCCGGTTGCAGTTATCGGCCATCAGAAGGGCCGGGATATCAAGGAGAGGATACATCGTAATTACGGCATGCCGAAACCAGAGGGTTACAGGAAGGCATTGCGGATAATGCAATTGGCGGAAAGGTTTAAATTGCCTGTTTTGACCTTCATTGATACACCCGGTGCTTATCCCGGTATCGGTGCTGAAGAACGCGGGCAAAGTGTGGCCATCGCCGAAAATTTACTCGCCATGTCTGAACTCAGGACACCGATCATAGCAACGGTCATCGGCGAGGGAGGATCGGGCGGTGCGCTGGCTATTGGCGTTGCAGACAAGCTGAATATGCTTGAGTACAGTACCTATTCAGTCATTTCTCCGGAGGGTTGTGCATCGATACTCTGGAAGAGTGCAGACAAGGCCGAAGAAGCGGCGCTGGCGATGGGCATCACCACTCAGCGGCTGGATGGATTGGGACTGTTGGATGCAATCATAGCGGAACCGCTGGGGGGAGCACATCGGGATTACGATATCATTGCGCAGAGCGTAAAAGAAACAATCAGGCAGCAACTTGATGAACTCCAGCAGCTTGATCTGGATGAGTTGCTTGATTTAAGACAGAAAAAATTCAGATCATATGGCTTTACCCAATAGTCTCGTTGTGTTCTTTATATCGCTGTTTGTGACGTAGCGCTCCCTCCAGACAGTCGAGGGGTTATATACTCCAACGAGAACTTTTTCTTCATAAAATCACATTGACTGTTAGAAAACATTGGCTGCGCAACCCTTTGCCATAGAATTATTGTTTCATACGCTTAAAGACCTGCCGGAGTCCAGCTGTTACCGGGTAGCCTATAGTGGTGGTCTGGATTCGCATGTGTTGCTGCATGCACTCAGCGCATTAAGTAATAAAATTCCGCAACAACTTGCCGCCGTGCATGTCAATCATGGGCTCAATGATAAGCGCTTCGAATGGGCGGAACATTGCAGCAAGATTTGTGATGAACTGGGCGTGCCATGCCAGTTTGTTGAAATTGACGCCGGCAGCCCTGATGGTCAAAGTCCGGAATCCTGGGCCAGGCAGCTACGTTATCAGGCTCTGGCGGCACAACTGCAGCAGGGTGAAATATTGTTAACCGCTCATCATAAAGATGATCAGGCAGAAACCCTGTTATTACAGCTTTTACGTGGGGCCGGGCCAGATGGACTCTCTGCCATGCCGGCATTGCGTCGGTTTGGAGCGGCTTGGCATGCACGACCTTTATTACAATATAACAGGCAACAACTGATGGATTATGCAGAGCAACAGGGTCTGCATTGGGTCGATGACGATAGCAACCGGGATAAGCGCTTTGACCGAAATTACCTTCGCCATAAAATTATGCCCTTACTGGATCAACGTTGGGGGAATATCAGCGATACATTAGCACGCGCAGCATCTCATCAGGCTGAATCTGCCGAATTACAAAAACAACTGGCCAGCATCGATATTGAAAGTTGTTTGTTGGTTAAATTCAATGCACTGAATATAATCAAGCTAGGCGAATTATCAGACGCAAGAAAGAAAAATGTCATTCGTTACTGGTTGCAGGAAATGCAACTATCTGTGCCGGACGCACGAAATATGCAGCATGTTTTAGTGGATGTGCTTCAATCAAAACAGGATGCTGTAGCATGCGTAAGCTGGCCGGGTGTAGAAATCAGGCGTTATAAGGATAAGCTGTTTGCATCGACGCCACTTTGCGATCACGACAGTCGCCAGATAGTGAGGTGGCAACTGGATGAAGTCTGCCGGATTTCCCATGGAGAATTAACAGCATGTTTGGCTAAAGGTCAGGGCATAAAAAAAAGTCTCTGCCCGGATAACTGTATTGAGGTTCGTTATCGTTCAGGGGGAGAAACTATCAAGCCGGTTGGTCGTCGCCATCAACATGATCTTAAAAAGTTGTTTCAGGAAACCGGTATTCCACCCTGGTTCCGTTACCGTATTCCTCTGTTATTTATCAAAGGGCGACTTGCAGCTGTGCCGGGTTTCTGGATTGATGAACAATTCAGTGCCGATGTTAACGAGGACGCATGGCAGATTAGCTGGAGCGGCGTTGACGAAATCGTAATAGTCGATTGATCTGCATTACTTTCCAGTAGAGCAGGTGTGGATACAGACTAATCACCGATCCGTTCCAGGCCGATCAGCTTGTGTCTGCTGTCATACTGCATTTCAAAGAGTCCGTAAACACCCCGGTGACTGAGGAATCTTCGCAGGGCACTGGCAGGGAATCTCACCTGGCGACCGTCTTCTGTGCGCACGATTACATCCTTTACGCGCTGCTGATAATAGGCAAGGTATCTATCGGCCGCAATGGCCAGCCGGAATCGAATGCAGTGTGGTGTGTTCAACAGACGACTATCAGCGCAGGTCGATCCGGGGCGCTGGTACTACCCGCCTCCTGACGCTGCATGACGTTGCAGCAATGATCTGATCGGCCAAGGTCTTTTTTAACAAGGCGACAATGATCGCCTGACCCAAATGACCGTTTGCTGCGCTAATCAGTCTCATAATGTCATCTCCTTATCTGGTTGATATCGATATGACGGCCCAGTGAAAATCCAAAAACCTGATATATGAACAGTTTACATTGCTTGATAATTTTCTACGACGTAAAACAGGGTGAAATTTGTCAGGCAAGATTCAAGCTTACGAGTACAGGACATACAGGGGTGGGGTGCTGAGTGTGCAGGCGATGTGAATTAGCAAGCCTAACCCTTTGTTGAAGACAAGTGACAATTTCACCTCCTGGCTGCGAA
>JADFPU010000093.1 GCA_022562175.1 Pseudomonadota bacterium | reverse complement strand
CGACCGCGGGCGAGGGCTCGCAATCGGGGTCCTCGTCGGCGCGCTGGCGGTTGGGTCGGCGTCGCCGCACCTGTTCAAGGTGTTCGCGTCGTGGTTTGAGTCGGGACAGGGGGTGCCATGGCGCACAGTGCTGCTGATCGCATCCGCGTCGGCGGTAGTCGCCTCGATCATCGCGATCGCGTTGGTTCGTCCGGGTCCGCTGCTGCCCAAGGCGAAGCATTTCTCGTGGCGTCACGCGGGCTCGATCGTGACGGACCGCCCGGTGCGCTTGGCCAACCTCGGGTATCTCGGGCACATGTGGGAGCTGTACGCGATGTGGGCGTGGACGCCGCTTCTGGTCGAGCAGGCGTACCGCGCGAGCGGGCTGAGCGAGCGAGGCGCCTACGTCGCGGGCTTTGCGATCGTGGCGGTGGGGGGAATATCGAGCGTCCTGGCCGGGGCGCTGGCGGACCGATGGGGGCGCACAGGCGTCACGATCGCCTCGTTGGCGGTGTCGGGTTCGTGCGCGCTGGTTGCGGGATTCCTGTTCGACTACCCGCTCGTGCTCACGGCCGTATGCCTGGTCTGGGGATTCGCGATAATAGCGGACAGCGCGCAGTACAGCACGGCGGTGACGGAACTGGGCGATCCGGAGTTCGTCGGGACGGCGCTGACGATGCAGACATGATCATTGCTGTCACAAACAGCGACGAGACAAATATGATAGCCTGCCAGGTTGCCTATACAATTTTTCATACCCCTACCAAGATAGCGCGGGTCAGAAGTATTGATTATTTAAAAAATACCGCGCTTTTTGCCCAGGAAGCCCTTCCTATTGATGTACTGATCAGCCCGGAACAGACTGTCACGGAATATATCGAACGCCTGATCAGCTTTCCTGGCGCATTACAGGTGCTTGATTTCGCAAATGGTAAAGCGCAAATGGTTGCAGTTAAAGTTACTCACGGCAGCCTGCTCTTCAATCAGACAATTTCCAGACTGTCTGATCATTTGCCACCTGTTGATTACCGCATTGTCTCTATTTTCAGGGGTGGTCAGGTCATCATTCCAAATGGCGATACGGTAATAGAGAAGGATGATGAAGTATTTATCATCGGCGCACCCAAACACATAAAAACACTGTTGAAGTCGATTCGGCACATGGATAAACCGGTAAAACGTGTCATGATTGCCGGCGGTGGCAATATAGGTATTCGTCTGGCCAAGGCACTGGGAAACAAGTATCAGGTAAAATTGATAGAAATGGATACCAAACAGGCACGCAAGGCATCGGAAGAATTAGAACATACTATCGTGTTACAGGGCGATGCTGCCGATGAGGAACTGTTAATCGAGGAAAACATCGATAGTATGGATGTTTTTTGTGCATTGACCAATGCAGACGAGGCGAACATCATTTCCTGTATGCTGGCCAAGCGTCTTGGGGCGCGTAAGGTCATGTCTTTAATCAACCGTGCGGCCTATGTTGATTTGGTGCAAAGTGATATTATCGATATTGCTATTTCCCCCCAGCAAACAACTATAGGCAGCGTGCTGGCACACATCAGGAAAGGTGATGTCGTGGTTGTCCATTCCTTGCGCAGAGGAGCTGCAGAAGCGATAGAGGCTATTGCTCATGGCGACAAGCATTCCTCAAAAGTTGTAGGGCGTACAATCGAAAACATTGCCTTGCCATTGGATACAAGTATTGGTGCGATAGTGCGTGACGACAAGGTGTTGATTGCACATCACGATACTATTGTACAGGCGGGAGATCATATTATCCTGCTGGTTGCCGACAAAAGACGTGTGCCGGAAGTTGAACGCCTGTTTCAGGTAAGCGTTACATTTCTCTGATTCCTTGTTGCTGCACTATTAGTTCTATATCATATGTTCTTAAGGAAAAAGTGATTCCTCGATCTAAAAATAAAGCCACAGAGAACACAGAGAAATTGCTGTTTTATTAAACTCTGTAACCTCTGTGACCTCTGTGGCTGATCAATTACAATGTCTACTACGGTCATATTTGCTTAAGATCCTACCTATGAGTTTTATATAAAATGCAATTTGCTGTTATTCAACGGATCCTGGGACTGCTACTGGCCCTGTTCAGTATTACCATGTTGCCTCCCTTGCTGATTGCATGGTGGAGCCAGGATGGCACTGCTTTTGACTTTTTGATGGCGTTTCTGATTATTTTAACTGTAGGTACAGTACTCTGGTTTCCGGTCAGACGTTCTCAAAAAGAACTGAGACTAAGAGATGGCTTTGTCGTTGTCGTACTATTTTGGCTGGGGCTTGGCCTGGCAGGATCGATCCCGCTGTTGCTTTCTGAAAGTCTGACAATGTCATTTACGGATGCCGCGTTTGAGTCAATTTCCGCCCTGACAACTACCGGCGCTACCGTCATAACGGGCATTGATGCACTGCCGAAATCGGTGCTGTTCTATCGTCACGAATTACAATGGTTAGGTGGTATGGGTATCATCGTACTCGCTGTTGCTATTCTGCCTATGCTCGGCATCGGTGGTATGCAATTATACCGCGCAGAAACTCCTGGGCCGATCAAGGATTCAAAACTCACACCAAGAATAACAGAAACAGCCAAAGCACTCTGGTACCTGTACCTGTCTTTAACTATTGCCTGTGCAATATCATACTGGCTTGCAGGCATGACACTGTTTGACGCCATCTTGCATAGTTTCTCAACTGTCTCTATTGGTGGTTTCTCTACACATGATCTCAGCATCGGTTATTTCAACAGCAGATTAATCGACGCGGTGGCAGTTGTCTTCATGTTAATCGCAGGTGTTAATTTCACCCTGCATTTTTTTGCCTGGCGCTCAATGAAGCCTGATGTCTATTGGCATGACTCAGAGTTCAAGGCCTACCTGCGTATACTGCTGGTTGTCTGCTTTATCTGTTGCGGCTATCTAATCTATGAGAACGTATATACAGATTACTCAACTGCAATCACCCATGGCATTTTCCAAACCATATCAATTGCAACAACAACAGGCTTCACTACTGCCAGTTATCAGGACTGGCCTAATTTCTTGCCGGTATTATTGATCTTCGTCAGTTTTATAGGCGCATGCGCAGGCTCGACCGGCGGCGGTCTCAAAGTAATTCGTGTAGTTCTCCTGTTTAAGCAGGGAAGACGGGAAATCAAAAAGCTGGTACATCCCAATGCCATTATCCCGATAAAATTAGGCGATAAACCTGTGCAGGAGTCTATCATCAATTCTGTATGGGGCTTCTTTGCTGCTTATATTGTTGTGTTTACCTTTATATTGTTATTGTTAATGGCGACCGGGCTTGATCAGATCACTGCATTTTCCGCCACGGCGGCCTGCATAAACAACATGGGTCCGGGTCTTGGTGATGTCAGCGCTCATTATGGAGGCTTGAATGACATAGCCAAATGGCTGCTTTGCTTTGCAATGTTAATTGGACGCCTGGAGATCTTTACTCTGCTTGTATTATTGACCCCGACATTCTGGCGTAAATGATCGAGCTGCCGGATACTGATAAATGGAATCGCATTTATCAGAAAAACAAGCATGACAATCTGCAAGCGGCCCGAGTACTGGTCGAAAATCAGCATTTATTACCAACAACCGGCAGGGCGCTTGATGCGGCGTGCGGATTAGCTGCAAATGCACGATTGCTGGCCGGCCACGGCCTGCAGACTCATGCCTGGGATATCTCGAATGAGGCCATCGATCGAATCAGGAAAAGTATCAAGGGACTCGATATACAGTTGACCCTGCAGCAGAGGGACATCGTCACCAACCCGCCTGATGAAAAATCCTTTGATGTTATCGTCGTCAGTCGTTTCCTCGACAGACATCTGGTAAAACATCTGATTGCTGCCCTTCGTCAGGATGGTCTTATCTTCTACCAGACCTTCATCAAGCATAAAAAAGACGATGTCGGCCCTGGCAACCCTCATTACCTGCTGGATGATAATGAATTACTGGTCTTATTCAGACCGTTGCATATTGTGTTATATCGTGAGGAAGGCAAAGTTGGCAACCTTGATGCAGGCTTTCGCAATGAAGCGATGCTGATTGCACAGCGGCGTTTATAATAATGCGCTTAATATTTACACCGCTAAAAAATACAATGCTTTCTCCGCTACGACTGTGCCTGCTCGCATTGTTTGCCCTGAATATATTCATTTATTCCCAGTCCGCAGAGGGGCCGTATATTATTGATGACATCCCGAATCTGAAAAACAACAGCCACCTCATCATCGAGCAGCTAAACTTTGAATCCATCAAGAATGCTGCGCTTTCTTCTCGTGCCGGCCAGTTCTACCGACCCGTGTCCATGCTCTCATTCGCTGCCAACTATACTATCGCGGGCAACAAATCCGCCTATTCAATTAAAATCACCAACATCTTTATACATGCCATTATAGGCTTGGGCATATTTCTTTTAACGATTAATCTACTGCCGAGAATAAGCAACCAGTCATTACTGCATGCAGATGGCAATCACATAGAACTCGTCGGTTTTTTAACCACCGTCGTCTGGCTATTTCATCCCTTGTTTGTATCAACGGTGTTGTATTCAGTACAGCGTATGGCCATGCTGAGCACGCTGTTTGTTGTGTACGGATGCCTTTTATATATAAAGCTACGAGAAAAGACCCTTAATGATGGTTCAGGCTATGGGTCCCTGTTCACATGCATCACACTGCTGTCTATCGTCGCATTTTTTTCAAAAGAGAACGGCTTTCTTCTGTTCGGGTTTCTGTTGATTATTGAACTGTTCTGCTTTCACTTCAGGTTTCACAACGACACAAATAAACTTAATAAATATGCTTTAAAAATTTTTCTGGTCTTGCCTGTCGCTTTTATATTTGCCTATCTGCTGCACACCTATACAGCCTCGGCAAATGATGAGATAACTTCTTATTCTTATACTTATCACGAACGTTTCCTCACCCAGCTGAGGGTACTGTGGCGTTATGTCGGATGGCTGATATTTGTAAACCCGGAGCCGATGGGTATCTATCATGACGACACCCTTGTCTCGACAAGCCTGCTGCAACCCGTCACGACCAGTATAGCCCTGGCAGCATGGTTAATAGTCCTGACGCTAATTGCAGCATTCTTCAGAACCAGGCATATTCTGCTTTTTTGCATTCTGTGGTTCTTGTGGGGTCATTCCCTGGAGTCAACTGTCTTGCCTCTGGGTATAATATACGAGCACCGTAATTACCTGCCCGGTTATGGCATGCTGCTCGGCTTTGTCATCCTGATAACCGAATTTCTACGTTCAATCAAGACAAAATATACGATAAAATTCGGCATAGGTCTGCTTTTACTGATCCTGTTGCCGGGTTATTTACTCACTGAAAGAGTCGCGAATTGGCGCGATCAGAAATCTCTGATACTGGCCCTGCTTGAGCATAAGCCCAATTCAGCGCAGTCGCTTATTATGGCGGCACGATTTCTCAACGATAGTGGCGATTATGACAGTGCCTTGAAGGCAGTGCATCAAGCACAACAGCTGGATGCTCTGGAACCTTCACATCGGCTGGCTGAAGCGGCCATGCATTGCGACCGAAAACCGGATGAAATCTTTACTGAACAACTCACAAATAAACTTCTGCATTTGCAGCGGCTAGGTAATGTGTCGGTGCCTACTCTCAGACAATTCAGACAATTGACCCAGGTCTGCCTGCACTCTACTGCCAACCACTCTACGCTACTGCAACTCTATCAGCGGATTAAAAACAGTAGCAACGACAGCATAGCCATGCTGGCTTACTACGGCATTGGCGCAATCCATCTGCAGCGCAGTGATTACCTGGCAACGATCAGGGCATGGGAAACAGCCATACAGAAAGATAAAAATGCCCTCGGGCTGTTGCCGACCTTAGAGAAAGTCCGGCAGGATTATGCAGCGCATTGCAACCGACAATGCAGTAACTGATTAAATCTAGTCTTCTTTCATCGGTTAGTCTTTAAGGTCTGAAACCATTATTAAGGTCAGCATTTTAAACACAGAGGCACAGAGTACACGGAGATAAAGAACAAATATCATCCTAACTCTGTGTCCTCGGCTTTGGCTGGAAAACTTATTCCAGACGTTTTCAACCACTTACGTCCTGTAAGTGTTCCTGCGTCGCTCTACCTCCTGCGTCCATGCAGTCGTCTGTGACTCTGTGTTTAGATTTCAGATTATCTGACAACTCTAGACAATGAATATTCCATTAATATCCTACCGATGAGTCTTGTTTAACTATCATCACCATGTAAGATCAGCGTGCCGATCAATTCTGAAATATTGTTTATTTTATGTCGATGTAGATAATCGCTAATACCGTCGTTAATAGATTGACAAACCAGCGGGTCATAAAACAGAGCAGTTCCCACACCTACGCCACTTGCGCCTGCGATAATAAACTCCAGCGCATCCTCAGCGCTGTTAACCCCGCCCTGGCCTATGATAGGTATTGCCTTATCTTTACATACTTGATAAACCTGATACACCTTTAATAATGCGACAGGCTTTATCGCCGGCCCGGACAAGCCTCCCTGGTTGTTACCCAGCACAGTTTTTCTGGCTTCACTATCTATCGCCATGCCCATGACGGTATTGATGACCGCAAAGGCATCACTTCCTGCTTCGATACAGCAGCGTGCGTTTTCTGCAATATCGGTTTGATTGGGCGATAATTTGGTGATCAATGGTTTGTCGGTCGCACGACGACAGGCTTCGACGACCTTTGCTGACATGTCCGGATAATTACCGAATTGAACACCACCTTGCTTAACGTTGGGACAGGAAATATTGATCTCCATCGCATCAATGTCTGAGTCATGAAAAATCCGCGTAACTTGCTCATATTCATCGATAGTAGAACCACTGATGTTGGCGATAAAACGGCTTTCACTGAAGTCGAGAGTGGGTAAATAATCCTCTACAACCTTATGGGCACCGGGATTCTGCAAGCCGATAGAATTCAGCATGCCCATATACGTCTCAGCAATGCGATGCGGGGCATTGCCCAGGCGAGGCTCCAGCGTTGTGCCTTTCAAACAGATAGCGCCTACATCCTGATTGGAGAATCCTTTAACCCGCGTATATTCCTCGCCAAAACCAACACAACCCGACAATAGAACCAGAGGCGAGTTAAATTTCATGCCACAGAATGTTACGGATAGTTGTTGCTTCTGCTGTTTTGTCAGGGGCATAGTCTTTATGGGTTAGCGATCAGGGCTGTTAATACGTCATATAATATCAAGTTCCAATGACTAACACCTAATGCCTGGATCCTATATCCTGTTTTGATGTTTCATATTGTTTTATATGAGCCGGAGATACCGCCCAACACCGGCAACATTATACGCCTGTGTGCCAACACCGGCACTCACTTGCATCTCATCCACCCTGTCGGCTTTCAACTGGATGATAAAAAGTTGCGACGGGCAGGACTGGATTACCGGGAGTTCGTAAATATTCAAGAGTTTCATTCGCTGGATGAGTTCAGGCTTGCAATAGCTCCGAGGCGCTTGTTTGGCATTTCTACCAAAGGTCAATCCTGTTACAGTAATATCCATTATCAAGCAGGTGACGCCTTTCTATTAGGACCTGAAACCCGTGGGCTGCCGCAAACGGTGCTGGATGCACTACCCGAAGAAAATATTCTGCGCATTCCCATGCGAGAGCATAGTCGTAGTCTGAACCTGGCCAATGCGGCAGCCGTGATGGTGTATGAGGCCTGGCGTCAACACGATTTTAAGGAAAGCTAAGGTGCAGTCGTGACACTCGCGCGCAGTGTTCTGCTGACGAAATCCGGCGAGCCAAACAACCCTCTGCTGGCCGTAGAAGCTAACTGGAATACATTGTAATTGCTCGGGCCTTCATCGATGTTTACAGCACTACAGCTAAGACTGACCGTGTAACCGGCCAAGGCGCCACCCGTCAGGTTAAAGGTAGTGGGCGAGGCAAAACAAACATTCGCAGCTAATACAGATCCAATCCCCCATTGCATGCCACTGTCTACGGCAAAAACAGCGCGGGACTGTAATACCGACAGCAATGATGTCTGCTGCTGAGTTGTGCCGATGGTGATCATGAAAGTACCCAGGCCGGCCACTATGACAATCAGGAATATTGCGGCCACCAGTGAAAAACCTGTCTGTGCGATTTTCCTCATGGGATATTCGGCACATGGATCTGTTCAAGCAACCGAACGGTATTCGGGTTACCCTGTGTATCAGTCGCGCTCAGCGTGATAGCAACAATCAACAATGCATTGCGCGAATTGCTGCCCTGCTGATAAGTAAACCTGCATGCGCTAACCTTGTCCGATAATAATGTGCCGGGCGGCGCGGGATTATTCAATTGTGCTGCCGTGATAGCATAGCCGGCTTGTCGTGTCAGGGTTGCCGCCGCCGGATCACAGACAAAACTCACCGGCATATCGACGATATGAAAACGCTGCCGTGGTGATCGAAATGGAAATCGTGTCGCTGCGCCGCCACTGATATCAAAGCTAATGCTATTCGCGGTCGCCGCAGTAATACCTGCAATATTGTCACCGTTATAGGCATTCGCCCCGACCTGACCGGTATTAAAGATGACCAGACAGTCTGTCGTGCCGGCCAGGCAGGCGTTTTGATCCGCAGCGCCGGCAAATAGCGGAATATTGCTTAACGGCCCCAGCACTTCGAAACAATCAGCGCTCATTGAAAAACTTATTCTGTCGTTGCCCGGCGAGCCACACGGCCCGGCTGAGCCATCAGGCAGGGCTCGATAGCGGCCACCGTCCGAGGTGCGCAGAAACTCAACCGCGCAGCTTGTTGCCCCGGCTGCAACACAGCTCTGCATATTCGGCGTAATACCATCCGTCAACCTGACACTGTTTGGCAAGGCCAGGCGAACCTCCCGTGACACACGGCGCAGTGCCAGTTCAGCCGCATCCACCAGTTCTGCCCGCTGCGCCAGATCGATGAAACCTTCCACCGGCCGGGTGATATTTCGTGACACCAGGATAGATATAATACTGGTCAGGGTGATCACAACGATGAGTTCAATCAGGGTGAATCCGCTAGCGGGACCGGATCTATTCATATCAAAAATTGACCCGCGCGCCTGAAATCCGGATGTTGTCCTGCATGGCCGGATGCGTTACCACCACATCAATGCGCACCACCTGACCCTGATCGCCGGTCAGGCCGTTCAGGTTCACTGTATTATTATCAACAATCTGTACATTAATGTTATATAGCCCCAACCCCGGGATTGCGGCGCCGGTCTGATCGACGGCGCCGTTATTGGTTAAGCCGTCATAGTCACAGACATCATCGTATATATTCCGATTGGCAGCCCCTTCCGCTACCGTGCAGGCAGCATTACCACAAGCACTGGCGCCCGCACAGGCCACTACACAATCCGCCGCGACATCCGGATCACAAAAACTTTTCTGGACAATTTCTTCCAGATAGGACTGGCCAATGGCGATCGCTTGCTGCTGGATCATCGGGTCGACACTGCGCTCGCTGGTCTGACTGGTGATCGCTAACAGCGTCACCACGGCGATGGAGACAATGACAATGGTCATCACCAGTTCAATCAGGGTGACGCCACGATTATTTTTTAACATCCTGCAATACAACGTGTGAAGCCGGTCTCGGGCTCGACCTGCAGCGTCCTGCTGGCAATACTGAGCTGCAGGTTTGCCGGGTTGCTAATCAGCGGCGGGCGGCTCGGTGGCACAGCCAGCAGCACTGCACGCGGCCGTCCAATTGAATCAAAGAAGAAATCCAGATCACCTATCGCAACACCGGCCGGCGCATCACTGACCGGATTGTTTGCGCCCGGCTGCAGCACTGCATTGGTCGCGCTGGTGTGATCTGCCGGGATGCACGTCGACCACTGGCGAATACTGAAGCTGCCAGCCTGAAACAGCATGCGGGTGTCACAGCCAGTAGTAATAGCAAGTTTCTGGGCAAAACGCACCGCCGACAACGATAACTCAAAAAAACCACGGCTATCGAAATCTGACTTGCTGAAGAAACGCGGCGCGGCAAACGCGGCCAGGATACCCAGCAACAATATGACCGTCACCAGTTCCACCAGGGTCGCGCCCGTCATCACGGCTTGTTTGCTCATATTATGCTGTGCTTGATACCGACAAGCTTGTTATATCCGCTGTTAAAGACTTTCAAAAAAACAACGGACCCATGCATCATGGGCCCGTTTGCGACAATGTGTTAACAACCTGGAAAGGTGACAGCAATCGTTGGTGAGCCATTCGCTGCCGCCGCGGTATAAGTCACTCGACATGTTGCCTCGGTCGGCGCGCCGATTAGATCCAGAGTGCCATTAGCATTATC
>JADFPU010000092.1 GCA_022562175.1 Pseudomonadota bacterium | reverse complement strand
TTTAATAATCTATTAATGAATGGCACTTACTTAAGTCCGTCTTTCCCGTACCCCTCCGGGCATAAACTCCGGCGGGAATCCAGTAAGACAAGATCCACTCGATTCACTGGATCCCCGCCTGCGCGGGGATGACGAAAAGAGCAAATTTTTTGCTTTTAGAACTTAAGTAAGTGTTATTCATCTATTAATGATTTCCAGCCGACGCCATTTCCAATATGCCGTCACCCTGATTATTCCACTGTTACTGATTTCGCAAGATTCCGTGGTTGGTCGACATCGGCGCCTTTCATCACAGCAACATGATAGGCAAATAACTGTAACGGAACTGTGTATATAACAGGCGCAATACAATCATCTACCGGTGCAATATTAATAACATGAATACCTGAAGCTTCCCCCATATCAGTTTCCGAATCTGCAAAAACATACAGCTGCCCCCCCCTCGCCCTGACTTCATGCAGATTCGATTTAAGCTTCTCCAGTAACTGGTTATTGGGGGCAACTGCAATGACCGGCATATCATCATCAACCAATGCCAAAGGACCATGCTTCAGTTCACCGGCCGGGTACGCTTCAGCATGTATATAGGAAATTTCCTTTAATTTCAGTGCGCCTTCCATGGCTACCGGCAACATGGCGCCCCGCCCCAGATAGAGACAGTGATGTTTGTTTACAAAATGCTCTGCTAATGCAAGCAATTGTGAATTCAACTCCAGCACTTGATTTATTTTTCCCGGCAGGCTTTCCAAATGCGAGACCAGCTTTTTTTCAGCGTCATCAGTCAAACCCTGTCGTCGTGCCAGGACTATCACTAACATCAACAATGCCGCTAACTGTGTGGTAAATGCCTTAGTTGAAGCAACACCTATTTCATGTCCGGCACGAGTGAGAAAGACCAAATCAGCTTCCCGTGTTAATGAACTTTCAGGTGCATTGCAGATCCCCAATGTACCTATGTAGTTCAAGCTCTTGGCTAATTGCAAGGCAGCAAGTGTATCCGCTGTCTCGCCGGATTGTGAGATGGTTACAAACAAGGTTCCTGCCTGAATAGCAGCATCCCGGTAACGGTATTCGCTGGCAACTTCTACCCGGCACGGAATGCCCGCTATAGACTCAAGCCAGTAAGAGGCTATCAAACCGGCATGATAACTGGTGCCACAAGCGACAATATGCACAGCCTGTGTCTTATCGAACAATTCAGTGGCACGCATGCCGAAGGATTGTTCAATGATCCGTCCATTTAATATACGTCCCTCAAGCGTGTTCGCGATAGCCTGGGGTTGAGTAAAGATCTCCTTGAGCATGTAATGCCTGTAACCTGATTTATCCACCGCTTCAGAAGATAATTCGGAGACTGTAATAGGACGGGAGACAGGCTTGTGTTCATTATCATAAATCTGGATGCCATCTCGATGGATATCAGCGATGTCGCCTTCTTCCAGTATTATGAATTGCTGAGTGACCGGCAGTAAAGCAAACACATCCGATGCGATAAAATATTCACCAATCCCTACACCAATGACCAATGGACTGCCAAAGCGCGCAGCAATAAGACGGCCCGGTTCTTCATTGCAGATCACACCTAGCGCATAAGCCCCCTCCAGCTTATCCACTGTCGACATAACTGCCTGTAACAGATCACTGCCCTTCTGCAAATCAGCATGGACCTGATTGACGACAACTTCAGTATCGGTATCAGAGTAAAATTCGTAACCCTGTTGTTGCTGACTTTTACGCAGCGATTCATGATTTTCAATAATGCCGTTATGGACGAGTGCCACCATGTCGCGGCATAAATGTGGATGTGCGTTATCCACGCTTGGTTTACCGTGTGTCGCCCAACGGGTATGGGCGATTCCGGTGCCTCCGCCTAGAGGTCTTTTGTCAAGTAATTGGACCAGGCCATTAACCTTGCCAAGCACCCGGACTCTCTGCAGATTATCACCCTCCAGGATCGCAATGCCGGCAGAGTCATAACCCCTGTATTCCAATCGCCTCAATCCCTCAATCAGGATCGGGCTGACATCTCTTTGTGCCACAGCCCCAACAATTCCACACATAAGCTATCCTTTTATTCAGAATTGGTCGGGGCGAGAGGATTCGAACCTCCGACCCCCGCAACCCCATTGCGGTGCGCTACCAGGCTGCGCCACGCCCCGAAAATAACTACTGCTGTACTTTACAGGAATTATAGAAACCGATCTTGATTGATGATCGCAACAGCTGCCAAAAAGGAGGGTGTCTCCAGGAAAGATTCCCAGGTAACCCATACGCCAACGTTGACAACTGCCTGTTATCGCCTGAGGATTTCGAGAATTTCTTCCAACTCCGAGCGCAGTTGCCTGACAATTTGCTGACTTTGACTGGAATCATCTTTGGCCTCGGAACCGGACAGTCGCTGCCGTGCGCCACCAATAGTAAAACCCAACTCATATAACAGGCTGCGTATCTGCCTGATGAGTATCACGTCATGGCGCTGATAGTAACGCCTGTTACCACGACGTTTTAAAGGCTTTAATTGTGGAAATTCCTGTTCCCAGTAACGTAATACATGGGGTTTCACTGCACACAGATCGCTTACTTCACCAATGGTAAAGTAGCGCTTGCCCGGGATCGCAGGTAATTCGCTATTGTTGGACGCTTCCAGCATATGCCTCTACCCTTGCTTTAAGTTTTTGACCGGGACGGAACGTCACTACCCTGCGCGCGCAGATGGGTATTTCCTCTCCTGTTTTCGGATTTCGGCCCGGGCGCTGATTCTTATCGCGCAAATCAAAGTTTCCAAACCCCGATAACTTGACCTGACTGCCTGATTCCAGTGCAGATCTGACTTCTTCAAAAAACATCTCGACGATTTCCTTGGCTTCCCGTTTGTTGAGTCCAAGTTCTTCGTACAGTTTCTCTGCCATGTCGGCCTTGGTTAGTGCTCCCATAATTATTCTCTCAATGTGGCGCCAAATTCTGAATGTAGGGTGTGTATTATATTTCTCATCATCCCCTCAACTTCCTCATCTATAAGAGTGCTAGAAGATCTCTGAAAGGTCAAGCCCAAAGCAAGACTTTTTTTCTCTATATCAATACCTTCGCCCTGATATACGTCAAACAACTCTAGGTTATCCAGCCACTTTGATGAGCAAGATTCAATACATTTAAGGATGTCAGACACCGCTACATCATCATCAACCAGGATGGCAATATCACGCCTGATAGACGGAAATTTAGTTAATTTCGTGAACTTTACAGTGCTTTTTGCCGATATTCGAGACAAATATAGCTCGAACACAAATGTCGGCTGGGCTATATCCAGATCTGTCAAAATGGCAGGGTGAATCGAACCCATTAAGCCAACCACATGATTTTCCTGTAGAATTTCTATTGACTGGCCTGGATGTAATGCTGAGTGACTAATATTACGGTAACTGACCGTCGATAACTGCCCCGAACAGCCAAGCAATGCCTCGACATCACTCTTAATATCATATAGATCACATGAAATATCGTTAATATCCCATTGTTCTGGATAGACTTTTCCATAAATAATTCCGGAAATAACAGATTCTTGCCTGAGTGTAGTGTCCAGATTAAAAACACGCCCGTGTTCAAATAAGCGCACACGCGACTGTTGCCGTTTTATATTGTATTGCAAGGCCATCAGAAGCCCGGGCCACAGACTTTGACGCATCACCCCCATATCTGAAGAAATCGGATTTAACAAGTGAACGGCCTTTTGCGCATCAAAAAGCTTCGCTTGCAGCTGTTGTGCAACAAAGCTATAGGTGATCGCCTCGTAATATCCCCGACTGACCAGTAATTGACATAAGTGATGTAGTTGTGTCCCCCCGCTGATCGGATGCATTCTCAGGCCGGATTGCATCGCTGTACTCGGCAGCTTGTCGTAACCATAGAGCCGGGCAATTTCCTCGATTACATCGGCTTCTATGTCAATATCGAAACGGAAAGATGGCGCAATCAATTGCCAGCCGCCTGTTTCGTTTTCTGTGACTGTCAGGCCCAGACGCTGCAACATCTCAGTGACAAGCTTACTGTCAAGTTCAATGCCCAGTAATCTTGAGATATTTTCTGCCTTTAAAACAATAGTCCGGCGTTTGGGCAAATGCTCTGATTGACATATGTCTACGACAGGTCCGGCTTCACCGCCACACAGTTCAAGCAGCAATTGGCTGGCCCTCTCAAGCGCCGTTCTTTGCAATGTATAATCAACACCTCTTTCAAACCGGCGAGACGAATCTGTATGCAAACCATAGTCTCTGGCACGACCCAGGATCGCTCTGGGCGAGAAAAATGCACTCTCCAGAAAGATATTAACCGTTTGCTTGCTAACGGCTGTATCGAGCCCCCCCATAATACCCGCCATCGCAATGGCGCGTGATTCATCAGCAATTACCAGGGTCTGTGTTGTTAAATTGCAGTTTTGACCGTCCAGTAACTGTAACTTTTCACCTTGTCTGGCATACCTCACCGATATTTCACCGTTTAACAGATCATTATCGAAGGCGTGCATGGGCTGTCCCAACTCAAGCATCACATAGTTAGTGACATCAACGACGATATTAATGCTGCGTATCCCGCAACGTCTGAGTTTCTCTGTCAGCCACGTCGGTGACAGCCGGTTGATGTCTATGCCCTGTACAACACGGCCAACATAGCAAGGACAGGCCTCTGCTGCCTGCAGGGTGATTGCCCGCTTATTTTCAATTGTCGCGGTGTCTATCTGCATGTCAGGGGGACTGAGCTTGGCACCGTTCAGTACAGCAACTTCACGTGCAATACCTGCAATACTCAAACAATCACCCCGATTAGGGGTCACGGAAAGTTCGATGACATGATCATCCAGGCATAAAACTTCCTGCAGATCTGCGCCAGGGCTGGTATCGGAAGCCAGTTCCAACAGCAGCCCGGTATCCTCGCCGAGTCCTAATTCTGCCGGGGAGCAGAGCATACCTGCCGATGTCACCCCCTTGATCTCAGTTGAGCGAATCTGGCGACCATCCGCCAGGTTTGCGCCAACCTTGGCTAACGCATAGTGATTGCCTGGCACTACATTGTCGGCGCCACACACGACGTTAAGTTTGTTCATGTCACCGATATCCAGTTGACAGATATTCAAACCCTCCGCCTGCGGATGTTGTTTGACCTGTTCCACTCTGGCCACAACGACCTGGTGAAAATCACGCGCACAGTCCTGCACAGCTTCGACCTCCAGGCCCGCCATGGTCAGTTGTTCAGAAAGCTCATCAGTTGAGATGTCGGGATTTACCCACTCCCGTAACCATTGTTCACTGAATTTCATTAAGAAAACTGTTTTAAAAAGCGCAGATCGTTTTCAAAAAATATTCGCAGGTCGTCAATACCATACTTGAGCATTGCCAGACGCTCTACCCCCATCCCAAATGCCAGACCTGAATATTTTTCACTGTCGATACTGACATTCTCAAGGACGTTGGGATGTACCATGCCGCAACCGAGCACCTCCAGCCAACCATTGTCGCCCATGATATCGACCTCTGCGGAAGGTTCGGTAAACGGAAAATAAGAAGGACGAAAACGAATCTTCATGTCCCGTTCAAAAAACAGATGCAGAAAATCCTGTAACAGTCCTTTCAGCTCTGCGAACGTTACATGTTCATCTACCATTAGCCCCTCCACCTGATGAAACATGGGGGTGTGGGTCATATCAGAATCACAGCGGAACACCCTGCCCGGCGCGATAAAACGCAACGGCGGCTGTCTGTCTTGCATCACCCGGATCTGGACTGATGAGGTATGTGTCCTCAACAAAAGATTGTTTTCAAAATAAAATGTATCGTGCATTGCCCGGGCTGGATGATGTTCGGGAATATTGAGCGCTTCGAAATTATGATAGTCATCTTCAATCTCCGGACCATCGACAACCTCAAAACCTAATTGCATGAACAACTGCTGGATGTCTGCAAAGGTCTGGGTGACCGGGTGCAGACCACCGGAGCGTTGTCCCCGTGGCGGTAAAGTAACGTCTATCTTTTCCGACAATAATTGCGCATCGAGCATTTGCTGTTGCAGCGCCTCTTTGTGTTTTGCGATGGTCTGCTGCAGAAGCTGCTTGGCCTGGTTGATGGCTTGACCGGCACTGGGCCGATCTTGTGCAGGCAATTTACCCAATTGTTTCAGTAATTGAGTTAACTGTCCCTTTTTCCCCAGATAATCAATCCTCACTTGATCCAGCGTGGCAAGGTCTGTGGCAGCTTCAATCAGCCTCACTGCCTTATCAACAATTTGTTGGTGTGCTTGCATAAAAATTTTCTGGACCACGAAGAACACAGAGAGAGAAAAACACAAGTTATTAGCGATTAGTAAGTTAAACTTGTTGCTTACGACTTATCACAGACTAGTTCTTTAGCGATTTTCAGAGAGACTGCCATTACTGACACCGGCAACCCTTCAATTCGCTCAGGCATCTACCGAGAACACAAAGATATTATCATCACAACTTGTTTTATTCTGCCTTCTCTGTGTCCTCCGTGTGCTGGTGCATAACTACATAAACGATACATCCTGTACCAATATCCGTGATTTAATAAATTAATTTGCCAGACAGGACTTGGCCTGATTGGCAAGCTGTGCAAAAGCTGTTTTATCCGTGACAGCAAGATCCGCTAATACCTTACGATCTATCTCGATTTCACTCTTGTTCAAGCCATCAATAAAGCGGCTATAGGAAAGTCCATGCTCGCGAGCTGCCGCATTGATGCGTATGATCCACAGCGCACGGAATTGGCGTTTTCTCTGACGCCGATCCCGGTAGGCATACTGACCAGCCTTGATAACAGCCTGTTTGGCAACACGATAGACATTCTTACGGCGTCCGCTGTATCCCTTGGCCTGGGAAATGACTGACTTGTGTTTTGCGTGCGCGGTGACGCCACGTTTTATTCTGGGCATTACTTAATCCTCTTAACAATACGGAACCAGGCGGGCGATTGCCTTCTGATCATGAGCATGAATGGCAATAATCGGCCGCAAATGGCGTTTACGTTTGCTGCTTTTCTTTGTCAAAATATGACTGCGGTGCGACTGGCGATGTTTGAATTTACCAGAGGCGGTTTTTGAGAACCGCTTTGCTGCACCACGATTTGTTTTCATCTTAGGCATTTAAAAAAACTCCAACTGAACTATTATTAACGTTCAAAGTTCATGGTTTAACGTTGAACCCTGATACTTCGAACCCTGAACCTTGAATTTAAAAATCTGCTTACTTCTTCGGCGCCAGCACCATTACCATCTGCCGCCCTTCCATTTTAGGAAACTGTTCCACAATGCCGTAATCGTCCAGATCAGCCTCTATCCGCTTAAGCATTTTACTGCCTAAATCCTGATGAGCCATCTCTCTGCCGCGAAACCGTAACGTCACTTTCACCTTATCACCCTGTGTCAGGAAACGGATCAAATTTCTCAATTTTATCTGGTAATCTCCTTCATCAGTGCCTGGCCGGAATTTGATTTCCTTCACATGGATCTGTTTCTGCTTCTTTTTCGCTGCCTGTCGTTTCTTACTTTGTTCAAACAGGAATTTACCGTAATCCATGACCCGGCATACCGGTGGTTGTGCGTTTGGTACTATCTCGACCAGATCGAGTTCAGCCTCTTCTGCCTTGTTTAATGCATCCTGTAAAGAAACAACGCCGACTTGCTCACCATCGGCGCCAATTAACCTTAGTTCTGAAACAGTAATTTCTTCATTTAAACGATTCGATTTGTCAGCAGCGATATTCTATTCCTCCAAAATATGACGGCCGCGGGACGCTATATCTGATTTCAGACGATCTACGAAGGCAATTAAGCTCATGCCCCCCAGGTCTACACCAGCTCGCGTACGCACGGCCACATTGTTCTGTTCTACTTCGCGTGCCCCGATTATTATCTGATAAGGCACACGTTGTATTGCGTGAGCGCGAATTTTAAGGCCGATCGTCTCATTTCTCAAGTCAGACTCGACCCTGAGGCCCTTATTTTTCAATGTTACTGCGATATTCTTTGTATATTCCACCTGATTTTCAGAGATCGACAACACCACGACCTGTACTGGCGCCAACCAGGCAGGCAATGCACCGGCATATTCTTCAATAAGAATACCGATGAAACGTTCCATCGAGCCTAAAATCGCCCGATGCAGCATCACCGGTGTCTGTTTCTCACTGGCTTCGTCCACATAATGAGCGCCAAGCCGTTCAGGCATGGAAAAATCCACCTGAATAGTGCCACACTGCCAGACACGTCCAATGCTGTCTTTCAGGGAAAACTCAATCTTGGGACCATAAAACGCGCCCTCGGTCGGGTTTAAGGTCCACGCTATCGCCGTTTCGTTCAGCGCAACCTCCAGGGCCTGCTCGGCCTTGTCCCAGATCGCGTCACTGCCGACTCTTTGTTCCGGTCGCGTCGCCAACTTGATAATCAAGTCAGTAAAACCAAAGTCTGCATAAACCTCATAGAGCAGATCAATGAAATTAACGACTTCCTGCTGTATCTGGTCTTCGGTACAAAAGATGTGGGCATCATCCTGGGTAAATGCACGGGCACGCATCAAACCATGCAGGGCGCCTGATTGTTCATTACGATGGCAGGAGCCAAATTCAGCTATGCGTAAGGGAAGATCCCGGTAGCTCTTGAGGCCCTGGTTATAGATCAGGATATGGGCCGGACAATTCATCGGCTTGATCGCATATTCCCGATTCTCTGACTGGGTCATGAACATATCGTCACTGAACTTGTCCATATGCCCGGACTTTTCCCAGAGGCTCCGATCTATCACCAGCGGGGTTCGAACTTCCTGATAGCCATGCGCAGCTAATTTTTCGCGAATGTAATCCTCAATAATCCTGTAAATGGTCCAGCCTTTTTCATGCCAAAACACCATGCCCGGCGACTCTACCTGGAAATGAAACAGGTCCTGCTTCTTTGCCAGTTTGCGGTGATCACGCTTTTCAGCCTCTTCCAAACGATGCAGATAGGCCTTCAGGGATTTTTTATCCGGCCAGGCAGTACCATAGATACGCTGCAGCATCTCGTTGTTTGAATCTCCGCGCCAATAGGCCCCGGCCAGCTTGGTCAGCTTAAATGCCTTTAATTTACCGGTGCTTGGTACATGTGGACCACGACACAGATCGACGAAATCACCTTGCTTATAGAATGACAGGTCTTCATTTTCAGGAATCGATTCAATGATCTCGGCCTTGTAAGTTTCCCCCAACTCTTTGAAAAAGCCTACCGCCTCATCTCTTTGCATGACCGACCGGCTAACCTTGAGATCCTGTTTCGCCAGTGCCTTCATTTTCGCCTCGATCGCCTGCAAGTCCTCGGGCGTGAATGTCCTTTCATAGGCAAAATCGTAAAAGAATCCATCATCAATAACCGGGCCGATCGTCACCTGCGCATCCGGAAACAATTCCTTGACCGCCTGCGCCATCAAGTGGGCACAGGAATGACGAATCACCTCCAGCCCCTCTGGATCACGATCAGTGATGATGCGCAAATCAACATCGGAATCTATAACATGAGCAGCATCGACCAGTTTGTCACCGACCTGCCCAGCCAGGATCGCCTTTGCCAGACCTGGCCCGATATCGCTGGCAACATCCATCACCGAAACAGGCTGCTCATAGGCACGCTGACTGCCATCAGGAAGTGTAATTGTGGGCATAAAAACCTCCTTTATATCAGTGGTGACCCCCACAAAAGGTCACATGCTATAAAGAGTAAACATAAAAGCACCGCTCACAGCGGTGCTTTTATGGAGAAGAAAATACATCTCTCATCCCTGAAAAAATCATATACAGCTTTTCAGGGATCGAAACCTGGTAGGCACGATTGGACTCGAACCAACGACCCCTACCATGTCAAGGTAGTGCTCTAACCAACTGAGCTAACCGCCCCCAAAGTATTTATGAAGAAGCTCTTTTGCCTTGGCCAGCGCCTGCGAACGATGCGAAACTTTATGTTTCATGCCGGACTCCACTTCGCCAAAACATTTCTCGTAAGGAGGATAATAAAAAACAGGATCGTAGCCGAAACCGTTTGTTCCGCGGGGTTCACGGTTCACAAACCCGTGTACCTCCCCTTCCACCACACCGATCACGCGATGGGGTTCGGCCACCGCCACCGCAGATTTAAAATGGGCGCCCCGACAATTATCGGGGACCTTCTCGAGCAGCCGGAGTAATTTTAAATTGTTCTCGCGGTCCGACTTATCCGCCCCCGAGAATCTTGCCGAAAAAATTCCGGGTGCGCCTTCAAGCGCGTCACAACAAAGTCCGGAGTCTTCGGCAAGTGTCAACAGGCGAATCAGGGCAG
>JADFPU010000091.1 GCA_022562175.1 Pseudomonadota bacterium | reverse complement strand
CACTGCTGGCCAACACTGCATCCCGTTCCACGGCTGTCTGTATGGCCAGGTCCTTACGCAACTGTTGATGATCATTCAAATCTTCATAACCCAATGCCAGACCATACAAGCGTTGCTTCAACAGACTCAGTCCATCATGTACACAACTTGCTTGGCGTCGTGGATCATTCAATGCACGGGCCACGGCTTCGCTTAAGCCCAGTCGATGATCCACCTGCCGTAACAGCAACACGCCGCCATCGGATGTGATGTCACCGCCCTGGTTGTGGTTTCGATCTGAGACCGTTTTAGGGGTGGAAATTCAAATGAAGTTTGGGTACCGTTTGTGACGGGCAAAACTCCTTCGTTATTATCTTAACCAACTGAATTATAACGTATTATAGGATTTTTATCCTTTTGTTTGTGCAATATACGGGCTAATTCGTGAACAACGATGTAAATGGAATAAATTAGCCGTGATACTATTATCAAGCTGCGTTGGATACTGTATAGAAGCGAGTTTCATATTCCGCGAGCAATATGGGTTTTCCCGTGCGAATGTACTGCAGCAAGCTTTCTTTTACGAACTGGCAATAAGAGAGTTGTCGTAACTGACAGGTCATCGCAACCGTTCTGAATAACCCCGATTTTTTATCATTTTATCCCACTTTTCTTTTTAGGTAATAATGTTAATCGATTCGGGATATCTGTTAAATCCACACCTAAATTCCCGGACATATTCGTAGCGCGTATCTCAAGTGTCTCTGATGAAGGTGGTTCATCTTTTAATGCTATCAGAATCATGTTGCCAAAATTCGGGATTTGCAACAACAAAACCCACTCAAAATGCTTACGGACTTCAAGCAACACTGCAATGAGTTCCAATTCAGTTGCAAGTAAAAGATTAACCACCAGCACACCTTCCTCTTCCAAACTGCGAAAAGCTTTGCCGTAGAATTGATTATCTGTCAGACAAAGCGGGTGTTTTTCCCCTTCAAAAATATCACACAATATAATACTGTA
Organism: Pseudomonadota bacterium; assembly: GCA_022562175.1. Classification (GTDB taxonomy): domain Bacteria; phylum Pseudomonadota; class Gammaproteobacteria; order Eutrophobiales; family Eutrophobiaceae; genus B75T3L11. The sequence continues at coordinate 9,373 of JADFPU010000091.1, read as the reverse complement.
GATAACATTGTTGTGACTGAGGAAATGATCTGCTTTTTCATTGATAACAGGATATTCATCCGGAATAAAAAAATATTCTCTGGCAAGACCTATTATGGTTTCATTAGATTCTACTGATGTTATTAATGTATCTGGCATACACGCATTAAAAAACCGCTCAAAACAACCTATACCAAAACCCAGGTTTAGAAGCTTAGTTGGCTGCTGATAAAATAATAAAGCAGATAACATGGCAATATTAATGGGGAATATTGGTTGATACGGTGAATCTACATCCATCATCGCCTGCACAGCTTCTCCACCACTATGCAACCAACGTAGATTTTCATACTGACGGATTTGAATGAATTGAATATCCGAATCCTCTGTATAAAGAAGTCGACTATCCTGCGGAGATAACTTATATATTTTATCTAACATAGATCACTGCTGTCCCGTTAACAGCTAAGAAAACAGGCCTGATTCAAGCATAATTCGCCACTATATGTTTTGTATAACTCATTGAATAAAATAGAGGAATCAGTCCATAGCACATTGTAATACGATCCTCTCGCAAATACTAAAAAGCGTCTGGCGCTCGAAGGAAGCCGGTCCCACGCAGGTGGTCTCCGCTCCCATAGGTCACGAGAAAGTCCATTTCGAAGCACCGGACGCAGGACGCCTCGAAACCGGGGTGACGCGCTTCTTCGATTGGTTCAATGCTCCCACGAACAAGGAGCGCTTCTACAGCATGTCTTCGCAGATCGAGGCGGAACGTAAAACAGATCACAAACATCTGCAACAGCAGCAGCGTAGCGGCCTCGATGTAACGGCATGGCTTGCCTGGTTTTTTGATTGCCTCGATATTGACGCGCTCATAAAATGCCGTATCGCCCATTTTTGATTTGATTATGCCACGTGACAACAAGGCATCGATAAAACCGTAGGCGTGGCTCATCATTACCCACCCTTCACCCGCCGCACGTTTCGACGAATACTGCAACAGGCCTGTGCGTAGCCAGTTACGTGTCGGCGCCAGATTCTCGAAATGATCCTTGACTGAGGGGAGTTGGTTTACATATGACCAGAACTCCTGCTGCGGACTGATACTCTCGTCGAGAGGATACTTATATTGTATCAACACAAAGGCCGGTACTCGCCAGATTGCTTTCAAACATGGCTGTATCCAGACTGTCTTCGGCTGTGGCATTGTTCAGAACAGGCATTAAAATCAGCATTTTGATCAATCGTTTCATAACATTTCTGAAACAATATTCGGGAAAAACCTAAAGAATTATTGTTTTTATACGATTATAAAGTCATGCGTATTAAATCAATGAGAACAAGAAGAAAAAACACACATTATTGTTAAATATTCAAAGGGCGTAACGATGCTGATAAACACAATGTTATCAAGGTTTTCCTTATCTTGGCGGATAGTGATCATGAATGGGTTTAGCCTCCTGACAGTAGGTGGGCTGCTGGTGGGCCTGTCGATATATATGTCAATGGAAAGCCAGAAACTGGTTCAAGTCAAGACCATGTCGCTACTCTCCCAGCAAGCCGAGAAGGAGGTAACCATGGTGGTGGAAAATATTTCCAGCCAACTTAAATATAATTTTAACCAGGCATATCAGCAGGTTTCCTCAATTAATCGGGCGATAAACAACCTCGATAAGACGCAACTCCGCCCGCAACTGGTCAATTTAATCAAATCAACACTGCGGGATAATCCGGATGTGATCGGTATCTGGTCATTCTGGGAGGTGAATAAGATAGATGGCCGGGATAAAGAATTTGTCGACAATGAAATGGCCGGCTCCAATGAAACCGGCCGTTTTGCCTTCAATGTATATTATGACGAAACGGGAAATATCATTGCAAACACCACGCCGGAATTCCTGATTGAGGCCTTCAGCTCCGTCAGGCAAGGCGAAGAATACAGCTCCTATAGCTGCTCGATCATTACCCTGAAGGCGTGTGTCTTCGGTCCCGACGAATTGGAAATCGACATCGATATGGAGACCAGCTACAAGATTAATATCGCTACCATCTCCATACCTATCCTGCGCGACGGGAAATATGCCGGTAACACCGGTATGGACCTCTCCATCGATCAACTCAGTGATTTCTTGAGTGAAGCGAACCAGCGTTTGTACCGTGGTCAGGGAAAAATGACGGTGATTGGCAGCTTCAACAAGGTCGCGGGTAACAGCGCGGACAAGACCCTGGCCGGCCAGTATGTGAATAAACTATGGCCGGATCTGTTTAATTGGATGAAAGGCGCGAACCAGAATGGAAAACTGGCCATCAATCTTGATGAAGCCACCGATACCTACCACGTTGTGTTGCCGTTCGAGCCCATTAAAGGGGCATCGAAATGGAGTATTTTATACAGCGTTCCAAGATCCATCGTGCTTGAAGCAGCCACGACCCTGGATACGGAACTCTCCAATGCGGTCCTCAAGAATGTTTTCATCCAGATTGTCGCTTGTGTAGTGATTGGGCTGATAGGGCTGATCGCGGTCTTCGTCAGTGCGGGCAACATAGTAAAACCAATTAAAGGGGTTACCGCCATGCTCAAGGAGATCGCCCAGGGCGAGGGTGATTTAACCAAGCGGCTCAAGAGTGAGGGGAATGACGAGCTTGCTGAAATGGCCAACTGGTTTAATCAGTTCCTTGAGCAGCTACAGAATATGGTATCGAAGATATCGAGCGTAACCCATGATCTTGACGCAAGTACCGGTGAAAATCTGAATGTTACCAAAGACACACAGGAAAAGATCACCATGCAGCAGAGCGAGATCGATCAGGTAGCAACGGCGGTACAGGAAATGGCGGCCTCCTCGCAGGAGATAGCGAAAAACTCAGCTGAAACGGCAGACCATGCAAAATCCGCCGACGATATCGCCCAGAAGGGGCTGCAAAACGTGCATCAGACAACGCAACGTATCAATGAACTTTCCGATGAGCTTAATTCTACTGTCGAGGTGATCAATAACCTGGCAGACAATAGTTCGCGCATCAGCAATATCATCAATATTATCTTTGTGATCGCCGAGCAGACTAATCTACTGGCACTCAATGCGGCAATCGAATCCGCCAGAGCCGGAGAACATGGGCGGGGGTTTGCCGTGGTAGCGGACGAAGTCCGGTTGTTGGCGAAACGTACGCAACAATCGACCCAGGAAATTCAACCCATGGTAGATGAACTCATGAATGGAATGGAAAAGGCCGCAAAGACGGTAACCAACAATCAGGATAGTGTAAAAGAGATTGTCAGTCTGGCGGACGGTACCGGTGAAGCTATTAGCGAAATGGTAAATGCCGTCACACGTATCAGCGATATGAGTATCCAGATTGCAGCGGCCGTGGAAGAGCAAAGTTGTGTCACGGAGGAAATCAACCGGAATATCGTGGGCATTAGCGATGTTTCCATAGAGGTGCAAAAAGGCAGTAACCACGTGAAGGAGTCAAGTCAGACCGTATCACAACTGACCGCTGAACTCGATACATTGGTCAATAAATTTAAAACCTGATTTATAAAACGAAATAGACACGAACGGTTAATTTTGAGCATGCACGATCAAAATATACCCGGAATAGAATCTATCTTTGCAATCATTAAATACATAATTTGTACCTAAGAAAAGTAGGAGTTATTTATGCGAGTCTCTATGTTTATCCTGACAATCTTGTTATCCCTTGGATTTGCCAAGGCTGGCGTAACGGCTGATAATTCATGGTTAGTGGGTGTATGGGAGCTGACCAGCGAGTCGAAGAAGGAATTCCTGCAATTCACCGATGAGATGCAAGTCACCCTGGTTTCCGGCAAGGGCAGGAAGATCAAGGGTACCTATCAGATAACTGATGACCAGATTAAAGTCATCTATAAGTACAAAGGCAAAAAGATACCGATCTCCCTGGCATATAACACATCCAAGGATACGCTGATCAGTCAGCTTGCCAATACAGACAACGAGGCGAAATATAAAAAGTCAGGGAATTAAACAGAGTCTGCTCATAATGTTTTATTTCAGCCCTACTCGCATTCTATTGTCAACTTTGCAGGTATGGCTGTACGATAAAGCTCTTTGCCGGTTTCGTTGATAAAGCGAACCCGCATGCAGTGTTTATCCAGTACAACATGGGCAAAACCCAGACTAGAGGCGCTGAACAAAGTATGCTCGCCTGTTCCGACCTGCCTGATTCTTGCGCCACCACCACCGGAAATAAAATAATGCGTTGGGCCAATACGCTTGATATGCTCCAGATGATGATCATGCCCCGCGAAATAGACATCGACATGATGTTTATCAAACAATTCCGCCAATGCCGTTTGCAGTTCTTTGCTACCTCCGTGACTGCCGGATGAATATAGCGGATGATGTCCAACGGTAATTCGCCAGACTGCATCAGTTTCATCCAGTTTTTCCCTGAGCCATTTAATTTGTGATGCGGGATCCTGACTACCAATGTGACGGTACAAATCCGGCCTTGCATGATAAGCCTTAATAAATACGCTGCTATCAAGCAACAGGAATTGTGCTACGCTATTTTTAGCAAGGCTGAATTTCTTCTCATAATAATTATTTTCAAGGATCCAGTTATCATGTTCTCTGCCATATTCAATCTGCGCATGAATTTCGCCCAGATAATCATGATTGCCCAATACAATATACCAGGGGATCTGTTTCAGGTAAGGTCCTGAATAGACATCTTCAAAGGTGGTTTTCCACAAAGGATCAACAGAACTTTTCACTCCTGACGGATAAAAATTATCGCCGGTCGAAATGATAAAATCGATCGCTTCCCTGGCGGCAAGTCGCTCCATTTGCGCAGCCACCTGATGCTGTTGCCTGCTTCCTTGCATCCCCCAATCACCGATGACTATGAATTGCAGGGGCTCCTCTTCAGATGTTGTTAGCAAAATTTCACTGGAGCAGACAGCATTCCAGAGACAAAACAGTGTGAATAGAGAGACTCTTATTAAGATGTGAATATTCAAGTTACTAATAGATTGTATTAAATGTAGCATCACAGAGTAACGATGTTTATATCTTTGAATAACCGGATGTGTTCTTTTCCACCCAGCGCTCGCCATCTTCAAGCTCTTCCTTTTTCCAGAAAGGCGCCTTGGCTTTCAGATCTTCCATAATAAAACGGCAGGCATCAAAGGCATCACCGCGATGGACAGACCATACTGCGACCAAGACAATGGGATCGCCTATATTGATTACACCTACCCGATGAATAACCAGGCTATCAAGCAAGCTCCAGCGTTCGGCCGCTGTATTGCATATCTGCTGCAGATGCTTTTCTGTCATGCCAGGATAATAATCCAGCGTCATACTCTTGACGATATCGCCTTCATTAAAGTCCCGCATGGTACCGATAAAAACGGCCGTAGCACCATATTTGCCTTGTATATCCAGACTGGCCTGATAACGTTGCTGTTCCACAAGTGGGTCGAAGGCCTCTGTTTTGATTTCAATTTTCATTTCTCGCCCTGCTGTGATCCTACCCACCTGAGACCGGCGGGAAAAATGCTATTTCATCATTGTCCTTGAGCTGTACGTCCCCACTTGAGTATTCCATATTGATCGCGATCATGATTGATTCCGGCATTTTCTGCCGGTTCGTGACCTTATCCCAAATCTCGGATATGGATATTCCCTCGTTGAAATCGACCACCTCTTCAGTCAAACCGTATTGGTCGCGCAGGTTGGCAAAAAACTTAACTTTTATGGACATAGAGCTTTTTTACTCCAGCATTGGTATTTCTTCTGTATTATATGCTGTAGTAATCAACCGTATATAGAGATATATACAATTTTTGAGTGACCAAGCATGATAAAACTGACCCACTTCAATCAGTCCGGTGAGGCCCATATGGTCGATGTCGGTGAAAAACCATTCAGTCATCGGCTCGCAATCGCCGAAGGCCAGATAAAGATGCAACCTGAAACCCTGCAACTGATTACACAAGGCTCGCATAAAAAGGGCGATGTGCTGGGAATCGCACGCGTAGCAGGCATCATGGCCGCAAAAAAAACCGCAGAGCTCATTCCGCTTTGCCATCCCCTCTCCATTACTCATATCGATATCCAGCTCGACCCCAGGGATAAAGATCATTCAGTCTACTGCCAGGCACGTGTTGAAACGGTCGGCCCCACCGGCGTGGAAATGGAAGCCCTGACCGCCGTCCAGGTAGCACTGTTAACCATCTATGACATGTGCAAAGCAGTCGACAGAGGCATGACTATCGACACAGTACAGTTACTGGAAAAATCGGGCGGCAAGTCGGGGACATGGAAACGATGATCGTATAGTGTCGAATCCTTCAGGGAGGCCAGTTAAGTTGGGCTCTAACTAATCACCAGATCACAGATTACCAGGTTCATTTTTTTCGCGCTTTCTTCTTACTACTTTTTTTAGATCTGGTTTCGTCTTTGTTTCGTCTTTTTCCTTTATCTTTAGCGCGCTTGTCTGACTTCCCGGACTTTTTTTCTTTTTCAAAACGGGTAATCTTTAATTGTTGGCCCGATATCCGGATATTTTTCAAGTTATTGAAAATATCTTTGGGCATGCCTTCGGGCAAATCAACCAGGCTGTAGTCATCATGAACATTGATGCGTCCAATGTACTGACTATCGAGACCTGCTTCATTGGCGATAGCACCGACGATGTTCGCAGGTTTTACTTCATGGTTATGCCCTACTTCAATGCGGAAACGCTGCATGCCTTCTTCAGGTGGCGCTCCTTTTCTTGAGGAACGATCAGGTTCTTTACGTGCCTGTTTGTTACGTGATGGGCCTTCGTCTTTTTTGAAGCTTTTATTTGTTTTACGTTGTGGTTTGTTCTGTAACAGGAAGGGCGCATCACCTTGTAACAGTTGAGCAAGGGCAGCGGCGATCTCCAGCGCCGGTATGTTATGTTCCTGTTGGTATTGTTCTATCATCTGATAAAACAGACCAAGCTCTTCAGTCGCCAGGGTATCGGTAATGCGCTGTTTGAAGCCGGCAATACGCTTGTCATTAATCAGTTCGGTTGAAGGCAGATCCATAATCTCGATCTTCTTCCTGGTGGCTTTTTCAATCGCGTGTAGCAAACGTTTCTCACGCGGTGCGACAAACGTGATGGCATCGCCTTGCCGACCAGCACGACCCGTACGCCCAACACGATGCACATAGGCCTCTGTATCATTCGGAATATCGTAATTCACGACGTGACTGATGCGCCTCACGTCGAGACCACGTGCGGCGACATCCGTGGCAACCAGAATATCCAGTTTGCCTTTTTTAAGGTGCTCAATGGTGCGTTCACGTTGTTTCTGTTGAATGTCACCATTTAATGGGGCTGATGAATAACCACGTGCGGCCAGTTTTTCAGATAACTCAGCCGTTGCGGTTTTGGTACGCACGAATATAAGCATGGCATCAAAAGATTCGGCTTCAAGGATACGGGTTAATGCATCCAGTTTATGCATACCACTGACCAGCCAAAAACGCTGACGAATGGTATCTGCCGTAGTCGTTTTTACCTTGATGGTAATTTGTGCAGGTTCATTTAGATATTTGCTGGCGATACGGCGGATTTGTTGTGGCAGGGTAGCCGAGAACAGGGCGATTTGTCTGTCTGATGGCGTTTGTTCAAGTATCCATTCCACATCATCAATAAACCCCATGCGTAGCATTTCATCGCCTTCATCTAATACCAGTGTACTGAGCTTATTCAGTTTCAGAGTACCACGACGCATATGATCCATCACGCGTCCAGGTGTACCCACCACCACATGGACACCACGTTGCAAGGCACGGATTTGTCCACGGTAATCCTGACCACCATAAACCGGTAATACATGAAAACCTTTCAGATACCTGGCGTATTTTTGAAAGGCTTCAGCCACCTGGATAGCCAGTTCACGGGTCGGCACCAACACCATAACCTGTGGGTCTTTTTGTTTTAAATCGAGGTTGGATAATATCGGCAGCGCAAAAGCTGCGGTTTTACCGGTACCGGTTTGCGCCTGACCCAGTATGTCTCTGCCTGCCAGCAACAATGGAATTGTTTGTGCCTGGATGGGAGACGGGGTTTCATAACCCACTTCATCCAATGCTTTTAGAAGAGGTGTTTTAAGCGCCAATTGATTGAACGCGGTTATTGTGTCGGTAGTCATCGTGCAGTACCTGAATAAATGGAATGTGTGGAACGCCTAGCGTGCTAAATAAATGTTTTGAATCAGCGCCTATATAAGAACTGTTGTCATACCGAGCTTGACCCGGTATCCAGTGAGAAAAGACCGCCTTTTAGACGGATCGTTTATTATACTGGATTCCGGCTGGAGTTTATGCCAGGAGGGATGCCGGAATGACGGTAATCTAATCTGTGCGATAAGCCGGAACAGCTATTTAAAGCACCCTAATTAATTGCCCCTGTCTGTTGAAAATCCGGGCCAAAATCAAAAAGGCCGCGTAGTGTAACGTTTTGCGTACTCTATTGCATACTTTATCACTTTAGCCAAAGACAGGCAGAACTGCTTATAAGCCACTATTTTCTATGATATTGTGAATAATTAACCTCAGCTTCGTATAAGACTCCTTCTCCCCTGTTTTAGGGGAGAAGGCTGGGATGACGACTGCATGGACCTCGGTACCCCCTTGTGGGGTGTGCAGGAGGTAGAATAACGTCAGGAACGGTTATCGAGGGGTAAAAATTATATGAATTCGTGCGTGTTTTATGTCTTCCACCCACCCAAACCCTGTCCCGCCCGGGACAGGGTTTGGGTGTGGGTGGCTAACGACGCCGGTTAACTTCTCAGTCATACTTAATATATTTAAACCTCTGATCATCCGGCGTTCCCTCCAACGCACTTTCTTCATCAATACCCGGTTGCCACATGATGACTTCTTCAATCTTCGCAGCAAGTTCGAAGTCCTTGTCGGTTACACCCTTGGCGGCATGGTTCACCAATTTAACGATCACAAATGCATAGGAGGCGGTAATATCCGGATGGTGAAAGGCTACTTCGGCCAGATGACCGACGGTATTGATCACCATCAAGGTTCCTTTCCAGCCACTGGTCTTGTACTTGCGGCGGATCCAGCCATCTTCGTAGTACCACTTCGGCAATTGCTCTTTCAGCCGCGCTTCGATCTGCTCATCCGAATAGGTTTCGTCTTTAGTCTTTTTTCGCCATTGCGCCATTTTTTCATCTCCACAACACAGTTTATATAGTTATAGCAGCTTGAACTGATTTGTCTGCCTCTAGCCTGCATATTGCACGAGTACGCTGGAAATCAGGCTGAAACATAAATTTAGCAATGGTTTAAGCGTTTTCGGCAAAAGTACAATTTGTACCGAGCCCATCGCTTGGCGAACCCTCACTTGTTCT
>JADFPU010000090.1 GCA_022562175.1 Pseudomonadota bacterium | reverse complement strand
ATTACCGGAACCTATGATAAAGAGTTTCTGGATCTCCCTTTTGAAGTATTGTTAGCCACCATGCAAGATCACCAGAAATACTTTCCGATTACGGATAAGAATGGTCAACTACAGGCAAGCTTTGTCACTATTGCTAACATTGACAGCAAATCACCCGATGAAGTTAAAAGAGGAAATGAGCGTGTTATTCGGCCACGGTTGGCAGATGCTACTTTTTTCTGGCAACAGGACTGTACTAAGTCACTAGTTGATTATAAAGATGGTCTTGATAAAGTCATTTTTCAAAAGGATCTCGGGACACTGGCTGACAAGACAGAACGTATAAGAAAACTGTCTGTCTTTATCGCTTCTGAACTAAATCTGCAACACAAAACAGTTGCTCGCGCTGCAACACTCGCCAAATGTGATCTATTGACAGACATGGTGGGTGAGTTTCCGAAACTACAGGGTATTATGGGCCGTTATTATGCGATGCAGAGTAAAGAAACAGAGGCCGTATCAATCGCTATAGGAGAACACTATTTCCCTCGGTTTGCTGGAGATAATTTACCGGCTTCTGAAACCGGTCGTATGTTAGCTATTGCCGATAAAATTGATAACCTGGTTGGTATTTTTGCTATTGGCCAAACACCCACAGGAGAAAAAGATCCCTATGGTTTGCGCCGTGCTGCACTGGGATGTCTGCGCATCATGATCGAATGTCAGCTCGATCTGGACCTGAAAACCTGCCTGATATTTTCAGCCGGCACCTTTGACAAGAAGGTAAAGGCGGATACTGTCACGGACAGTGTTTTTGATTTTATGATGGAACGTTTACAGAAATATTATTCAGATACTGGTGTGACCGTTGATATATTCGAATCTGTTCTGCAATGTCGACCTACAAGACCCTATGACTTTCACCAACGTGTCAAAGCAGTTTCTGACTTTACCGATCTACCTGAGGCAGAGAGTCTCGCCGCTGCCAACAAACGAATACATAACATATTGCGCCAAGCGGGTTGCGAAATCACGCCGGCAATAGATGGTTCATTGTCTGTGGAAGATGCTGAAAAAGATCTCGTAAAAAAGTTAGATGACGTAACCAGAAAGGTAGCGCCACTTACCAGAGGTGGGAATTATACAGAAGCACTCAAAGAGCTATCCGGGCTGCGTGACTCCATTGATAATTTTTTTGATAATGTCATGGTAATGGTTGATGATGACAATCTACGAATCGCACGGTTACAATTGCTCGCAACAATACGTCATGAATTTACACAGATTGCAGATATATCCCGATTGCAATAAGGATGTAAAATGAAACTGATCATTCTCGACAGGGACGGTGTTATCAACCAGGATTCGAAAGACTACATCAAGTCGGCGGATGAATGGCGCGCCATTCCCGGTAGCCCGGAAGCCATTGCCCGTCTGACACATAATGGTTATCGCATTGTCGTTGCAAGTAACCAAGCCGGTCTGGCACGTGGCAAGCTTACTATTGAAGCGCTGAATACAATCCACCATAAAATGCATGATCAAATTTCACGATATGGCGGTGTGATCGAAGCAGTCTTTTTTTGCCCACATGGCCCGGATGATGGCTGCGGCTGTCGTAAACCTGAACCTGGTCTCTACAATGAAATTGCAAGACGTCTGCATGTCAATCTGCAAGGTGTCATCTCTATAGGCGACAAGCTATCAGATGTCGAAGCGGCCAGGGCAGCAGGCGCAAGCCCTGTGCTGGTAAAAACAGGCTACGGCCAGAGCATAGTGGACAACAACGAGCAACCCGACGACGTACCGGTATACGATGATCTTGCTGCTGCTGTAGATGATCTGATCAGCCTGGATTAATTTATTGATGTCACTGCTACGCTCTCTCCTGTTTTATCTGGGCCTGGCAACAGCAACTGTGTTTTTTGTTCCCTGTAGTCTTTTGCTGTTTCCATTACCACTTTCACTACGCTTACGATTTATTTCGAAATGGTCAGCATTTAATCTTCGCTGGCTGAAACTTAGTTGTAACTTAACGCATGAAGTCGAAGGGCTGGAAAACATCCCTGCCAGGGCAGCCATCATTATGTGCAAACACCAGTCTGCCTGGGAAACGCTGGCGCTACAATTGATATTCCCCCCCCAGGTCTGGGTAATAAAGCGGGAATTGTTATGGATACCTGTGTATGGATGGGGACTGGCCGCCATGCAACCCATTGCGATTGACCGTGTATCAGGCATCAAGGCGCTACGTCAGATAGTCAAACAAGGCAGGCAACGACTGGCCCAGGGTCTATGGGTCGTTATCTTTCCTGAAGGCACACGTGTCGCCCCCGGCAAGCGGGTAAAATATCAGCCCGGTGGCGCTATGCTGGCCGAAAGATCAGCCAGTCCAATCATCCCGGTAGCCCATAATGCAGGCTATTTCTGGCCCAGGAATAGCATCAAGAAAAAACCGGGCGTTATAAAAATGGTTATTGGTCCAGCAATTGATACTGCGGGCAAGTCTGCAAGTCATATCATAAAAGAAGTAGAAGACTGGATAGAGACGACCGTGGCGTCACTACCACAACCAGAATAAGGAGAAACTTATGTTGTTAACAACTATCGAATCCGTGCCAGGGAAAAAGATTGTTAAACATCTTGGGCTGGTACAGGGCAGCACAGTCAGGTCAAAACATATCGGCCGGGATATGATGGCAGGTTTAAAAAATATTTTCGGCGGTGAGTTAAAAGGTTATACGGAGCTTCTGCAAGAATCACGGGAAGAAGCCATTCAAAGGATGAGCCTGCAAGCCGAATCTATAGGCGCCAATGCTATTCTAAACATCCGCTTTTCAACCTCATCTATTACCCAGGGCGCAGCAGAACTTTATACATACGGTACAGCTGTAGAGCTGGAGGATAATCGTGTTTGATCTAATCGTTTTTCTCGTCTTGCTGACTACCGGTTATATATTCGGTCAATGGCTGGAGCGGTCTCATTATCGCTCCATACGTAAACGTGAAGAAGACTTGCGCAGCATCCCTGTTATTGCAAGCAAGCGCTTGCCGGATGAATTATGTCCCTGTCATACCAGGATGGTCGTTGGTAATGTTGTTATCTCTATCGATTTTTTCAAAAAATTTCTGGCAAGCTTACGTTACCTGATCGGTGGCCGTGTTAGTAGTTACGAGTCATTGATTGATCGTGCCCGTCGCGAAGCAATACTGCGGATGAAACAACAAGCAAAACTGGCAGGCGCCAACTATGTGTTCAATGTTAAGATGGAAACATCTTCAATATCCAAAGGCAGACGGGAAACTATAGGCTCGGTTGAGGTATTGGCTTATGGCACTGCCATTATACCTGCAAATAATTAGCAACAGACAAGCCGGAGCTTCAGGGTAATGACGAATAAGCTGACAAACTGTCAGGACACTGGATGAACAATAGCCAGAATTGTGCACAGCTTGACAGACACAGCATGATTAGCACGAAGGTAAATACTAATCATGGAATATAGCAACCCTGAACTCCCAGAACATATTAACGTTAGTAAACAACACCCGCTTAAGGATCTTTTTGTCCTTGGCTTAGGTTTCATAGTTTGTATCATCTTTGCTGTGACAGGCCTCAGTCTGATAGCGGAAAGACTGGCTGTTTACATACCGTTTTCTCTTGAACAGGAGTTGACCAGTAAGTTTATTGAACCCACTGTATCCAATATTGAAGTTGAATCCTATTTACAGGCATTAGCTGACGAACTCATTACCCATATGGACATACCCGATAGTATGTCGATTACGGTACATTACGTCGATGATGACATGGCAAACGCCTTTGCTACCCTGGGCGGCCATATATTCATTTACCGGGGCCTGCTGGCACTGCTTCCGCACGAGAATTCATTGGCGATGGTCATTAGCCATGAGATAGCGCACATTCAGCACCGCCATCCGATCATGGCAATGGGACGCGCTGTGATCATTGGCCTGCTGTTTGCCTCCCTATCGGGTTTGAGTGCCAATCTGATTATCGACGATGTGATAAATAGCACCGGTATGATTACCATGCTCAGCTTCAATCGTGGTCAGGAAAGACAATCAGATAAAACAGCACTTCACGCCATCGCTGCGTATTATGGGCATGTCTCTGGTGCTGCAGATCTGTTCCATGTTCTTTTAAATATTAAAAACAGGCATACTGTATCAACACCACAATTCCTGAGTACGCACCCGTTGAGCAAAGAAAGAATAGACAAACTTACTCAATATACAGCAGATAACGGCTGGCAAGCAGATCAGGCCGTTCAACAGTTGCCGGATTTTATCGGTAAACTTTAACAAAAGCTGCGGCAAAGCAATAAAATCATGTGTCTAACTTGATGATTACTGCTTGATTAAACCCACTTCATAAAACCCATCTCAAAGTGATGACAAAGAAACCGGTGGTAGGGGTAGGCTCTTAGTTTATAGGCGAGCAAGCCGGACAAGTCAGGGGTGAATCTGATTTCATAGATAGTCTCATCTTTATTTTTATCGACGGCCTCTAATTTATGGCAGGATATGGTTTCAAATTCATCGGTGTCGGTGGCACGACTAAACAGGCATTCTACATTAATATCATCGCTGACCAGACCATTCAGATGAACCCCGACGCGGAGCGTCATTTCCTTACCCTGCTTTATGCTGGCAAACGAGTTATCCAGACGCCTTATGCTTAGACCAGGCCATTGTTTATTTATAGTCTGTTTCCAGTCGGCCAGTAATTTCGCATTGGCAGCTTGTCCTTTTTCGAGTTTGGCAGCGGTGATGATTGCAGGTATGTAGTACTGGTTAACGTAGTCCATGACCATGCGCTGCGCATTAAATCGTGGAATAATTGACTTCATAGACTCTTTCGCCATCCTGACCCAGCGCTCCGAGTATCCCTGCGTCTTGTCAAAATACATGGGCACTATCTCCTGTTCCAGCACGTCCATCAATTCCCTGTTTTCCAGCCAGCGGCGGCGCTGAAGATCCATTTCTGAATCATGGGGCTGCAGTGCCCAACCATTCTTTTTGTTGTAACCCTCGGCCCACCAGCCATCCATCGTACTTAGATTGATGACGCCATTGATTCCAGCCTTCATACCGGATGTACCACAGGCCTCCAATGGGTATTCAGGTGTATTGAGCCAGAGATCCACCCCGGTCACCAGCTTTCGCCCTAATGCCAGATCATAACCTTCCAGTAACAATACCTTGCCTTGAAATTCTGCCTGCCTGGAAAACTCATGGATGCGCTTGATAAGCTCTTTGCCCGGTTCATCGTTAGGATGTGCCTTACCTGCAAAAATCAGGATAACCGGTCGTTCGGGATCATTCAGCAAACGTTGCAGTCGTTCAGGGTCATCGAATAATAATGTTGCGCGTTTATAAGTCGCGAAGCGACGTGCAAAACCGATCACCAGCGCATCCTCATTACTGCGCAAATGCTCTGTCTCACGCGTGATCTGTGCCTGACTGTAACCATGGCGACGACAACGCCGCTCGATGAACCTGCAACAATCATGATATAAATTTGCTTTGAGCAGCAGATGAGTACTCCAGAATGTTGGGTCGGGGATTGCATCGATCTTTTGCCAATAATCCGGGTTTAATAATTCATTAAACCAGCCAGGATCATCGAGCAGATTAATCCATTCGCGCGCCATGAATGTCTGCACATGTATACCATTTGTAACAAACCCCATCGGGTTCTCTTCAACCGGAATCTCTGGCCAGATTTTCTGCTCCATTTCCGCCGCCACTTGACGATGGATCTGACTGACACCGTTATGAAAACGTGAGCAACGAATTGAAAAAGCTGTCAGATTAAAACCTTGCTTGTGATCATTTTTACCCAGCGCAAAAAATTCCTGTTCCTCAATATTCAGCTCATCAATAAAACCGGCCAGGTAGCTGCGCAACAGTTCGATATCATAAACCTCATGCCCTGCGGCGACAGGCGTATGCGTGGTAAAGACTGTCCTGGTTGCCACCAGTTGCAAGGCGGCTTGAAATTCCAGACCCTTTTCTACCAGTACCCGGCAACGCTCAAGTATCTGTAGATACGGATGGCCTTCGTTAATATGCCAGACTGTTGGGGTCAGACCCATGCTGGTCAATGCCCGTGCACCGCCAATACCCAGCACAATTTCCTGTTTAAGGCGGATTTCTTGATCGGAAGGGTAGATCTGGTAGGTAATCGCCCGATCAATCTCATTGTTTTCAGCAACATCGGTATCGAGCAGATACAGATTGGTATTGCCGGTCTTGACCCACCAGACTTTGACAAGTAATTTTGATTCAGGCAAGTCAATGCTGACAAAGACCTCTTTTCCATCCGGGCCGCGGGCCGGTTGAATAGGCAGGTCTTTTAGATCAACAGGCTGATAGTGAGACACTTGATAACCGGTATGGCCTATGGTCTGAGTCAGGTTGCCCTGGTGATAGAGTAAACCGACCGCTACAAAAGGGATACCAAGATCGCTGGCCGCCTTACAATAATCTCCCGCCAAAATTCCCAGACCACCGGAATAGACAGGTAGACTTTCGTGCAAGCCAAACTCCGCGCAGAAGTAGGCAATTAAATCCTTATCGGCATCAAGTTTATGTACTTTTTTGAGACGTTTTATCTCTTCATGGTAAGTATCATAATTCGCTAACGTACGTTGAAACTCTTCCAGGAATGCCCGATCAACAGCCGCTTCTTCTAGCCGACGTTGAGACACTCTGCGCAAAAAAACCTTTGGGTTGTGTTGGCAATCCTCCCAAAGCTCTCGATCCAGATAGAAGAACAGGCCACGGGAATGACGATCCCAGCTATAGTAAAGATTATTCGCCAATTCTTCCAGCCGTGCTAGACGTTTGGGAATTTCGGGCTGCACTTCTAATGTAAAAAATGTACCGGCCATAGGCTTTTCTTAGCTACATGTAAGTAAATATATATAAAATGCTTATTGTTTTCTCTTGCCTGCACTGTAGCAATAATCACGCCATAAGCAGCCGTATTGGTCACAAACACCATCGGTGATTCAACGGCCATCATTCAGGGTCAGATGCTGAAGGACCTCGACATCATTTATGATTTTTTATCAACACACCCCACGCAAAGACTGGTGTACGGAATAACCTGCAAACGCTCGATTGTGATCTGTTCGCCACATTCCAGACAAAGGTCATATTCATTATTGTCAATCCTTTCAAGCGCCTTTTTTATCTGCATAATTTCTGATCGAGCTGACTCATTCAGGCCATAGACAACATCATCGTTCTGTCGTTCTATTGCCTGCTCTGCAAAATCAGGATCGGGCGGGCCATCTTCATGGTTGATGTGCTTTTGCGTATTCTTTAATCGCTGTTCGAGCTCTTTATGCTTTTTAATGAGCTCATCTCTGATCAATTCATATTTCATCATTGCTATCATTTCAGTAAATATAGACTTGGTTCGAATAGTTGTTGGATAACCTGGTTATTTTCGGTTTGACCAGTCGTTCATAATCCTGACTTGACGATTATATAATAATACACTCTCAGAAAATCACTGGTGTTTCATAGCTTTAATCAGACCATACATAGTACAGTAAGGACGAAATTACAAGATGTGATGCATTTTGCAGATTATTGAATATTTGCGTGTGATTATAAGTGGCAAGCGTAACATACAGATACATAATTGATTAATCTTTTATTCATTACAGTGTTGTGGCATAAAAATGCTGATATGGGGATATATATCAAAGATATAACGAAATTATGTTAGAAACCGAAATCAACAAATTACCACAGCCATTAATTTGGATGATTTTGTTTGTCTGTTTATTGCCGTTTATTTTGACTTTCATGGGTGCAGATTTCGGCACCCCAGGGGTACCCCTTTCATTTTTGTCATGACAGAAACCGCACCCCTCCGGGTATAAACTCCGCGGTTATCCGGTATCCAGTAGAAACAATGTCTGCCGCTTTCCCACTCATAACTACAATGGCAGATTTTGAGTCATGTAAGGCCAGCTGGCGGAGGACTTCGTTAGCATCGATGTCAGGCATCTAAATCTAGCAGGATAATATCCGGCGCATATAGCTTATTCATTAGGCGGCTTGTGATTTACTGATTTGCTGATCGATGCAATAAACAAGATCATCATCCCGTACCGGCTTTGCCAGACACATATAACCACCAATTTCCTTGCCGGTATTGCCGGTCTCCTCCTTGCTCAGAATTCCGCTAAGAAAAACGATCCGGGTATGACTCAACTCTTTATCCTCTCTTATCCGTGCAGCGACTTCTTCACCTCCCATGTCCGGCATAATGATGTCAAGAAGTATCAAATCTGGTTTGAATACATGCGCTACGTTTACGGCATTAGAACCTTTGTTTTCTATTTTTACCTCAAATTGTCCTGTCCTTTCCAGGGTAATTTTTAGTATTCGCGTTATGCGGACTTCATCATCGACCACAAGGATTTTCTTTTTACGCTCACTTTCTTCTTTATGTATTTCAGATATTGATTGGATTGTTGCCGCGACACGAATAACATCGTTGACAGTATCTTTGTCAACATATTTATTTTGTTGTAATTTTTCACGGAGTTTTATATACGAAGCAAAGCTACAGATAAAGGATGCCGCCAGCATATAAATCCAAAAATTTGTCTCAACGACTTCACTTTCTAGTAAAGAGGAAAGGTCTTCGTTTTTTTTCATGTCTACAAATATTGCCGTAGACTTCGCAATAGCTATTGTCTTTTTATCTGCTGATTGCTTGATGATCGCCTCTATATCCCGGGCAAAAGAGAAATTCCGGCTTACAAGCGCTGAAACAAGCATCACGCCATAAACCTGCTTTTTATCCAGTCTGGTCAGAACATCAACAGAAATAAAAGATGACAATCTATCTTTTAAGTGATCCGCGTAACGAGGAAGGTTCAGCCAATTCATCATAAGTCTCCTGTCAATAATTAAACGATTTAACCGGGGTAATCGTCCCGGCCTTGTATTGATTGATGAAAGTTTAGGAGAGGAAAGTAACCGGAAGATGGCTATTCGGTTAACTTTTGTGAGGGTTTGTAAAGTTTTGTAACTGTCTATATGAAGCGGTTGGTGAAATACTGTTTCTATCTTCGGACGTTCTAAAAAAGAATTCAGTCAGTCTGACCCGAATGGCACTTACTTAAGGAAAATATGTCGTCATGCCGGACTTGTTCCGGCATCCAGTGAAATAAAGTGCGCCTGCGGCGCTCATTATGTGACTGGATTGCGGCCTTCGCCGCAATGACGGAGGGCAAGACAGTTGATATTTTCCTTTGACTGGGCCTTAAGTAAGTGCCATTCCAGTCTTACCCTGATATTTTCATTTTGCAAAGCAAAATGAAAATACAAATGTTTCAATCAACAACATCCTGATTAGTATCCTACTAAGTCTATAAAATGTTTATATATTTTACATTCTTGTGGCATGGAATGTTTTTTGCGCAGAGTTAGTCTGAATTTATTAATTTATATGTGGAGGAAAGTATGTCTGTTGCTCTCGTTATCGATATTTCCGTATTTATTTTGTTAGTTATTTTTTTAAAATGGCGTTTTGGAACAAGCAATAAATAATATGAGCAAGATACTAAATTGTTTTTCTTTATTTGATTGCACTGCAACGGAATTATTAACATGAACTCTCATTTGATCGACGTGATGCTTATCAATAAACGCCAATCAATTTGGCGAGTCTATTTTTCAGTGTCCCCCTGGCTGCCTGTCTTGTTGTTAATGATATTTTTCTGCCGTGATGTTGTTGCAATGGATGATTCAAACATGTCTTCTCAGCAAAGATCAGTAGAAAATGTTCCTGAAGCTATACAGTTAAAGTTTATACCGTCAACAATATTGGGTAATAATTCCCGCTTCGCAGTTGATCTCAGTTCACGCGTTGTCAACACATCTCGAGGAGATGCTAGTAATACGGGTTATATGCAGCAGTTGGGTGTAGATATCCATAAGGTGTTCTCAGCACCAAGAAAAGACCTTGCTACTATCGTCATACAATTATACGCGGCACGCATTGATAACATGAACCCTCACCCTCAATTTTTCGAGAGTGAAAATGACTGGGAAATCCTCAAAAAAATAAACACCATCAATATTACTGCGCTGAGCAGAGGGTCGTTTAATATTCTACTAGGGCATATGGAACTACCGTATGGACTTGAATATTCCATAGATACCAATACCACACTCAGACAAACGCCCATTAACCAGAACCTGGGGTTGAAAGCAGACTGGGGGGTCGGCATCAATGGCAATATCAACAACATTCAATATGATTTTGTTCTGACCAGAGGCTCCGGCATGGAGTAAAGTTCCACCGGCTCACCCTATGCATTAACAGGACGTATCGGTTCGTCCTTGGGTAGTCAATAATATTATGC
>JADFPU010000089.1 GCA_022562175.1 Pseudomonadota bacterium | reverse complement strand
TGGCACATCCATTTTACTGAAGCCCAAATCTATGGCCATCTGCTGGTGGCGTTGACGAATCTCTGGCGGGATTTCCCCATTATTCATTTCTGCTTCAACCTCCCAGGGGCGTAATTCCTGGTCTGCAAATTTACCTGCCTTTTCTTGCCAGTGTTTGGCGCTATCGTTCAGTACAACATCCATTAATTTTCTCGTCTATTAGATTTGTTGAAATGATTTGGGAATATAACAGCCAGATAATCAAAACTAATGTCACGCGCCATGTTACGGTTGATTTCATTAGGCGTCATAAGCAGATCCAACCATAGGCCATTTGTTAGAGCTGCCAAGCCGATGGCAAAAGCTTGTGGTCGAATATCTGTGTAGCCACCATCTACTACCAGATCCTCACATAGTTTTGCCACGACATCGTTATATTTTCTGTCGTTTTCAGCACAAATCTGCAAATAGGTTGGTCGGGACTTTGCTTCGCCCCAGAAAGCAAACCACACCGCCAGTTTTTTTCGGTCACAAACTTTGGGGCTGAAGTCGAGTTCAGCCAAAGCTGTGAGCTTCTCAGCAGCTGTATGTCCCGCCTTTTTCAGGGCGTTAGCGCAGAAAGTCTCATATTCATCGGATAGATATAATAAGGTCTCTTCAAACAGTTTGTCTTTACTTTGGAAGTGCAGATTCACAATGCCCAAACTCAAATCGGCGTCCTGGGTTACATCAGCCATGGTTGTACCGGCAATGCCGCGTTTTGCTATGCAATTGATCGTGGCCTTGATCAGTTGTTGCCGTCGGCGATCTTTTGCCACAATCCTGCTGTTAGGGGCAGTTTTAGGTTCAATCTGTGCCATCTATTGTTCTGCTTTATGATAGTTCATTGGAACCTATACAATTCCTAAAGTTTTGTAATTGGTTAGTAATTTGTCCAGAATAATGAATGAATGCTCATTCATTATTCTGGACAAATTAACATGACCATGGCATGCTGGCAACCAAATCCGAACAAACTGAGGCATATGATGCAACGGAACCTTTCAAATTCCAATGCGCATTTTCAAAAAGCTGTAAAGCGCTTACCGCTGGGGGTTACCTCGAATTTCCGCTATTGGGAAGAAGATAAAACAATATACATTAAACGGGGTAAAGGTGCACGGCTATGGGACATCGATGACAATGAATACATCGATTATCGTCTGGCTTTTGGCCCGACTATACTCGGTTATGCCGACGAGCGTGTCGATCAGGCCGCCCGGGAAGGTATGGAGCTTGGCGGTGTTTTCGCGCTCGCAACGGAACTTGAATATACGGTTGCTGAACGGATTTGCAAAATGGTGTCATCTGCAGAACTTGTACGATTTTCCGTATCCGGAACGGAAGCGGTTATGACGGCCTTGAGACTGGCGCGTGCCTATACCGGTAAAGATAAATATGTATTGGTGGAGGGTGGTTACCATGGTCTGTCCAGCGAGGTGATGTGGTATACCGAAGTTGAGGAATGGCAAGAGAACGAAGGGGACCCGGAATTGCTGCCTTATGGTGAAGGTATTCCTGACCTTTACAATCACCTTATATATAGTGTCCCTTTAAACGATGCCAACCGGCTCGAGCGCTTGTTCAAACGCCATGCGGATACTATTGCTGCGTATTTGATTGAACCGATAATGGGGAATTGTGGTTCCATTACAGCAGATCAGCAATATCTTAAGGATGTGCGTGAATTATGTACTAAATACGAAGTTATTTTGATTATTGATGAGGTTAAAACCGGCTTTCGAGTGGCCAGAGGAGGTGTTCAGGAGCTAATGGGAGTCGATGCTGATCTTTGTACCTTTGCGAAGTCGATGGCCAACGGCTATCCGATCTCCGCACTGGCCGGTAAAGAAGAGATCATGAGAAAGATTGGTGATGATGTAGTACATGGCGGCACTTATACTGGTCATTCTGTTTCGTTGGCAGTTGCCAACAAGACGCTTGAAATTCTCGATGAAACACAAGCTTTGACCAATATTGCCAAATATGGGACTAGCTTGAGCGAAGCAATTGGTAAAATCTTGTCGCGTCGCGGTATTCCACACTGCTTTGTCGGTCACCCTGCAATGTACGGTCTGTTTTTTAATACAACGCCACCAAGTAACTACCGGGACTGGGTGAATTCTGATTACACTTTCTACGAAGTACTTGCGCCGAACTTACATGATGTTGGCGTATTGGTGGAACCGGATTGCCGGGAGCCATTGTTCATATGTGAAGCACATGATGAACGCTGCCTTAATGAGACCATTTCAAAATTCGAGCAAGCGCTTAATATGACTCTTGAGCAACTGGAAAGCGAGAATAAAAACCCAAGACAAAAAAATAATAAGAAATAAGACCTGTGAAAAAGTATGACGCCATCGTGATTGGTGCCGGCCATAATGGTCTGACCAATGCCGCCTATCTGGCCAAGGCTGGATTGGATGTTCTGGTTTTGGAAAAAAACCCGTATATAGGAGGTGCAACGGTCAGTCGTTCCTTATACGAAGGTTGGACCTACTCGAATTGTTCCTATGTGTGTAGTTTATTCCGTCCGGAAATCTATCGTGATCTGGAACTGGCACGATATGGTTTACAGATAATTCCCTATGAAGGTGGCATCACCTTTATGAAGAATGGTGATTACTTTGGTAATTATGCCGATGACGAACGCCATCATCGCGAAATTGCAAGACACTCCAAACGCGATGCCAATGCCTATCATCGTTATACGGCAGATGTCTCCCGTCAGACACGGTTAATTCGGCCGTTCATGATGAGAACACCTCCTGATCCCACATCGTTTAAACCACGCGATGTAATGGAATTAATTTACATAATAAAAACCTATTGGGACCTGGGTGAGGAGATCCTGTACGACACTATTCGTTTCTGGACCATGAGTGTGGGAGACTTTCTTGATGAATATTTTGAATCAAGCATCATCAAGGCACATCTGGCAGGTGCCGGTATCATTGGCACCGCACTCGGTGTTTATTCTCCGGGTACAGCATATGTCTTGTTACATCATTATATGGGTGATGTGGATGGAACCATTGGTGCATGGGGATTTGCCCGCGGTGGTATGGGCTCCATTGCCAAGGCCCTGGCTGATGCATTCCAGTCCTTTGGTGGTGAGATTAAAGTCGATGCCGGGGTGGATAAAATTCTGGTTAGTAATGGCCGGGTCAAAGGTGTGGTGCTGGAAAACGGTGATGAGTATCATGCTAATACGGTTGTATCCAACCTCGATCCAAAACGGACGTTTCTGAAAATCATGGAGGAAAAGGACCTGCCTGCTGATGTCGTTAAGAAAGCAAAGAATTTCAAGATCCGTGGTTCATCCGGAAAATTAAATATCTCATTGGATGGCATGCCAAGCTTTTACGCAATTCCTAAAGATCATGAATTATTAAAAGCGGATTTTCATTTCATTGATTCAATGGAACGTATGGAACGTGCTTATGATGATTGGAAGAATGGCACCTGGTCAAAAGATCCTTATCTGGATACCTTGATTCCCACCCAGGTGGATCCCACCATGGCACCACCTGGCAAACATATGATGACCATATTCGTTCAGTACTGCCCGCCTAAAGTGGAGGGTAAGGATTGGACGGATGAACAACGGGATGCGTTTGGTAAAACCGTGATCGATCAAATTTCGGAATATAGTCCTGATTTTAAAGATTTGATATTGCATGCTGAGATCCGCACCCCACGAGAGATGGAAAATGAAGTGGGTCTGACCGAGGGAAATATTTTTCATGGTGAACTAACCATGGATCAGTTGTTATTCAATCGACCTTTTCCCGGCTATGCTCAATATCGTGGCCCCGTGAAAGGGATGTATATGTCCGGCTCCGGGACTCATCCAGGCGGTGGTGTTATGGGTGCACCGGGCGCCAATTCCGCCAAAGAAATACTGCGAGATCTCCGCCGAAAGAACACTGTACCGGAGGCCTTCAGCGATGAGTAAGCAATACGATGTCATCATTATCGGGGCAGGCCACAATGGTTTGGTCTGTGCAACTTATCTGGCCAAAACCGGACGTTCGGTACTGATGGTTGAAGCAAATAAACAGGTCGGTGGCGCGGCCATCACACGTGAATTCAGTCCCGGTTATTCTGTCTCAGCCTGTGCACACTTACTCCACCTGTTTCATCCGCAGATCGTTTCCGATTTATCATTAACTAATCATGGCCTGAAACTGGCTGCAACAGATTTACACACCATCGCTTTAGCAGCTGACGGTGATCATCTCACCCTGACTAGAAACTCAGTCAACGGTAATGGATTATCCGCTAGCGATCGGACTGCCTATTCTGAATTCCAGAATAAGCTCCGCCGCTTTGCCAGGATAATGCAGAAGACGTTTATGGTTCGTCCCCCGCGTCTGGTTCATAAAAACATGACAGACTTAATGAACTTGGCAAAGTTGGGGTTGAGCGTACGAATGTTAGGGCGGGATGATATGCGCGAGCTCCTGCGCATCGGCGCGATTAACATCTTCGACGTGTTGCAGGAGGATTTTCAAAGCGAGCTACTAAAAGGTGTCATGGGGTTTGATGCGGTATTGGGCAGTAATTTGGGGCCTCGTTCACCTAACACGATATTGACGTATCTGTATCGGTTAACAGGTCAACTACACAGCAATGGAAGTGCGATCTCGGTACCAAGCGGTGGCATGGGAGCCGTTACCAGCTCACTACGTGCAGCGGCAGAGGCAGCAGGCGTGGAAATCAGAACGGATATGCCGGTAAAACAAGTGTTGCTGGATGTGGATACAGTTACTGGCATTGAAACAAATAGCGGTGAACAGATTAACAGCGCGATAGTGGTTTCCAACGCCGATCCCAAAACCACATTTCTAAAACTTGTCGGTGCAAGAAACATTGAAACCGGTTTTGTCAGACGTATCGACAACATTCGTATGCAAGGTAAGGCGGCAAAATTACATCTGGCCCTGGACGGCAAGCCGAAGTTCAAAGGTGTGGATGAAAACCAACTGGGTCATCGTATTGTGATCGCACCGTCATTAACCTATGTCGAACGTGCGTTTGATCATTCCAAATATGGAGAGTATTCGAATCATCCCGCGATGGAAATCAGTATACCGACCATTCATGACGATAGTCTGGCGCCAACAGGTAAACATGTTTTATCTGCAATCATTCAGTATGCCCCCTATGATTTACGTGCCGGCTGGGAGTCTCAACGTGAATCCTTCAAGCAATTGATCGTCGATAAACTGGCGGAATACGCCCCCGGAATTAAAGATCAAATATCTGCTTCGGAGTTGATGGTACCGCCTGACATTGAAAAAGAATTTAATATCCATGGTGGACATTGGCACCATGGCGAATACACACTGGATCAATTCATGATGCTACGCCCGGTTCCCGGTGCTGCCCAATACGCCACACCTGTAAATGGTCTATATCTATGTGGTGCAGGTTCGCACCCGGGTGGTGGTGTGATGGGTCTGGCTGGTCGTAATGCCTCAATTGAAATATTGCTAAGAGAGAAAGTCGCATGACTGTGCGAGAAGCAGATAAACGTGTATTACAGACGCCGTTTCATTCACGTACGTCAGCCCTTTGTGAAACCAATCTCTGGTCACCCTGGAAGGCGTATACCGTCGTCGATTGTTATTCGGTACTTACAAATGAATATTTTGCCATTCGTAATGCAACTGCTGTATTCGATCTGACACCTATGACTAAATACCGGATCACCGGCAAAGACGGCCTGGCCTATCTGGATAAGTTAATGACGCGCAAGATGGGTAAGCTGTCACCGGGGCGAGTTATGTATAGTGTTTGGTGTAATGATCTGGGTCATGTATTGGATGACGGGACGGTTTTTCATTTAAAAGAAAATCATTGGCGCTTATGTTCACAGGAACGGCATCTGGACTGGTTGCTGGCGACGGCAATGGGATTTGATGTTGATATAGATGATGAAACGGATGATGTGACAGGATTGGCAGTCCAAGGCCCCACTTCCTGTCAAACTTTAAAAACGATGAATCTGCAAGGTGTTGAAAATCTGAAACCATTCCAGCTGAAATATTTTCCATTCGATGGAACTGAATTAATGGTTTCACGGACCGGTTTTACCGGCGATTTAGGTTATGAGTTGTGGATTGCCCCTGCCCACGCAGAAACTTTATGGGATGCATTGTTTGCTGCCGGCAAACCCTATGGCATCCTGCCTATCGGCACCCATGCTTTAGATATTGTGCGGATCGAAGCGGGGTTTATTCAAGCGGGTGTGGATTTTGTGCCTGCTTTGGAGGTGGTGCGCGCAGGTCGTGGACGTTCTCCGTTTGAATTAGGTCTGGATTGGTTAGTGCAATTTGATAAACCGGTATTTAATGGAAGAAAGGCATTGTTGGAAGAAAAGGAAAAAGGATCACGCTATCGTTTTGTTCGATTGGATGTAGAAGGGAATAAACCGGCGAATGAGTCATTTATCTATAACGGTAAAAAAGAAATTGTAGGACACGTAACTTCAGCTACCTGGTCACCCAGTGCCAAGATGAATATTGCCCTGGCGTCATTAGACATGCCATGGGGTAGAACCGATGATGAGATATATACCGAGGTTTATTATAATCGCGAATTGCAATGGAATAGATTGATGGCTCGTTGCAGAGTAGTGGGAGGTGCTTTTTTTGATCCCCCCCGGCGCCGCAAAACGCCGCCATTGAACTATTAGTTCTTTATAGCTCAGTGTTTAAGAACAACTAAACTGACAGTGAACTTTTCATGCAACATAATTAAAACCACGGAGCACACAGAGGGCACTGAGATGTTTAATATTATTTTTATGACTATTCATTTTATCATTCCTCCGTGTGCTCGGCTCTGGCTCCTGCTTCGCTCAACCACCTGCTTCCATGTAGGCGTCCGTGCTCTCGGTCGCTGTTCCCGACGCGACTCTACCTTCTACCTCCCTGTAGTCGTCCGTGGTTGAATATTTATGTCTCATTTTCTTGATCCATTATTGCGTCCGCAATCCATTGCTATTGTTGGTGCGACTCAACGTAAAGAAGCTGTTGGCAGTAAGGTGTTAAAGAATTTGCTTGAGGGAGAATATCCGGGCAATCTTTACGCTGTTAATCCACGTTATCAGGAAATTGATAGCGTTGCCTGTTATCCATCACTATCTGAATTACCGCAAGCTGTCGAACATGTGATCTTTGCAGTCGGTGATGAGCGTATCGAATCGGCACTGGATGAGGCGATTGCGCATGGAATTAAAGCCGCTATCATTTTTTCTTCCCTGGTGTTAAAGAATGACACTACGCCATTGCTCTTGGAGAGAATTTATCTAAAAGTAAAACAGGCCGGCATATTACTTTGCGGAGGTAACGGCATGGGGTTTTACAATTTCCGGGACAGTGTCTTGGCCTGCGGTTTTGCAACCCGATCCCATCGAAAGCAGGGCAATGTTACCTATATCAGTCAATCCGGTTCCGGCATGGCAGGTATTCTGGATGTCGACGAACGTATCGATTTTAATTTCGCTGTGTCAACCGGACAGGAACTAATTGTGTCCGCAGAAGATTATCTGGATTATGCACTGGATCAACCTGAGACGCGTGTTGTCGGTTTTTTCATGGAAACCAGCCGTCATCCGGAGAAACTCATTGCAGCCTTTAATAAAGCAAAAGCCCGCAACATCCCAATTGTTGTTGTAAAAGTCGGTCGTACTGAACTGGCAGCGGAATTGGCTCTATCACATTCCGGTGCCATGACCGGGAGTGATG
Organism: Pseudomonadota bacterium; assembly: GCA_022562175.1. Taxonomy (GTDB): domain Bacteria; phylum Pseudomonadota; class Gammaproteobacteria; order Eutrophobiales; family Eutrophobiaceae; genus B75T3L11. The sequence continues at coordinate 2,651 of JADFPU010000089.1, read as the reverse complement.
CCGTTTATGATGCCATATTCGATCGCTATGGTGTGCAACGTGTTGACGACATGGATCAATTGGCAACGGCATTGATTATGTTTGCTCAGCCTCATCCCGTTCAAGCAGGTGGAATTGTCACAATCCACGACTCAGGTGGCGAACGGCAGTTGATTATTGACCTGGCCGATAAGCTGGATGCGCCATTGACGAAAATATCTGATGAAACAACAACAGCACTGGAAGCATTATTGGAGCCCGGCTTACCGGCAGTAAACCCTTTGGATGCCTGGAGTATTGGTGGCCCTGATAGCGACCAGATAATCACAGATTGTTTTGTCACGTTATTAAATGATTCTGACGCGGCCCTCGGTGCCATCGTTCATGACCGGGGCCCTCACGGACACATTTTTCCTGAATATATTGAATATCTTCACAATGGTCATGACGCATCCGGTAAGCCGGTTTTCCTGGTCGCCAGCAGGCAAGGTACAGGTACCGATATAAAAGTAATTGAAACAACACGTGACGGTTTTCCTGTCCTTGATGGTGTTAGTGCCTTTTTATCCGGTGCGAAATGCATGATGGCCTATCGGGACTTTCTGGATCGACCTTCGATTAAGGCACCTATATTGTCCCAGGCTGTCGTAACAAAATGGCGATCTCTGCTTATAAATAAATTCGCTCTTAGCGAAAACGAAGCAAGCAGGTTTTTAAGTGAGTGTGGTGTGCCGATGACAGAATCACGGGTAGTTGATAATGAAAAAGAATTATTGGCTCTGGTGTATGAATTAACTTATCCGGTAGTGATGAAAACGGCAGTGACAGGGATCGAGCATAAGGCAGATGTAGATGGTGTTAGGTTGAACATTCAGGATGAATCAACCTTGATCAGCGCTTATTATGATTTGTCACATCGTCTGGGTGATAAAGTACTAATTGCACCCATGATCAATACTCCCGGGATAGAGATGATCCTGGGTGTTGCCAGGGATGAGCAGTTCGGCCCAATGATAGTTATGGGTATAGGTGGAATCTATACGGAACTGTTACACGATATTGTTTTAGTAGTGCCACCTTTTGATGTGACAACTGCATGCCGTTGTCTGGATCGATTAAAAATGAGAAAACTGCTGGACGGTATTCGAGGCAAACCGGGTGTAGATATCACAGCCTATTGTAAAGCTGCTGTAAACCTGTCCGTATTGGCGGTTGAATTTAAGGAACAAATAAAAGAAGTCGATATCAATCCAATTAAAGTTCTTGAACAAGGTTGTATGGGATTAGATGCGCTTATTGTAATGAATTTAGAAAATACAGAGATAAGTAATAATCGAAAAGTAAGGAGAGGTATATGAGTGGTACTTTTCAGGCTTTAGTAGTAGACAAGCAGGATGACAAACAAACGGTAGAGATTAAGGCACTTTCCACCGATGATTTAATGGCAGGTGATGTAACTGTACGCGTCGATTATTCCACGCTTAACTATAAGGATGGGTTGGCCATTACCGGAAAATCACCCGTCATCCGTAAATTCCCACTGATTCCCGGTATTGATTTTGCCGGTACCGTAGAACAATCATCTCATGACGATTTTAAAACCGGAGACAAAGTTGTACTTAATGGTTGGGGCGTGGGTGAAAAACATCATGGCGGATTCGCGCAAATGGCCCGTGTCCCAGGTGATTGGCTGATACGATTGCCGGATACATTTGATACGCAACAGGCAATGGCAATCGGTACCGCAGGATATACGGCAATGCTTTGTGTCATGCGTCTGCAAGAACATGGTATTAATGCGGAGGATGGTGAAATTATTGTGACCGGTGCCGCCGGTGGTGTGGGTAGTGTTGCAATCGCGCTTTTAGCAAGATTAGGTTATACAGTTGTTGCATCGACAGGGCGTATGAATGAGATTGATTACCTGAAATCACTAGGCGCTTCCCGGGTCATTGATCGCAATGAATTTTCAGAACAAGGTCGTCCAATAGGTAAAGAACAATGGGCAGGTGCTGTTGATACGGTTGGCAGTCATACTCTTGCCAACGTGCTGGCACAGATTAAATATGGTGGTGCAGTAGCGGCTTGTGGTTTGGCGCAGGGTATGGATCTCCCCGCATCGGTAGCACCATTTATTCTTCGTGGTATTGATTTATTAGGTGTCGATTCAGTCATGGCACCGAAGGTCAGACGCGAACAAGCCTGGCAGCGACTTGCACAGGATCTCGATATAAACTTACTCGAAAATATGACAACAACGATATCACTTTCAGATATTTCTGTTTATGCTGAAAAAATATTAGCTGGTGAAATCCGTGGACGTACCGTAGTGGATATAAGAGGTTGATATGAAAACAGAAGGTAACTATGAAACCATTCTATATCAGGTCGATGACCCTATCGCGACACTGACATTAAACCGCCCCGGTAAGCTCAATGCCATAAATGGTGTAATGGTTAATGAGCTCAATCATGCACTGGACCTGGCAGAGGAGGATGAACGTGTTCGTGTCATTATATTAAATGGAGCGGGGCGGGCATTTTCAGCGGGATTTGATCTGAATGCAGGCGACGAATCAACATCCGGAGATGTTGGGTTTTGGCGAAATGAGTTAAGGCGTGATTTTGACATCATTATGCGTTTTTGGGATTGTCCGAAACCAACAATCGCT
>JADFPU010000088.1:4097-10560 GCA_022562175.1 Pseudomonadota bacterium | reverse complement strand
CGTTGCCGGGCTCGGCGGTGATGGCCCCGAGGCTAAAGGCGTGGGGGTTGAGAATATGGGCGCGACAGTTTCCAAATTCGTGAGCGCCTTCACCGATAATCATGTGATATTGCTTGGCGCCGCCGGCCAGTGCGCAGTCTGCAAAGGCTTCGGATCGGCCAGCAGAGCGGTTTACATTATAAATGCGCGCTGCCATCTCTGCCGGGCTAGTGCGGTTGTAGCGGAGAAGCTGTTCGGTTGAGAGCGGCTTAAGCACCTCGATTCCTGCGGCTATGTTTTGTCCTTTGCTGGTGTCGATCAGCATCCCGTCTTTGGAGAGGTAGATACCGTACTCGGCTGCCTGTTCGATAACATCATTGCTCCAGGTGACGTGGCCGGGATCGTCTTCACCAAGAAATGAGAACATAAAATTGTCATCGCTGCCGACACTTTCAAAGGCGCGAAATGTTCCGGCCGGGATGGAGATAATATCGCCAGGGCTCAGCACCACTTCGCCGTCATCACCATTATGGCCCCAGAAGAAGTTCCAGTCGCCCCGTACTACCAAGAATACCTCGGCGGTAAGATGGGAGTGCAGAGAGTTGATTTTACCCGTTGGCAGGGATACGCCGCCCACGTTAAACCCATGGGGCTCCCGCAGGTGGACAACTTGACGGTCGCTCTCGGTTACGCCGGCGCCAATAATACAATAGTTTTTCTTGCCTTCACGGCCAGGCAGGTAGGTATCCACGAAGGCTTCTTCGCAGGCGGTATAGTCAGACTTCCGAATCACCCGTTTTTGCAGTTCTTCGGGGGCATAGTGTTTAGTAAACATAGATCCTCATTTTTCCTCGTGCGTAGGGAACCAAGCGATATTCTCTATTTAAGGTGTATGGCTTAACTGTGGTGAAATCCGAATCCAGTCATTTGTAGCTAAGAATCCCTACCTCAAAAAGTACTGCGCATGCATTCCATGGTTTTAAAAACCCATTTAGCATTAAAAACCATATATAACAGGGGGGAATCCGTTGTTATTGGCCACTAAAAGGGTTGCGCTACATAAAAATGCATGCGCATGCATTAAAGTAACACCTTTACTCCCATTAAGTCAATCACTAATCTTTTTCAATATGAAATAAGCCTGAAGAGGCTCTGTATTTCCAACATAAAAATTAGCCAGGCCCTGAAAGTATCGACACAAAGGAACCACGTCGATAAAATTTCTGCATGCAAAGGAGCCATATCTGGCCTACAGTAGACGCATGCTCGAAAAACCAAGTGCTAAACGACAGCCAAACCAGGATGGAGTATTGGCCAACAGGCTCCCAAACTCATACGATGTCGCCAAGGCGGCAGGGGTATCTCAATCTGCGCTGCCGAGAGCGTTTTCACCGGGTCGCCGTATCGCTGAAAAAACGCGCAGCATAAATTCTAGTCCTGTGTCTTAATGCCCTATAAATGTTATACCAAGATCGATTTTTGTGAAAAAAATACCGCTATTACTGTTGCCGGGCACTCTCTGTGATGGACGCCTTTGGACACACCAGATCGAGCATCTGGCTGACATTGCCGATCCTTATGTTATCGATGTGGGCACAGATAAGAATCTCGCCACCTTTGCTCAACGCATTCTGGCTGAAGCGCCTGAAAAATTTGCTTTAGCGGGGTTTTCATTTGGTGGCATTTTGGCGTTTGAACTATACCGGCAGGCAGCACAGCGGATTACTCGCCTGGCATTGATCAATACCAATGCACGACCGGATACTGAACAGGGACTTGAAAAAAAGCGCCAACAACTGCAGTTGGCCAAGCTTAGCGGGCTGGAGACACTGTTGCGTGAGACCCTGATCCCCCTTTATCTCGCTCCGGGGCGAAACGGCGACAAGGCGCTAGTGCAGCTTATCGTCGATATGGCAGTGGCACAGGGTTTTGGAGTTTTAAGCAACCAGGTAGAGGCGTTAATATCGCGCTCTGACAGTCGCCCACTGTTGGGACAGGTGCATTGTCCCACACTGGTGCTCGGGGGGATGGACGATCAGCTTTGCACACCGGAATGTCACCGGGAAATGGCGGCAGGCATCCCTGGCGCTACATTGCGCTTGTTAGAAAACTGCGGTCATATCTCCACACTGGAGCAACCAGACACAGTATCCATGGCTATGCTGGAATGGTTATCTGGCATATAAGCCTGTCTTTTCTGTGTCGCCATCATATATAATGCGCGCCTTTTTTCAGCCTTAAGAGAGATCTTCTGTGACCGAGCACCTGCGTAATATTGCTGTTATCGCCCATGTAGACCATGGCAAAACCACGTTGCTGGATCAACTCTTGGGCCAATCAGGCACCCTCGGGGATCGTGCTGATACAGTGGAACGGGTCATGGACTCCAATGAGCTGGAGCGTGAGCGCGGCATTACCATCCTGGCTAAGAATACGGCCATTGAATGGCAGGGCTATCGCATCAATATCGTCGATACCCCCGGCCACGCTGATTTTGGTGGTGAAGTAGAGCGGATATTATCTATGGTGGACTGTGTGTTACTGCTGGTGGATGCAGTAGAAGGCCCCATGCCACAAACCAGTTTTGTCACGCAAAAGGCATTGGAGAGAGGCTTTCAGCCGATCGTCGTCATCAACAAAATGGACCGGCCTGGTGCGCGCCCGGATTGGGTGCTGGATCAGACTTTTGATTTATTTGATCGCCTGGGCGCAAATGATGCACAACTCGATTTCCCGGTTATTTATGCCTCTGCGCTGCAGGGCTATTCCAGTCTGGATGCCGACACACGTGATGGAGATATGTCGTCTTTGTTCAAGATGATCATTGATCATGTGCCAGCCCCCAAGGTTGATGTTGATGGGCCGTTTCAGATTCAGGTAAGTGCGCTGGATTACAACAATTATACCGGCGTCATCGGTATAGGCCGCATCAGTCGTGGCCAGGTCAATACCAATATGCCGGTGGTGGTGGTCGATCGCGAAGGCTGTCAGCGGAATGCCCGTATTTTGCAGATATTTAGCTTCCTTGGCCTGCAGCGCATCGAAATCCAGCAGGCCCTGGCCGGTGATATCATCGCTTTCACCGGCGTCGATAAACTCGGTATTTCAGACACTTTGTGTGCGCCGGAAAAAGTCGAAGCACTGCCGGCACTGAGTGTTGATGAACCCACCGTGAGCATGACATTCCAGGTGAATAATTCACCCTTTGCCGGTTTAGAGGGTAAATACGTGACATCCCGGCAGCTTCGCGAGCGCCTCGAACGTGAACTGGTGCATAACGTGGCCTTACGGGTTGAAGAGACTGGCGACCCGGACAAGTTTCAGGTATCGGGCCGCGGTGAACTACATTTGTCGATCCTGATCGAAAATATGCGTCGCGAAGGGTATGAACTGGGCGTCTCACGACCCGAGGTCATCAAGCGAGAAATTGATGGGGAAATGCAGGAGCCCTTTGAGCAATTAACCGTTGATGTTGAAGAGCAACATCAAGGGGCCGTGATGGAGAAACTGGGGCAACGGGGGGCTGATCTGCAAAATATTATGCCGGATGGAAAGGCGCGGGTGCGGCTCGATTTTGTCATCCCGTCAAGGGGATTGATTGGTTTCCGCACAGAATTTTTGACCGCTACACAGGGCAGTGGTTTGCTGTATCACGTGTTCGATCGCTATGCGCCGGTTAAGGCCGGTAATTTTGGCAGACGCCAGAATGGTGTGTTGATATCAAACAGTACCGGCAAGTCACTGGGCTTTGCCATCTTTAATTTACAGGAAAGAGGGCGCATGTTTATCAAGCCGGGCGACGAAGTTTATCAAGGATCCATTGTCGGTATTCATTCACGCAACAACGATCTGGTCGTCAACCCGCTCAAGGCCAAGCAACTTACCAATATTCGCGCATCAGGCACAGATGAAAGTATTATTCTGACCCCGCCCATCCGCATGTCACTCGAACAAGCGCTGGAATTCATTGATGATGATGAACTGGTTGAAGTGACGCCGAAAACTATTCGCCTTAGAAAGAAACTGCTGCTGGAACATGAGCGCAAGCGGTTTGCAAGAGCAAGCTGAATTATATAAATAGTTCGCAAAGTGGAGCAGTTAGTCTTTTGATTAAACACAGAGACACGGAGGACACAGAGATTTTTAAATTTATTGCTTGCAATATTTGCTTTCTCCGTGTTCTCGGCTTTGGCTTCCTGCGTCGCTCTATCTCCTGCATCCATGCAGTCGTCTGTGCCTCTGTGTTTCATTCAATCTATTACAGCGCCAGCCATCACAGCGAGGCGCGATTGTAAGCAATTGATTCTGTAGTAAATCCATGAAATTCTTTCTTAAGAATATTCAAGCTCCAGGTTCAAGGTTCAAGGTTCTCGGTTCAAGGTCAAACGTCGAACCTTGAACGTAACTGTTCAAGCGGCGGCCTGTTTAGCGCTCTGCAGGCGTTGACGCAATTGCTGTACCTGCTCGCGCAATTCATCGGCCAGGTGAGTACCGAACTGATCATAATATTCATCGATCAGCGAGATCTCATGTAACCAGCCATCAATGTCCACGCGTAACAGTTCTGCCATGTCGGCTTCGTCGAGATCCAGGTTTGATAAGTCCATGGCATCCAGTGTCGGTAATTTACCGATAGGCGTTTCCACGGCTTCGGCGTTGCCGTCACACCGGTCAAATATCCATTTCAGTACGCGGCTGTTTTCACCAAATCCGGGCCACATGAATTTACCGTCACCGTTCTTACGGAACCAGTTGACATAGAAGATCTTCGGTAGTCTGGCGCCTTCTGTTTTACCGATTTTTAACCAATGGCTCCAGTAATCCGCCATGTTGTAACCACAAAATGGCAGCATCGCCATAGGATCACGGCGTAGTTTACCAATCTGGCCAAACGCAGCAGCCGTCGTCTCACTGGCGATAATGGTACCGAGGAAAATACCGTGAGCCCAATCATGCGCTTCATTGACCAAGGGTACGACTGTCGCGCGACGACCGCCAAACAAGATGGCGCTGATTGGCACACCCTTGGGATCTTGCCATTCGGGAGCCATTACCGGGCATTGACTCGCCGGGGCAGTGAATCGCGCATTGGGATGGGCAGCGGGTGTATCGGCATCAGCTGTCCAGTCATTGCCCTTCCAGTCAGTGAGATGGGCCGGGGCATCGGACATACCCTCCCACCAGACATCACCGTCATCTGTCTCGGCAACATTGGTGAAGATGCTGTTTTCTGCCATCGTCAGCATGGCATTAGCATTGGAGTCCATACTGGTGCCCGGCGCGACCCCAAAAAAACCGGCCTCGGGATTGATAGCATAGAGTTGACCGTCATCACCAAATTTCATCCAGCAGATGTCATCGCCTATGGTTTCAACCTTCCAGCCGGGGATGGTTGGAGTCAACATCGCGAGATTGGTCTTGCCACAGGCACTGGGAAAGGCGCCGGCGATATATTTTACCCGTCCGGCATCATTAATCAGCTTCAGGATCAACATGTGCTCGGCCAACCAGCCCTCGTCGCGGGCCATGACCGAGGCGATACGCAGCGCAAAGCACTTCTTGCCTAATAAGGCATTACCCCCATAGCCGGAACCGTACGACCAGATCTCACGGCTGTCCGGGAAATGCACGATATATTTGGTGGTGTTACATGGCCAGGCGACATCTTGCTCGCCTGCTGCCAGTGGCGCGCCGACGGAATGGAGACAGGGCACAAATTCACCATCCTCGCCCAGTACTTTCAGGACTTCATTGCCGACACGGGTCATGATGTGCATATTGGTGACAACGTAGGGCGAATCAGACAGTTCAACGCCGATATGAGCGATGTGGGAGCCCACCGGTCCCATGCTGAACGGAATGACATACATGGTGCGGCCTTTCATGCAGCCGGTAAACAGACCATCCAGGATCTCACGCATCTCAGCGGGCGCTATCCAGTTATTGGTTGGACCGGCATCCTCCTCTTTTGCAGAGCAGATATAGGTGCGGTGTTCGACACGGGCGACATCTTCCGGCACTGAGCGCACATAGTAGCTATTTGGACGTTTCGAATCATTCAGTCGTTTGGCCGCGCCAGTCTTGACCATGATGTCCCACATGGCGTCATATTCCTGTTTCGAGCCGTCGCACCAGATAACTTTATCAGGCTGGCACAGCACGGTCATATCATTGACCCATTGCTGCAGTTTGCGGTGCGTTATTGTCATGTTATGTCCTCCCATGTTTCAGTTTGTATGCTTTAGTCTATAGAGTTTCATCCCGCCGACACGATTGCCATCCACGGGAACTGATATTCGTGCTTTCACCAGACAATGAAATATTTAAGTCGATCTACTGCTGTTCGCCAGGAGATATATCGATTTTAGCCATTGCTGAGACAGACAAAGACCATATCATTAACCTGAATGCGCCCCCATCTGAAAAAGCCTCTGCATAAGCAGAGGAGGGTATTATGTCACCCGGCTTTTGATTTTATCAAGCT
>JADFPU010000088.1:0-4087 GCA_022562175.1 Pseudomonadota bacterium | reverse complement strand
ACTTACATTTAAATCCCGTGCAAATATAGGCTGTTGTTCGACCCTTTGCCGGGCGTTGATTAAGTATGTCCGGTAAGCCTGTGGTATTTTCCGGGATAGCGAATACCTGAGTTCTGATATCGATGAGTTGCTGACACTGTCTGTACCACGCGTTTAAGCTGTCTTGCGGGCCACGCAAGATGATCTGTTGAGCAGGGAAACAGACGTTTTCCAGTGCCAGCAAGAGTGCATTATGGGCATGTGGCAGGCGTTTAACTGCGTGCCAGGCTGCAGTGAGGCACTGTTCACTGGCCTCAATATAGCGTGGCTCATTGATTAAGTGTCCCAGTGTCAACAGCGCGGTGGCTGCCATGCCATTACCCGCCGGGATGGCATCGTCCATGAAATCCTTTCTGCGTTGAATCAGTTGCTCGTGATCGTGCGAGGTGAAGAAGAAGCCACCGTTTTCTTTGTCATGAAACATCTCCAGCAAGCATTCTGCAAGCTGGATGGCAAAATCCAGCCAGTCGCTGGACCATCTGGCCGCAAGCAGGTGCAATACCGCATCAAGCATAAAGGCATAATCGTCCAGGTAGGCATTCACATGCGACTTGCCATCCTTACAGGTTGCCAATAGCCTGCCGTCCTGCCATAGCTTGTCGTAGATGAAACTGAGGGATCGCTCTGCTGAGGCAAGATAGTCGTCACGATCAAATCTGATCGCAGCGATTGCCATGCCCTTAATGGCCAGGCCGTTCCAGGAGGTCAGGATCTTTTCATCTCTGTTCGGCCAGATGCGGCCCTTGCGCTGCACATACAATTTGTGCCGTGCCGAGTTGATTATCTGTTCTGCCTCGTTGACATCCAGGGACAAGGCTTCAGCTATCTCCGGCAGGGATTTGCTGATGTGCAAATGCCAGTGGCCTTCAAAATTGGCAGGCTGATCAAGTCCCATGTGTGGGGCCAATAGCTGGTATTCACGGGCTGTTAATAAGGTCCTGACTAGCTCAGGGGTCCAGACATAGAATTTGCCTTCCTCACCTTCTGAATCCGCGTCCATCGATGAATAATAACCGCCTTGTGCTGATTGCATCTCTCGCATCAACCAGTCGGCCGTCTCGATGGCGATCTTCTTGAATAAAGCTTTGCCGCTGATATGCCAGGCATCAGAATAAAGCGCCAATAAGGGTCCATTGTCATACAGCATCTTTTCGAAATGTGGGATCAACCATTTATCATCCACGGAATAACGACAAAAACCTCCAGCCAGATGATCATAGATCCCACCTGATGCCATTTTCTCCAGAGTAAACAATCCTGTTTGCAGTGCCTGCTGATCAGCTTCTGGCAGTGCATGCTGATGCAACAGACGTTCAATGTTGGCGGGTTGTGGAAATTTTGGCGCGCTACTAAAACCACCATAGTGATTATCCGCTGACTGGATCAGGGCCTGAGTACTGTCAAATAACGGCTTAGGGTTGAGTTCTGTATTGTCATCAGATGCCGGAGTGGTTTGCGTCTGTTGAATTGCCTCCATCAATGAGCGGTTTTGTTGCCGGATCGCATCACGCTCTGTTTGATAAAATTCTGCTACACGTTGCAGTATTTCATTAAAGCCTGGCAGACCATAACGGGAGGAAGGCGGGAAATAGGTGCCACCAAAAAAGGGCACATGATCATCAGGCGTCAGAATCATGGTTAACGGCCAACCACCGCTGCGTTGCGTGAGCAATTGTTGTGCTAGCTGGTAGATCTTATCCAGGTCCGGACGTTCTTCCCGGTCAACCTTGATGTTGATGAAGTGTCTGTTCATGATAGCCGCCGTCTCGCTGTTTTCAAACGACTCATGTGCCATCACATGACACCAGTGACAGGCAGAATAGCCGATGGACAGCAGGATGGGTTTGTCTTCACGTCTTGCTTTATCGAGGGCCGCTTCACTCCATGGATACCATGAAACGGGATTGTTGGCATGTTGCAGCAGGTAGGGACTGGTTTCGCCGAGCAGAGCATTCGCTGTGGGAGATTGAGACATCTGCTTTATCCGTATACGTTAAATAGTCGGATTATACTTTATTTATTGCTCCAATAAGTTCTAAATTAATCAAGGTTTTTTCTTGCTATACGTGACTAAACCAGCGAATAAGCTGGTCTGGTTTTTGCCCAGATCCTTGCACTTATAAAGGGCGTGATCAGCCTCTCTAAGCAGTTCACGAATGATAAGGTCTTCATCGCCGGTTCTATTATTTCGCTCGGTGATGCCAATACTCATTGTTACATTAAAACTTGTATGGTCTCCATACCAGGTTAATTTCGCAACCAATGTCCGGATTCTGTCTGCGAATACCTTTGCCCCCTTCACGTTAGTATTGGACAGAATAAATATGAATTCTTCGCCGCCCATCCTGACCACGACATCACCTGTTCTGGTTTGATTTTTCAGCAGGATGCCGACATCTCTCAGTACCTGATCACCGGCCGAATGACCATGTGTATCATTTATCAGCTTGAAGTTATCCAGATCCATTAGCAGCAGACTGAAAGATTCCTCATGTCTGATGCAATGTGACAGTACTCTGGGGGCTTCCATGAAAAAATAACGGCGATTATGCAGTCGCGTCAGGTCATCAATCAGGGATAATTCTTCAAACGCCGATTTCAGTTCATCTGATTCGAGCAAGGCATTTTCAAGTTGCCTGGTGCGCTTGTTAACCTGCTCGCGCATATCATTCATCAGGCGGTGGTTGTGCAGCATCTGTGCAAGGATATTGGCATGGATGATAAGGACATGTTTCTGCCAGGCATGGAAGAAATTCGTATCAGGATGAGAAATATTTAACACGCCCAGTAACTCATCTCCCCGCATGATTGGTGTACAAATCAGTGAACCGTTATTTTTTTCGGAGTGCAGATGCAGGATATGCAGGAAGTTTTTATCCTCTTTGCAGTTATGGCAATGGTAGATGCGCCTGTTTTTTGCAGCGATGCCCATTGCTCCTTCACCTATCTCAAATATGTAGCTCTGCTTGTCCGGTGGTTTCCGGGTTTGTTGCTGGTAGTCATCCCAACTCTTTGCAACGGCGCAATAAAGTCGATTACCTTCCAGGAGAAATATCGAACATCTATCGAGATCGACATTCTGGATGAGGATGTCCAGTACCCGATCCAGAAGGTCGGTTTCCTGAAGCTCATCTGCTGCCAGTGAAGTCAGCGCCCGCACACCTGAAATGGCTTGTACCAGCATATGAAAACGCTGGCTCAGGATGTCAGAGGATGCAATCAATGCTTCATTGATGTGTTGCATTTTCTTATACAATCAACCCGCCATTTCCCTGGCCATCTCTTTAAAATCTTCATGCTTTGCACGGCATTTTTCTGCGGTGGCTTGCATTTTGTGTTTATCGATGCCAGTGAGCGAATATATTTCATCATCATCATCGAGAAGTTCATTTTTACCTGATATCCAGTTACGGGTTGTCCTTGAACAAAAACCGGTAATGAGGACCTCATGCATATATTCTTCGCGATAATCACGTTGGTGATGGCATGAGATGACTCTGACGACATCATCGGGGAGCCCCCATTTCTCGGTTAACCAGGCGCCTGCCTGATGATGATCCATATTCAGCATGGATTGCTCGGTATTGATGAGGCGCCTGTCGGGATGGTCCTTGGCTATACCAAAAATCTCTGACATTAATTCCGGCAATCTATCGGTCAGGACAAGAATGCCTATATTATGCAGCAGGCCATACAAGAACAGGTGATTGCTATTAATCTGCCTGGAAGGCGGGATAATGCTGGCAGTGCTCATGGCCAGATCCGCCGTCATCAGTGCGCTGCACCAGTAGCGTGTCAGGTCGAATTCCTTGCATTTCCGAATATCGAATACCCCTCCCATGAACATCGTAAAGGCCAGTCCCCTGACGAGATCGAGACCAAGCACATTAATGATGGCCTCTTTCAGTGTATAGACTTTGCGGGCAAAACCGAAAAACGCTGAATTTGACAGGCCCAGGATGCGTGAAGTCAGGCTCGGATCGCGTTGCATGATCGCCGCTCGGACGCGTGGCTCGGCGCCCTTGCATTGCTGCCCGACAGACACGGC
>JADFPU010000087.1 GCA_022562175.1 Pseudomonadota bacterium | reverse complement strand
GATGATGCTCTGCGTCAAGTAGCTCGCAAGACTATGGATCGCAAAACCGGCGCCCGAGGTTTACGCTCGATTTTGGAGAGTATCTTGCTGGATACCATGTATGATTTACCTTCACTGGACAATGTTTCTAAAGTCGTTATTGACGCAGGTGTGATCAGCGGTGAAACCAAGCCTTTGATGATCTATGAAGGTTCCGAGATGTCGAAAGCGGCATCAGATTAACCATCTTTAATTTTACTAATCAGATAATTTGGCGCTATTTGTGCCTCAATGCTTGAAATACAATCGGATCGCCACAATGTGGAACTTAGTGCCACCTGAAAACACAGCATAGCTATGCAAGACACATCTGAAAATAAAGATACTGTTGAAAATAAAGATACTGTTTATCCCGTGCTGCCGTTACGGGATGTCGTTGTTTATCCACATATGGTCATCCCCCTGTTTGTCGGCAGAGATAAATCCATACAGGCACTGGATCAGGCGATGCAGGGTAACAAGCAGATACTCCTGATTGCTCAGAAGAGCGCCGTTAAGGACGATCCCAAGGTAAATGAAATTCATTCGGTCGGTACACTGTCAAATATATTACAGTTACTGAAGTTACCGGATGGCACCATCAAGGTTCTGGTTGAGGGCGCGAAGCGCGCCAAGATAATTGAATTTATCGAGACAGAATCAATGTTCTCGGTGACAGCAGAATTACTGGAACCCACATGCAAGGACGAAAGAGAGGTTGAGATACTCAGTCGCTCTGTGATGAATCAGTTTGAGCAATACGTCAAATTAAATAAAAAAGTACCTCCGGAGATACTGACTTCGCTCGCGGGTATTGACGATAGCAGTCGCTTGGCTGACACGATTGCAGCCCATATGTCGGTCAAGATTGAAGAAAAGCAAAACATCCTTGAATACGTCGATATCGCTGAACGGCTTGAATATCTGATCCGTTTGATGGTATCGGAAGTTGACCTGTTGCAGGTGGAAAAAAGGATACGGGGCCGTGTTAAATCACAAATGGAGAAGAGTCAACGTGAGTACTATCTGAATGAGCAGATGAAGGCCATACAGAAGGAACTCGGTGAAATGGAAGACGTCCCCAATGAGATCGAAGAACTCACCGACAAGATTGAAAAATCCGGCATGAGCAAGGAGGCAAGGGACAAGGCGAACTCAGAGTTGAACAAGTTGAAAATGATGTCTCCTATGTCGGCCGAGGCGACAGTGGTGCGCAATTATGTTGAATGGCTGGTAAATGTCCCCTGGAAGAAACGCAGCAAGATTTCGCGTGATATTACCAAGGCGGAGATGATACTGGACGAGGATCATTATGGGCTGGAAAAAGTCAAGGAGCGCATATTGGAATATCTGGCCGTGCAACAGCGGGTGAAAAAAATGAAAGGGCCGATACTGTGTCTCGTTGGCCCGCCAGGTGTCGGTAAAACATCGCTTGGCCGTTCAATCGCCCGTGCGACAAACCGTAAATTCGTGCGCATGTCGCTCGGTGGTGTCAGGGATGAAGCTGAAATTCGTGGTCATCGCAGGACCTACATCGGCTCTCTGCCGGGCAAGATGGTGCAAAATATGGCCAAGGTCAAAACCAAAAATCCATTATTTCTGCTGGATGAAGTGGATAAGATGGCAATGGATTTTCGCGGTGATCCAGCCTCAGCATTACTGGAGGTGCTCGATCCGGAGCAAAATCATGCCTTCAATGACCACTATCTGGAAGTCGATTATGACCTGTCTGAGGTGATGTTTGTCACCACAGCGAACAGTTTGAATATTCCTGCACCGTTACTGGATCGGATGGAGGTCATCCGGATATCCGGTTATACGGAAGATGAAAAGTTCAATATAGCCACCAGATACCTTATTCCAAAACAGCTCGAAAGGCATGGGCTTAAATCGGAAGAGGTTGCAATCGGTGAGGCGACCATCCGTGAAATTATTCGTTATTATACGCGTGAGGCAGGGGTCAGAAATCTGGAGCGTGAAATCGCTAATATCTGCCGAAAGGTGGTGAAAAAGATCCTGCAGAAACCGACAACGAAACGCATGATCATTACGCCGCGTCGTTTGGAAAAAATGCTTGGTGTCAAACGTTTTCGCTTTGGTCGGGTGGAAGCCGAGGACAGGGTAGGCCAGGTAACCGGGCTGGCCTGGACTGAAGTCGGCGGTGAATTGCTGACTATTGAAGCAGCAGTGCTGCCAGGTAAGGGCAAAGTGACGCGCACCGGACAGCTAGGGGATGTGATGAAGGAATCAATTGAAGCGGCCATGACCGTGGTTAGAAGTCGCAGTGAAATCCTCGATATCGAGGCTGATTTTTATAAAGAGCATGATTTTCATATACATGTACCTGAAGGGGCAACACCCAAGGACGGCCCCAGCGCAGGTATTGCGATGTGCACTGCCCTGGTCTCTGCACTGGCAGGCATCCCGGTACGGGCGAATGTTGCCATGACAGGAGAAATTACTTTACGTGGTGAAGTGCTTCCAATCGGTGGCTTAAAGGAAAAACTGTTGGCGGCCTTGCGTGGTGGTATCGATACGGTTCTCATCCCCTGGGAAAATGAGCGGGAACTGGTCGAGATCCCTAAAAATATCAAACAAAATCTGGATATTCGTGCTGTTCGCTGGATAGATGAAGTGTTCGAAGCCGCACTGCAAAAAATGCCAAATCCACAAGCAAAGACAGAAGGCGCAGCAGATATCGTCAAGAAGGATGAAGCAGCGGCCAAAGGAGAAAAAGACGTTTTACGCCCTCATTAGTCGACTTTGCACGTGCAATCACATTTTTTTTAAAATACCTCCTGCTTTATCTTGACGTCAATCTGAACGCTTGCTATAAAGCTCCGGCTGGTGTTTTCTGACCAAATCAGAATTACACACATCTACATTTTTTACACAGCAGTTTTTCTTGGGGAACCAGGCTAAGGGGAATAACTATTATGAATAAAGCTGAACTGATCGAAGCGGTTGCAGATTCTGCTGACGTATCAAAAGCTGCCGCAGGTCGTGCAGTTGATAGCACTATCGCTGCCATTACAAAAGCATTGAAAAAGGGTGATTCTGTTACGTTAGTGGGATTTGGAACATTTTCTGTCCGTAAACGTGCTGCCAGAAATGGCCGGAATCCCCGGACGGGAGAAGTAATCAAAATCAAGGCATCCAAGGTACCTGGGTTCAAGGCAGGGAAAGCTCTCAAGGATGCCATAAACTAGCTGCGCCTCCTTGGGGTGCTTAGCTCAGCTGGGAGAGCGTCGCCCTTACAAGGCGAAAGTCGGGGGTTCGATCCCCTCAGCACCCACCAACATTTCCGGAGTGGTAGTTCAGTTGGTTAGAATACCGGCCTGTCACGCCGGGGGTCGCGGGTTCGAGTCCCGTCCACTCCGCCAGTTTTGATTGGGCGTGCCTTGAGAGGGCGCGCCCTTTTTCTATATGTGATTATCACGTAAATTGTACAAAAAATGCTTCAGGCCATAAGAGAATTTGTTTCAGGCTGGCTGGCGATGGTGATCGTCGGTTTGCTCATCATTCCATTTGCCTTGTGGGGAATTAACTCTTACTTCGATGGGGCGGGGACTATTGCAGTTGCCCAGGTTAATGGTGTGGATATCAGTCTCAGGCAATATCAACGAACCCAGAAAAACCTGCGTCAGCAATGGCAGGCGGCCCTTGGCGGCAGTATTCCGATAGCCCAGGCATCGCTTTTGAAACAGCAGACACTGGATAACCTGGTTGATCGTGAATTGTTAAAGCAAAGCAATGCCTCGGCAGGTTTACGTCTAAGTGATGCACAGGTAAGTGCCAGCATCAGGGGGCTTGAACCTTTTCAGGGAGAAGATGGTTTCAATGTCGATATCTACGAAAGGACAGTTGGCCAGTTAGGCATGTCGTCAAAGGGCTTTGAAGCACAGATGCGCCAGGACATGGCCGCGGAGCAATTACAGAGTGCGTTGATAGAGAGTGTCTTTGTGACCCGTAAAGAAGCAGAACGTCTGGCCCTGCTGAAAAACCAGACCCGAAATATACACTATACGCTGCTTTCTTCGGATGAATTGAAAGAAAATATGGAAATATCAGATGAAGACGTAGAGCAATATTACCAGCTGTCTCAGCAATATCTTGATCCGGAAAAGATCAAGATAGCCTATATAGATTTATCATTTCAGCAGATTGCCCCGCAAATATCATTTAGTGAAGACGAATTACGGGCTTATTACGATAGCAACAAGGAAGATTATGATGTCGAAGGACAACGTAAGGTTAAGCAGTTATTTGTGCGGGCGGATGAAAAATCAACCGATAAACAAGTAAGACAGGCAAAGGAGAAAGCACAAAAACTGCTTGAGATCATTAAATCAGGCACTTCCTTTGAAGATGTTGCCGAGTTGAATTTTGATGAACATGGCCCCGTTATAGAGGTGACTGAACATAGCTTTATGACAGCGGGAATCATGGAGCCTGAAGTAGATCAGGTCATGTTCAGCATGAGTGAAGGTGATGTGAGTGAGCCGATTGTGACTAAACTCGGTATACATGTCATCAAGCTGCTCAAAATAAAAGCTGGTGTTGCCAATACATTCGACAATGTTCGTGAAGAAGTTGAAAGTGAATACCGCCGGAGCCTGGCCGAGAATCAGTTCTTTGAATTGGCGGATCAACTCGCCGGGTTGTCGTACGAGAATCCGGATACGCTGGAAATCGCTGCTGATGCACTGGGGCTACGTGTCCACGAAAGTGATTTCTTTACCCGTAACGAGCAGGATACGGCACTGCTGAGCGAGCCAAAAATACTCGCCGCCAGTTTCAGTGAGGATGTGTTAATCAACGGAAATAATAGTGAGGTTGTTGAATTGCAAGACAGCCGTATGATTGTGTTGAGGGTGCTGGAGCGCATTGCAGAGAAGAAAAAGCCTCTGCATGAGGTGCGTAAGCGGATTGTCACGAAGCTTAAATATGAACGAGCCAGGCAGGCAACCAGACAGCAAGGTGATAACATCATTGCAGCATTGAGAAACGGCACCGCTATGGAGGAAATAGCGAACCAGAACGCGTTTGAATGGCGGGCAGCTACTGGCATCAAAAGAGATGATACCAGTATAAACCGTCTAGTACTCAGAACTGCCTTTCGCATGGGCCGGCCTGAACAGGGTAAGCTATTATATGGCGGCAACTCGTTGGGCTCAGGAGACTTCGCAGTTATCATTATTAACGAGGTTATTGATGCAGCGCCCGAAACGATAAGACAGGAAGGGCAGTTAAAACCAATACAGGAGCAGTTGCAACGTTTGTTTTCTATCAATGTCTGGTCACAATACGTCAAGCAACTCAGGGGCAATGCGGATATTCAGATTTTTTCGAACAATCTTTAAAAATTCTGATTGGTGATTATAGGTAGTATCTTAAGCAAATATGATCGTAGTAGGCATTGTAATTGATCAGCCACAGACGCCTGCATGGACCCTCGGTAGCCCTTGTGTAGAGCCGTGTGGAACGAAGGCCGAGGCCACACGACAGCATACGGACGCAAGGTAGGGCAATGCCGGGACGCCTATAGGGACATAGGCGGTAGAGCGACGCAGGAAGCCAAAGCCGAGCAATTGTCGAGAGTTTAATAAGACAGCAATTTTTCTGTGATCTGACCCAAAACTACCCAAGCACACATCCATGTGTAATATCTGTGGCTTTATTTTCAGATTGAGGCATCACTTTTTCCCTAAGAACTAAGCTATGACGGTTTACTCGTTACTGATTGATTAGAGTCGATCAATAGTCTCTCAATAACCGCTGCGCCGACACTGTCGCCCCAAACGTTGACTGCAGTTCTTATCCTGTCCAGGAACCAGTCTATTGCCAGCAACAAGCCGATTCCTTCTATAGGCAAGCCTACAGCCGTCAGTACAATGATCATGGTGACCAGCCCTGCTGATGGAATTGCGGCAGCGCCTATGGCTGCAAATGTTGCTGTAACAAAAATTATTGCTTGCTGTGTAATACCTAAATCAAAGCCATAGGCTTGAGCAATAAACATCACAGCGACTGCCTCATACAAAGCTGTGCCATCCATGTTGATGGTCGCGCCCAGCGGTAAAACAAACTTGACGGCCCGCTTATCCACCTTCGCCTCGATAGCACACTCCATCGTCAATGGCAGCGTCGCCGCAGAACTGGCTGTGCCAAATGCCATCAACAGGGCCCTGAGCATATGGATAACATAGTCCCGGCCTCTCCTGCTGAACGTCATCAGTATGATCAGGAGTATGACTGCATGTATAGCCAGGCCGATAATTACGGTCAGAATGTACCAGCCAACGGAACTCATCTCTTGCCAGAAGGCTTCACCGCCACCGGTTGCCCCAAGCTTTGATGCTATCAGCGCGAAAATACCAATGGGTGACAGATACATGATCCAGATGACCAGTTTCATCATGACGTCATTCAGACCTTCGAAAAAATGAATGACCGTTTTACCTTTATCGCCAATGGTGGTTAATGCGGTAGCAAATGCCAGGCAAAATAATATGATGGGCAGTAATTGGGATTCAGCAGCAGCGGCAACAAGATTGGGTTTTATCAATGAATCAACGATGTCCTCGATGCCGGTCTTTTCCTTGCCGAGTACCTTGTCAGGGATGATGTCACTCAGTTCAGTTATACCAATGCCGGGCTGGATGATGTTGACTATAACGAGGCCAACCAATACGGCGATGGCAGTAGTGCTGAGATAGTAAAGGACGGTGAAGCCACCCAATTTCCCTAACTTACGCACATCACCAAGGCTGGTAATACCGGTAATGACTGCGGCAACAATGAGCGGAATGATAGTCAGCATCAACAGGTTAAGGAATAATTTACCTACCCAGGCTACTGATTGCATGGCATGGCCAAAGAACCAGCCAGAAAAAATACCGGCTAATGCACCGATAAGAATGGCCCAGAGTAATTTATTGTTGTGCTGCATTTGATGGTTCGCCGGGGAGGTAGAACAATGACAGGATCAATTGTCAAGGTGTATTGCTTGCTTGAAAATGTCAGGCCGCCCCAACTGAGTTATAGCCGCAATCGACATAGGTTGTTTCACCGGTAATCGCCGAAGCATAGTCAGAGCAGAGAAAGGCTGCAGCATTACCGACTTCATCGATCGTTACATTACGCCTTAAAGGTGAAATTTCCTCGACGTGGGACATGAATTTCCTCAGGCCCTTTATTCCCGAGGCGGCAAGGGTACGTATGGGGCCGGCAGAAATTGCGTTAACACGGATGCCCTCAGGCCCCAGACTGGAAGCCATATAACGCATATTGGCCTCAAGACTGGCCTTGGCAACGCCCATGATATTGTAATTCGGCATCACGCGAACGGCGCCGATATATGAAAGGGTTAGCATGGCCCCTTTGCGTCCTTGCATCATGCGTCGGGCTGCATCCGCCAGTGCTGTGAAGCTGTAAGAACTGATTTCATGCGCCATCAGGAATCCTTCCCGGGTGACGGACTCCAGATACTCTCCTTCCAGTTGCTCACGGGGTGCGTAGGCGACTGAATGGATCAGAATGTCCAGATGATCCCAGTAATCATCAAGGTGCTCAAATACAGCCAGTATCTCGTCATCGCTGCTTACGTCACAGGGGACTATGATCTCGGAATCAGCGTCGGCAGCAAATTTTTCTACCCGGCTACGTAATTTTTCATTTTGGTAAGTGAAGGCCAGTTCAGCTCCTTCACGATGCATAGCCTGTGCGATGCCCCAGGCTATGGAACGATTGCTCGCCACTCCAACAATTAACGCACGTTTACCATCAAGAAGACCCATGTTCAGATTCCTTTAGTTTATTTTGCAATAAAATCAAATATCAAATGTCTACAGTGTACAGGAATAAGCTGGCGTTTATAATAAAGGGCCGGAACAAAAGGGCAATTGTCTCAGGACACCAAATTTTCCGAATGAAGACTATATTTTTTGTATATATGTTGATATCTGTCTCGCTTCTAAGCGGATGCGACAGCCTGTCATGGAATAACCCCTATCCTGCCAGTGCATCGGTTGAAAATATTTACTATGACTCTTTTTCAGAACGTCCGAAACATCTGGATCCGGTCTCATCCTATAGTGAAAACGAAGCTACTATCATCGGTCAAATTTATGAACCACCTTTGCAATATCATTTCCTGAAACGTCCATATGAACTGATACCGTTGTCAGCGACGGCAGTCCCTAAACCTGTTTATTACGACAAGCAAGGCAATGAACTGCCAGTCGAGGCAGCGGTTGAAAAGATAGCACGTGTTGTCTATCGAATATCAATCAATAAAAACGTGTTGTATCAGCCTCATCCGGCCTTTGCCAGGGATGAGGCCGGCAATTTCCTATACCATAATATTTCTGAAGCGGATCTGGATGACGTGTATACGATATCCGATTTTCCGGTTAGCGGAGCACGCGAGTTAATCGCAGAGGATTTCGTCTATCAGATAAAACGTTTGGTTAAACCTGGCGTGCATTCACCGCTGGGTGGTTTAATGTCCAGGTATATCCTGGACTTGGCGGGTCTGGCCGGCCGTCTGCAGGCCAGCAAGGATGATTTTATTGATTTGCGGGATTATGCCTTTGCTGGTGCAGAGGTGATAGATCGATACACTTATGAAATCCGTCTAAATCAAAAATACCCGCAATTTGTCTTCTGGCTTTCCATGTATTTTTTCTCGCCCGTGCCATGGGAAGTCGATAAGTTTTATTCGCAAACCGGTTTTAAAGACAAGAACATTACACTTGACTGGTACCCGGTCGGTAGCGGACCTTACATGTTGGTATCAAACAACCCTAATCGTCATATGATCCTGCAGCGTAATCCAAATTTCCATGGAGAAACTTATCCTGACGAAGGTGAGCCGGGAGATAGAGAGGCAGGTTTTCTTGATAAAGCAGGGCAGCGGATGCCTTTTATAGACAAGGCTTATTATGCATTGGAAAAAGAGGCTATTCCTGAATGGAATAAGTTTCTGCAGGGCTATTTTGATACGTCGGGTATTCAGTCTGACAGTTTCGATCAGGCCATACAATTCACTGATATAGGTGATCCGGAATTAACCCCGGTAATGAAAGAAAAAGGTATTCGCTTGCTCACTGCCGTGTCTGCATCAACCTCTTATATGGGTTTTAATATGAAGGATGAGGTCGTTGGTGGTGATTCTGAAAGGGCAAGGTTATTACGTCATGCAATCTCCATAGTAGTTGATTATGAGGAATTGATCTCTATATTTTCCAACGGTCGTGGTATTCCCGCGCAGGGGCCGATTCCCCCTGGTATATTTGGCTATGTGGAGGGTGAAGCAGGGATTAATCCATATGTATATATCTGGGAGGATCAAAGGCCCAAACGTAAATCTATTGAAGAAGCACGGGCCCTGCTTGTGCAGGCGGGCTATAGCCGAGGTCGTGATGTAAAGTCAGGTAAGCCACTGGTGCTTTTTTACGATACAGTTTCTGCCGGGGCAGGTAGTAAGTCTATTTTAAATTGGTATATGAAACAGTTTGAAAAACTGGGCATTCAACTTGTTATACGAGCGACTGATTACAACCGTTTCCAGGAAAAGATGCGCAAAGGTACGGCACAAATATTCAGTTGGGGCTGGAATGCCGATTATCCTGATCCTGAAAATTTTCTTTTTTTGCTGCTTGGTGAAAATACAAAGGTTGATCATAACGGAGAGAACGCTGCCAATTACAAAAACCAGGAATTTGACGAGTTGTTTGTCAAGATGAGATCGATCGTAAACGGCCCCGAACGTCAGGCTGTTATCGATCGAATGGTGGAAATTGTACAGCATGATGCACCCTGGTCATGGGGTTTTCACCCCAAGGGCTATTCGCTTTACCACAGTTGGTATGGTAATGCCAAACCAAACTTGATGGCGAGGAATAAACTCAAATACAAGACTATTGATTTTGGCTTAAGGGCAGAAATGCGAAATAAGTGGAATCGCCCCATCATCTGGCCAGTAATAGTGTTGCTTATGATATTTCTACTGAGTCTTATTCCGGCTGTAGTCACTTTTTATCGTAGACAACGTAAAACAATTACATGATCACCTATATTATTCGCAGAATTGCTTATGCGATTCCGATACTGATCGGGGTTAATATTATTACTTTTGTTTTATTCTTTGTGGTGAATTCGCCCGAAGATATGGCCCGATTACATCTGGGAAATAAATACGTTACGGCGGAAGCTATAGAGCAATGGAAAGCCGAGCGTGGTTATGATAAGCCACTTTTCTGGGACAGTAACGGCAAAGGCAGCGAGAAATACAGACAAACCATCTTCTTCCAGAAATCTATTAAGTTATATGCGTTCAAATTTGGCCGGTCCGACAGCGGTCGTGATATAGGCTACGATATTCGGCAACGAATGTGGCCGAGTCTGGCGATTGCCGTACCTACCCTGTTGCTGGGATTGTTGCTTAATATTTCTTTTGCCTTGCTGATTTCTCCTGTTGAAATATAAGCTATCCCAAGATTTCTGTAAAAATCAGAGTCAAGCGGATTTAGAGAGATGGCTTTTTTATATTCTATAATTGCTTCTTTTATTTTATCCAATGCAAACAGCATGTTTCCCAGAT
>JADFPU010000086.1 GCA_022562175.1 Pseudomonadota bacterium | reverse complement strand
GGGCACGAAAAGCAATGACCGGTATTGCAGTGGTTCCCTGAACTCAGGCTGAACCAACAGCTTAATACGACCCCGGCGCAACGAGTGCACATAAGTGCCCGTACAAACAAAAGCAACATCAACTTCGCCGTCTTCCAGGGCCCGCCGTACCGCCGCGTAGGAGGGGCGCAAGATAAATGCTTCCTCGGCCCCGATGGCATGGCAGATTCTTGTTATGAGCCGCTGGTAGGTGGAAAAGGTTTCCTCCATATAGTTACAGTTAATAGGCATTTGGTGAACTCGTCAACAGAAAAGCCCTCTTTCTCGTAGATATATTTTGCAATGAATGGGATTGTAGGAGGCCCCTCAAGTGACCAAATCGCCTCGTCATTGATGGCCTGAAGTGCCAATCCCCCTGTGTATTTCTCAATCATCCCCTCTGCCTTCTTTGGCCCAATGCCCTTCATTCCCGTAATGCCGTCCGTAGAGTCCCCCATGAGCAACTGCTTTACCCAGAACTGATCGCCTTGCTCCTGAGTAACTTCATGCGGGAAGTCGTCATGATGCCATTGATAGTGCCAGCACGGGATGGTCAGCATGTCCTTATCAATAGAGCAAATGATAGGGTTCGTAATCCTTCCGTTGGTTGCCATGATGCCCAGAAGGTCGTCTGCTTCGAGCTGGTCGTGACATAGCCAGCTTTCAGAGTGATTGGCCTTTATTGCTTCGAGCAAATTGTAATACTGAACTGGCTTTGCTGGTCGATTAGCCTTGTATGTGTCGGGGTATAGGGTCTTTCGGTAGTTGTTGCGACCTGATACCACCATCTTATATTCGGAGGCTCCACAGGCCTTTAGAATGGATCTAGTTTCATCCTCTACGTTGAAAACGGCCATTGCAAATGTAATGGTTTCCGCGTCGATAGCGGCTGCATTCTTGTATAGGAGCAGCTCAACGTCTATCAGTGGTGTTTTCTGTGTTTTTTGTAAGTGCATCATACCGCCAAAGGCCGCAACCCCGAAGAGTTGCGACCAGAATGGTTAAGGATTAAACTACGTAAACGAGGTTGAATAATAAGTGACCTCCCACGCCACCTACGAATGCCATCATTAGGCGACCTGCGAATTGGGTAGTATCTCCCTTCTGCGTGATCATTCCGATAAGACCGGTGGTGAAGAATCCAAGGAAGATTCCTGCTATGATGTATAGAGCGATCATTAAAAAGGAACCTCCTCATCTAATTCTTCACCTGTCATATCAGCTTCAGTGACATTAGACACATCAACATCTGCATGGGTCTGGATATTTGCCAATGGCGCAGAAAGAGCCTTGTATTCATCTGACTCCTGAACCTTCTCGATCAACCACTTAGGCATGTTTTCAGGCCATTCTGGTGGAACGCCTTCTTTCAAATCCCCTACACTAACCAGAAGTTGCGGATTCTCTGGCTTAGGGGCTTCCATACCCTTCATCATAGGCACAACACCGATGATATTGGCATATTGACCACATAAAGCCAGTATCGAAATACCCAGAACTGGCACGTGACCTAAACAATCTACAGGTGCTTTGCGAAGACTGTAATGTAAGCAAAGGAAACCAACACGAAGACGACTTAAAGGCCGTTGATGATGGTTAGCCCGCCGACCCCCAAAAGAAAAGCCCTCAAAAAAGAGAGCCTTTCGATTGAGTTGACACCTTTCGGTAAAACTCGTAGATTACGCGAATGCAAAGTTACGCGCAAAAACCTAGTAACAATAAGCATACCCTATCGAACTATAAATATCTATAGGCAACGCCTATGGACGTTATTTGCGCGTGTATTTTGCATCAGTCCGATGCACTGTGAGTAATGAGGTTAATTATCCTTTAACATCAGATGGATTAATCCTTTGCTATTTAAATGGTTTACCCTTCCTGAGCAGGAGCTTGTTGGGTGATGCTGTTTATTCAGTAATCTTATTTGGCGGATTTGAAGCGATACGCTATGTTGTAGCGAAACAAGCTGCTAATCGTGTCATCGAAAAATAAACCCAAAACCTTGCTGGCATGGAGTAGTGGCAAGGATTCTGCCTGGACGCTCCATAGCATGCGCCAATCGGAAAAGTATGAACTTGTCGGTTTGCTGACGACGTTCAATGCGGCGTTCGACCGAGTAGCCATGCATGCCGTTCGTAGTGAATTAGTCGAAGCGCAGGCACAGGCAACGGGACTTGAATTATTTAAGGTGTCGATCCCATGGCCCTGTTCGAACAGGGAGTACGAACAGGCCATGACTGCCGCCCTGAATCGGGCGAAGCAGGAAGAAGGGGTGACCCACGTGGCGTTTGGCGATCTGTATCTGGAGGATGTCAGGGTCTATCGTGAGCGGATGATGCAGGAAATTAATCTTACTCCGGTATTTCCTATCTGGCAGCAACCAACAGATCGATTAAGCAGGGAAATGGTGCAATCAGGTTTACGGGCTAAAATTACCTGTATCGATCCGAAAAAGCTTTCAGCAGACTTTGTTGGTCGTACTTATGATGAAAGCTTTCTTGATGATTTACCTGATGATATCGATCCTTGTGGTGAAAACGGTGAGTTTCATAGTTATGCCTATAGCGGACCAATGTTTAATAAATCGATTTCAATTGCAGTCGGTGAAGTTGTCGAGCGAGATGGTTTTGTATTCGCGGATCTCATTTTTCCTACTTAAATCTGGATTCCACAGTTAACAGGTTTTTGCTAGATAAAATGTCTGGAACAAATTTTCCAACATGTTATCTAGCAAAAAACCGGCCCAACTGCGGATTCTAGGATTATTGTTTGCCGGTGAGTGATGCCGATCCAGATCATTACACAGAAGGGATAGTCCTGTAAGCCAGTAATTAAAATCAAATCGGATTTTACCCACAAATTCCGCTGAAGAGCCGTAAAAACTGTGCTATAAGATCACAAAGAAATCAAAAGTAATAGTCACTCTGTAAGGTGCGACATTCAATATCTATAAAATCGGCTTTGTTATGTAACTGATGTTGTATTCATGAAAAAGCAAGACCCAAAAGTGATAAAGTCTCGATTACTATCCATTTTTTTGGAAATAGAGGCTGATTTAAGGCGTTATCTGAAACGATTTCTTGTCAGTAATCAGGATATAGAAGATGTCATACAGGATGCATTCATACGGGCACATAAAGCTGAACAATGCCAGACTATTCAATCACATAAGTCTTTTTTATTCAAGATAACAAAAAATCTGGCACTGACTGAAATATCAAGAAAATCTAATCAGTTAGTCAGCTATGTAGAGGATTTGGACTCCTTAACAGTCATAGATAGTAATGCTGATGTAGAACATCATGCCTATCGGCAACAACAACTCAGCGTATATGTTGAGGCAATAGACACGTTGCCTCGCCAATGTCAGCGGGTATTTGTGATGTGTAAGGTTTACGGCTTTTCACACAAGGAAATCTCGAAACGCCTGAATATATCTATAAGTACCGTAGAAAAACATCTGGTTAAGGGGCTGCACAGATGCCGTCTTTTTATGAAAACAAGGAACATCAATCAGGAGTATTACGGCGATAAAGCAGTGGAATATCAACCGCTATCGAAGAGCTACAATGAGTAAAATTGTAAATATTAATGATAGTGAAGAGATAAACCGGGCAACAATAGAAGCCGAGGCATCCGCCTGGGTTGTACAACTCCAGGACGCTCAGCCTACTCAGGAGGATATTCAAGCATTTCAACACTGGTTGCGAAAGAGCCCGCTACACAGACAGATATTTAAAGAGTTTGCCGGCACATGGAATGACATGGATGTTTTGTCTGATCTGGTATTCCCTGTATCAGAACAAAACTCTTCTCCTGCAAAAGTAAGATATCCAGCAATAGTGTCAATGTTTGGAATGTTTCAGTTCCGATATGCCATGGCAAGTTTATCTTTATTTGTTGTATTAATAACTTTTTTTGCTGTTTGGCAATATTCGCCGAATCATTTAGTCCAGCAACAATTCACTGCACAGTACAACACTGAAATAGGTGAATTAAAGCAAGTCTTCTTGCCGGATGGCTCAGAGATTCTATTAAATACCAAGAGTACAACAAACGTTGCCTATAAAGAAGACGTCAGGATAATCCATCTCGTTAAAGGCGAAGCACATTTCAATGTTTTCCATGATTCGACAAAACCGTTTATCGTCTATGCGGGCAAGGTTTTAATCGAAGCGGTTGGTACGGCGTTTACGGTTTATCGCAAGCAAAACAGTGTGGATGTCATTGTTACGGAGGGGCAAGTGAAAGTTGCTGTCCTGAGAAAAGCACCTGGAATTACTGCCGAATCCGGGCTGGAGTTGCTTGAGAAAGCGGATACGATCACGTCCATTATAGAAGGGCAGCGTGCTGTGTTTAAGGACAAGATTGAATTAGTAGAAAAGATTGAGCTTGAAGAGATAGAGAAAAAGCTGTCATGGCAAAACGGTATGTTGATTTTTGATGCTGATCGTCTGGAAGATGTTGTTGCTGAAATAAACCGTTATACACCAAAGAAAATCATGATTCTGGATGCTTCCATTAGGGATTTAAAAATTGGCGGGTATTTTAAAGTGAGGGATATTGACTTGATACTTGATACATTAGAAGCGATTTTTAATATTAAGGTCAATGAAGTCAGTGAAAATCTGATCTATTTATCAAAAAAGTGATGTAACTTGTTAGATTTAGATTCAGAACCTCCCTTCAGTATCATTTCACGTTGGAAGAGACTCCCTCTAGACTAATTCCAATATTAATAGTAATATTAGTAGTATAAGGGTTGATTTAATTAGATTAACTCAAGTTACGCTTTCATTCTCCCCAAGTATAAGTGAATTTTTTATTCTGCAGTAGCGGGTTTTTATATTTCAAAAGTCTTTAGATAATGAAGCTATTGTGTTTTGTCAATTTCATAAACTGAGAAATTGTCGAAATATTGCTTCCTGTGAGCAGGGAGTTATGGAGTGGAGGCTGATTATCTATTGCTGTATAGCGTTTTTCGTCGTCATAAATAATGTCAAGGCGAACGAACTAAAATACGATTTTCGTATTCCGGCTTTACAAGCAAATGAAGCATTAATCTTGTTGGCGCAACAGTCGGATACATCGCTTCTTTACTCCCATAATCAAGTGCAACACATTCAGTCAAACTGGGTAGTAGGGGTCTACACCTTACCCCAGGCGCTTGAAATCTTGCTCAAAGACACCGGTATAACCGGTTCGATAAACCACGCTGGGGTGCTGACTATTTCTGAAATAGAACCGGAAATAACGGCCAAACCGGCGATAGCAAGACAGATACAGGGGGAGAACATGCCTGAACAAAAACAAATTAAGCAATCAGTTTTTAAAAAAATTGCTGGTGTTTTATTAGCAGGATTATTTGGTGCATCATCAGCCAGTGCTCAGCAAGCAGAAACAAATGTGAGCACCATACTTGAAGAAATCGTTGTGACTGCGCAAAAACGTGAGGAAAATCTACAAAACGTCGCGATCGCAATAACAGCCTACACACAAGACCAACTCGAGAAAAATAATATTACCGATCTGTCCAGGCTGGACATAATGACACCGGGCCTTACTTTCGGTATGGCGGGTATCGCACCACAACCAACCATACGTGGTGTGCCGACACCTGGTGTTCAGGTCGATACGGATCCATCCCTGGGTTTTCATGTGGATGGTGCGTATCGTACGCGTGGAGGCCAGGCCATGGCCGCCATGTTTGACCTTGAACGCGTTGAGATACACCGTGGCCCACAAGGCACCCTCTTTGGCAGAAATACGACCGGCGGGAATATCAACATTATTACCAAGGCGCCGGAGAAAGAGTTTGGTGCCCGTTTTACGGTCGGCTACGGAGATTATAATCATCTCACTATTGATGGCATGGTCAACGTCCCGATCAGTGACCAGTTTCAGGCGCGTCTCGCCGTGAAACATGAGGATAGCGATCCCTACCACCGCAACATCTTCCTCGGCGGCGACGAAGGCGCCAATGACAAGGACCGAACCGTTGGTCGATTATCGTTGAGATTTCAACCCAACGAGGATATCGATGCCATCCTGCGTCTGAGTTACTGGGATCAGGGTGGCCAATCGACTTTCAATGGATATAAGATTGGTGGTACCCAACTGGCTTCCGGCATTACCCTCGCCGATTTACCCGCAGAGAACACGGCATTAAGTCGCTCTCCGGCCAGCCCTAATTTCAAAGGCAATTTTCTAAGTCCGTTCGGCACACCCATTGTTAGCTATAATCCGCGCGGTGGCAGGTTTGATAATCCCACAGATGGTGATGAATTTCGCGCAAATGATCCCAATCGCCTGGATTTGAAAGAAAAGGCGCTTAATTTCACCGTAAATTGGGATTTTGCATCGGTCAGATTGACATCCATCACCAACTACAGCGACTACAAGGCCTTCCGTGTAGGGGATTCTGACTTCAGTGAGAACGACTTCGAAACCATTGCGTTTACTACTAATTCGGACACCTTTTCCCAGGAAGTGCGCCTCAGTTCTCTGGAAACCACACCGCTGGAATGGCAGATTGGATTTTATTATCTGGATGATGAGAGTTTCGATAACTTCAGTTTCTTTTTTGAAGACGATAATCCGTTACAAGGTATATTGGGTAACCACTTTATCGACCGTAGCCGGACAGAGATCACCGAGTCGTGGGCTATTTTCGGTCAGGCATCCTATTTCCTTACCGACGCCTTGCGTGTGACCTTCGGCGGCCGTTATACGGAAGATGACAAGACCTTTGATCAGCTTGAATTCCGCAGTGATGGCACAGTCCTTCGTGTCGATAGCAAGAGTGCCGGCAATACCTTAAATGAAACGTTTAAGGAATTCACCTGGAAATTCGGCATTGACCATTTCTGGGCGGATAACAATCTGCTTTATGTTTCCGTGTCGACCGGCTTCAGATCCGGTGGTTTTAACGGCACCGCCCTGGGCGCAGCCGACACCCTCAACCTGACTATCCCGCAATCGTTTGGTACGGAACGTGCCCTTTCATTTGAAGTCGGATCCAAGAACGTTTTTCTGGATAAACGGTTGCGCCTGAACACATCGGCTTATTATGCGATTTACGATGATGCCCATGTCAATTTGTTTGATAGTGTGAGCCAGTCCGGGTACAGTGAAAACGCCGCAAAAGTGATTGCCTGGGGTGTGGAATATGAAGCGACCGCCGTGGTGACGGCTCAGTTGACATTGACTGCCACAGGTCATTTCATGGAAGCCTTTTACGATACCTACGAGGATTGCCGGGATCAGATGGCTCTGCTCACGATTGATTGTACGGGTAATGAAATAGTCCGTTCGCCACGGATAAAATTTACCTTAACCGGTGAATATGATATTCCACTGGGTGAGATGGGTACCTTAACACCGCGTGTGGTTATGGCTTACTCCGGCTCGTATCACAACACACCATTTAACTATGCCATGGATGATCAGGACAGTTTTACCCGCACGGATGTCAACCTGATTTGGCGTGCTATCGATGGTCATTGGAGTGCAAACGCTTTCATCAACAATATTGAGGATGAAGTGCCGTTAATCTATGGCGTCGTTGGTTCTGCTGGCGGAATGTTCTCCAATTACGGCATGCCCAGGACCTATGGTGTTCGTGTGACATACAATTTCTGAGTGGATTTAGATTAACTGTTATGACATGGTTTTTGATTGACATTCATATTTAAAGGGTAGAAGGCCTCATCGGATATCATATCGGTGGGGCCTTTTTTGATATTTTGAATGTCGATAAATCATAGTACGGCTTTATGTCAAACATCCAACGAGGATTTTCCCTTGATTTAACGGACACATCCAAAAAGGGTCAGAATGCCCGAGTAGCTGTGTCATACTGATAAAAAAACAAGATGCTCTCAGGCATTTAAACAGGAAACCATGGACGCATAACGAGTAAACCTCATGATGTATCGTCCTCTCAGCTACATATTAAAAACGCAGAAGTGTTACGCACTGCGCGATGTTAATTTCACGGTCATGTGCTGATAGCTGCATCGGTCTGGGATGGGCACCATTTTGCCGTAGGCACTACAGCCAGACATTAGAGACTTCACTATCACTGAACAGATAAATATAAAAAGAACAGGCTAATTCGCTATGAACGTTAAAGAACTCATCGACCAAGGACCCGTTACGAAGCTGCAACTGGTCGTCATCACCGTGTGTTTTATCGTCACCATGTTGGACGGTTTCGATGTGCTCGCGATCGCGTTCACCGCGCCTTCCATCTCGGATGAATGGGATTTGAAAGCCACTACGCTGGGGATCGTGTTCAGTGCCGGTCTGGTCGGCATGACCCTGGGGGCCATGTTTATCGCGCCACTCACGGACATTATCGGCCGGCGTGCGATGATTCTTATGTCGCTGATTGTGGTCAGCATCGCCATGGCGGCAACCGGGTTGGTGGAAACCATCTGGCAACTGGTGGTTGCCCGGATCATTACCGGATTAGGTATCGGTAGTATGCTCGCAAGCCTGACCTCAATGGCTGCCGAGTACTCACCGGCGCGTCACCGGAATTTTGCTATAGGTTTTCAAGCTATCGGCTATCCGATTGGGGCAACCCTGGGCGGCTTCATTGCTGCCTGGCTGATCCCTGAATTCGGTTGGCGCCCGGTGTTTTATGCAGGTGGAGCAATAACGGCCGTCATGATACCGGTGGTGTTGCTGTTTCTGCCTGAGTCATTGCAGTTTCTGATGCAGCGACAGCCGCGAAATGCACTACAAAAATGCAATCGAATATTAGCTGGACTGCAACAACCTGAACTCGCGGAAATGCCCGTCATAGATAAATCCAAGCAAGTACGGCCGAGTGTCACATCGCTTTTGACGGTGGATCAGCGTAATGCAACCATCAGGCTCTGGTTGGCATTTTTTATGACATTCATGTCACTTTATTTTCTCCTGAGCTGGATACCGAAAATCGTTGTTGATGCCGGTTTAACCCTGGAAAAAGGTATCTATGCCGGTATCGCAATCAACCTGGGGGCCGTTTTCGGTGTGCTGATCCTGGGTTACGTTTCGGACAAGAAAGGCCTGCGCCCCCTCATCTTTTGGTTTTTGCTGCTCGGCGCGATGTCGATGATAGCGTTCGGGTTCTCGCCTGCAATTATCGGTCTATTGTTGATATTGAGCTTCCTTATCGGATTTTTTGTTGACGGCGGTTTTATTGGTCTGTATGCGGTGGCCGCCAGGATTTACCCGACAGAAATTCGGACTACAGGTATAGGCTGGGCGATTGGAGCGGGCCGCACTGGTGCGATTATTGGTCCTTATTTGGGCGGTGTTTTGATCGGTCTGCAATGGCCAACCGCAGTGAATTTTATTTTATTTGCCATCCCGCTTGTCATCGGTGCGTTTGCAGCGTATGCGATAAAATCACCGGAGCTAATCGTAGTAAACGATTCAACTGGCAAATAACCACACTTGTCTGCCGTATCGATGGCAAAGGTGATTACTGTTTGCCGGCGGGTAATGCCGGTCCGGATCATTGCAAAGAAGACTCGCGAGGAAAAAGTAAAGATTCTTCTTTCGGATCGATTTCAGGGAGAAGGTCAGTGAACTTATTAATGATGGTTTCAATAGTACAACTTAGTAAAACGCTATGAAAGATAGTGATATTGAAATACTGGTATTAAGCAAGGCAGAAATTGAGAGTCTTGTCGATGAAAAGGACGCCGTGGATGCGGCTCTCGAAGCCTTCCGTGCATTGGGAACAAACGATCTCACACAAGAACATGTGGTACAGCTGACAACCGGGGAGAACATCATCAACACCATGCCAGGCTATTTCAAATCCAAAAATATCTTCGGTATGAAACAGGCTCCGGTCTACTATAAAAGAGAACCAGGCGATACTCTCCCCCGAAATATGGGGCAGTTATATCGTTCTGACTGACCCGGTCAACGCTATGCCATACGCTTTTATGGACGGGACAGCTATTACAACCATGCGGACCGCCGGCGGTCACGCTGTGGCGGCAGCCCGTTATCTGGCACGTAAAAACTCATCGAGATTGGCCATCATTGGTTGCGGCGCCGAATCGCGGACTGCCTTTCGGTCGTTGATGAATCATTTTCCTTTGGAGGAGATTAGGCTCTATGATATCAAGCAGGAAGCCATGGACGCTTTTATCCGGGAAATGGAGGATCAATATTCCGATAAACTATTGCCCATGGAATCGATCCGGGCGGCCGTAAAGGGCGCCGATCTTATCTGGATGGTTACCTCGGCCCCCAGGTGTATTCTGCTTGAGGAGAGCTGGGTTGAACCGGGCTGCTTTGTGGCCGGACTCAGCGGTTTCAGGGATATAGACCCTTCCCTGAGCGAAAAAGCGGATAAATGGGTTTTGGGATCCCATAAGGGAGACGGTCATCTGATTGACGAAAAGGTGTCCATGTTTCCCGACGGGCTGTCCAGGGATCATATCTATGGGGATATGGGTGAGATCGTCAACGCTATCAAGCCGGGACGCCAAAAAGACGCAGTTCGCATCGTTTTTACTCACATGGGGATGGCGGGACATGACATCCTGCTGGCCCGAACTGCCTATGAGCGTGCCGTGAAAAAGGGTGTCGGCGTGAAAATAGTTTTGTAAACAGCGGGTGTCATCGCCGCAATCAATCACAAGTTGCGGTTAGAA
>JADFPU010000266.1 GCA_022562175.1 Pseudomonadota bacterium | reverse complement strand
CCGGGCTCGACTACATGGACCTCGGTACCCCCTTGTGGGGTGTGTAGTCGGTAGAGCGACGCAGGAACACTTACAGGACGTAAGTGGTTGAAAACGTCTGGAACAAGTTTTCCAGCCAAAGCCGAGACCCGGTATGACCACCATGGAAGGTGGGAATGCAGTAAGACTGTAGGAACAATCACTGTCCAGTAAGCGAAGACCGTCTTACAGACGGATCGTTTATTGGACTAGAATCCGGCTGGAGTTTATGCCCGGAGGGGTGCCGAAATGACGTTAATCCAATTTACACACTGACCCAAAGAAATTAATTTTCAACCAAGGCCGTTAGCACGTTCTGCCGCTTGCACAGTATTTGCCACCAGCATCGTTATCGTCATCGGCCCTACACCACCGGGAACCGGCGTGATATAACCCGCCACTTCCTTAACGCTATCGAAATCGACATCACCAACAAGTTTGCCATCGTCACTACGGTTGATGCCGACATCAATAACAACAGCG
The DNA here is from genome assembly GCA_022562175.1 of Pseudomonadota bacterium. Lineage (GTDB taxonomy): Bacteria > Pseudomonadota > Gammaproteobacteria > Eutrophobiales > Eutrophobiaceae > B75T3L11. The sequence goes on along the minus strand of JADFPU010000266.1, from coordinate 2,227 downwards.
CCTTCTTTGACCATATCACCCGTGATCATCTTGGGTTGACCGGTCGCCACCACCAGGATATCCGCCATCGAAGTATACTGTTTCAGATTACGGGTCTTGGACGTACAAATACTGACCGTAGCATTCATCTGTAACAGTAAAAAGGCCATGGGCTTGCCGACAATATTGCTACGCCCGACTATGACGGCATTTTGCCCTTCTATTGGTACATCAATATGTTCAAGCATGCATTGCACACCATAAGGGGTACAGGGCGGAAAGATTGTATTACCGGTAACCAGCGCGCCGACGTTATAAAGATGGAAACCGTCCACATCCTTTTCAACGGCGATAGTTTCCAACACCTTAGCAACGTTTATATGATCGGGTAGCGGCAATTGCACCAGGATACCGTGGATATCGACATTATTATTCAGGCTCCTGATTTGTTTCAGCACCATCTCTTCGCTGGAGTCCTCCGGCATTTCATGTATTTCTGAATGCAAGCCCACTTCATGGCAGACATTGGCTTTATTACGGACATAGATTTTGGATGCAGAGTCTTCGCCGACAATAATCACCGCGAGTCCTGGCAATATGCCTTTTTCTTTAAGTTTTGTTGCTCGTTCCTTCCATTCAAGACGAACCAGTTTGGAAATCTTCTTACCATCAATTATTTTCGCTGACATACTATTCTCTTTCAGGTTATACACCTTGAAATGTGCAGAAGTGGATTAAAAAAGTGGTTAAAAATATTTTTTTCGGCTAACAACATGCAGAGCCGTCACTGCGATTACTATGCAGCGCACCTTTGGTCTCGGAGGCCGGTCGTTTTGTGCCGGCCGGTGCACACCAGGGAACTGCTTCTTGTTCAACTGCAGGTTTGATTCCTATAAATACATCCCGGTATGGACCTTCCATTAGCGTCCTGTAAGTACGTTCACAGACGGCCATTCTTTCGCCACGCGGAAATTCATGGCCATCATCGTCCTTGACATAACTGAACGGTCCCCGGTAAATAACCGCATGGCCTTTATCCATACATTCAGTCCCTTCAGGCTTTACCGCAGTAATGGTCGCTGAGCGAAACTCTATGCCGTCAACCACCTGCCATGGATCTTCAGACCATTTATCAAGGCAGATTGCCTGGAAACCAATCGCCTCAAATATCTGCAGGATTTCCTGCTCCTGGAAGGCACCGGAGATGCAGCCACTCCATAATGTTTTGTCATCTTTTAAATGCTGCGGTATCAGCTCATCACTGATGATGTCGGAGATTGCAATACGGCCGCCGGGTTTCACTACCCGGTAGATCTCCTCGATCATCTGCCGCTTTTGATCATCGCCGACGAGGTTGAGGACACAGTTGGAGATCACCAGATCAACAGAGTTATCCTGAATGACAGGTGAATTTTTACGCTGCTGCCGTTTCCATTGTTCCAGTTCCTGCAATGTGCTGGCATCCTTCACCGGGTGTTGTTGCAGCCATTGCTCCATGGCTTCAACATCCAGCGCCAGATCCTGAATGTGGCCTTTAACAAACCTGACCCTGTCGCTGCCCAGCTTGTCTGCTATCTCCTGCTGATAGCTACGCGCCAATGCCAACATATCATCGTTCATGTCAAAGCCGATTACCTGCCCGGCGTCGCCGACCAGTTGTGCCGCCATGTAGCAGATCTTGCCACTACCGCTACCCAGATCCAGCACGGTATCGCCTTCCTGTACATAACTGGACGGATCGCCACAGCCATAATCCCTGTCAATTATCTCCTGGGGCAGGAGTTTTAACAGGGCTACGTCATAGTCGACCGGGCAACATAACTCTTCTACCCTTTCCAGGGCTCCTTCGCTATATCGTTCTAGAACGGCAGACTCCAGGTTCATGGTCATTCTCCAATACTTACACTAATTAAACATCAGTTATTACTTACTCGTCTTGCATTAAGGAAAGGTTGCACTAACAACCACCCTATATGGACCGCTTTCGCACCCTGAAATTCATCCTGGCCAATCTTCATGCGCAAGTGGCCACTTTGAGGTTGTGCCCGGTAGGTCCTGAACAGACGATCCCACCAGGGGACATTGAAACCATAGTTACTGTCAGTCTCATCTTTTATTACCGAATGATGCACCCGGTGCATATCGGGTGTGACAATAAACCAGCGCAAGCATCGATCCAGCGTGGCGCCGATATATACGTTACCATGATTAAACATCGACGTTGTATTCAAGATAATCTCAAATAACA
>JADFPU010000085.1 GCA_022562175.1 Pseudomonadota bacterium | reverse complement strand
CATGTATTTTTGTTACACCCAATCCAAGCTCCGCTAATGCCCCATATTCCATTGATGACCTTATCAAGTTCTACGATGAAATGGTCAGTTACCGGGTACGGGAGCTATTCGGACTGGGGATTGGTTGATTATTGGGCTAGTACATAAATTGATTTAAACCATCATGAGGCATTATATGCTGCAAAGGCATGTACACGGATTGTGATAGTTGCTGAGGCAGATGGTTGGCAACTATCTGCCTTTCATGAGTGACATACGTTTTTTGTAACTGTCAGTAAACAATTATCGGGTGATAGCTTCGACATTTCACTGTATTTTTTGCAACCTGGAATAATCGAGATGTATGCTATTTGAGGAATACAGTGGTAATGAATGTGCCGGCTGACGAAAGGTCTGTCAACAAAAGCGTGTGGTCATCACTGATGAAAATGTGAAGATGTGTTCTCGACACGTCTTTTTGAGTCACATCAACCTTTATGGTGCTTTTGTCGCCCCTGCCGATAATGTTGATACCTTTGTTGAGGATTGTTACCCCGTTATTGTCTATAAACTGCACATTGTCATCCGTTGCGACAAGCTGAAACTTGTATGATGCGAGACGGACATCCAGTCGCCCGCCCGGCGGCAACTTAACTGATACCTCTTTACATTTTGGCAATCGTTTAAATTTATCTTTTGTTTGAGAGTCTAGCCCGGATTCGCTGCCTATTTCATCAAGGGCCCAAGTGGCTTCAAATTCGCGCATTTCTTTTTTATCATCATCAACTGGTGCTCCAATAGACTGCTTCTTTTCCGAGCAGATATAGCCGATTATGTCCTGCAATGATGACAAGTACTTTATGTATTTCGTCAAGGCGGTCATGCGGATAGGATTGAGCTCTTCATTGCCTTCATTCAGAGCCTTGATAATATCCCGCCAACTGCGATCTTGTGAAAATGTCAGCGGATCTATCTCGCGCATTGAACGATCTATACTGTCAGGTTCCTCGATAGCACGGGAGAGAATTGAAAACAGGGATTTATTGATTTCCGCGATCGTCTTAGCTTGCATTTCCAATTGATCTATTGATAGCTTAAACAATTCAGATAGCTTTACGGATGAAACGGCCGTTCTGCCCTCCATGCTAAATGTAATATCGTATGCGGAATTAAACCGTAATATCTGCACGCCGATCTTAAGTTCCAAAGGTTTGTTAAAGAAATTATTTGACATATGCAGGAGAAGGCGTGTCCGAAATGTGGGTTTTGCTACATGAGTAACAGCTCAGGAATTTATATAAGTATAGTCATAATGGGGGAAACTCATAGCTTTTTATGATGAAAACAATCTATATGACTGGCTATCTGTCTGCATAGACGTAACGAAAAGCTGACTATGATCGATGAAAACGAGTGCCTCACACGGGCAGGATTCGAACTTCCACACTGGATGAAAGATCTTTTTGTGTAGATGCGCTTGCACTTTTTGCCGTGCCCACGCTGTCTTTCGCAGAAATTTGAGGCTGGAATTAATACTCGGAGCATTGCTGAAGCATTTTATGTTGATGCGATGCCCCAGCTCTTCCCCAGCACACGTTTAAATCTTTAAACCCTTTTTTGACATCTTGCCAACCGTTTGTTATCTGGCGTTGGCGACTTTCTTTCCTGGCCCCATCTGGCTTGCCAGGTATTCTTCATAGTTGCCTCGGAAGTCCACCAGTTGATGATTCTTGATTTCAATGATGCGAGTGGCCAGTGATGAAACGAACTCACGGTCATGACTGACAAAGATCAATGTACCTTCGTAATGCTCCAGTGCCAGATTTAAGGCTTCGATGGCTTCCATGTCCAGGTGGTTGGTGGGTTCGTCCATCAGTAATACATTGCTTTCCAACAGTATCAGCTTGCCAAACAGCAGGCGATTTTTCTCACCACCGGAACAGACGTTGACCTGTTTATTAAAATCGTCTGACGAAAACAATAGACGTCCCAGTGTGGCACGTACGATCTGATCGTCGTGGCGGGGTTTACGCCACTGGCTCATCCAGTCATATAAGTTCAGATCAGAGTTGAACTCTGCAACGCTGTCCTGAGGAAAATATCCTAGCGTTGCATTTTCTGCCCATTTTATGATGCCGCTATCGGCTTCGAGTTCATTCATGAGGCAACGAAGGAAAGTTGTTTTCCCCGCACCGTTTTTCCCGATCACTGCCAGACGAGTGCCTGCTTCCAGGGTCAAATTAGCGTTTTTAAATAGCGTCTCATTGTCGAAACCGTGACCTAACTTTTCCAGCGTTAAGGCCTGTCGGTACAGTTTTTTCTCCTGCTTAAAGCGGATGAATGGGCTGACTCGGCTGGAAGCCTTGATATCTTCGAGTTTTATTTTTTCAATTTGTTTAGCGCGTGAGGTTGCCTGTTTGGCTTTTGAAGCATTGGCCGAGAAGCGGCTGACGAATTGCTGAAGGTCAGCGATCTGCACTGTCTTTTTGGCATTTTCTGACTGCATGCGTTCGCGAGCCTGGGTCGAAGCGATCATAAAATCATCGTAGTTACCGGGGTAGACGCGCAATTCACCGTAGTCGATATCGGCTATATGAGTGCAGACGGCATTGAGAAAATGTCGGTCATGGGAAATGATGATCATGGTGCTCTTGCGTTCGTTGAGCACGGACTCCAGCCAGCGGATGGTGTCGATGTCCAGGTTGTTGGTCGGTTCATCCAGTAGCAGAATGTCAGGGTTTGAGAACAGGGCCTGGGCCAGTAAAACCCTCAGTTTCCAGCCTGGTGCAACTTCGCTCATGCTGCTGTCATGCAATTCTTGCGCAATGCCTGCGCTGATGAGTAACTCACCCGCACGGCTTTCGGCGCTATAGCCATCCATTTCTCCGAACTGGTTTTCCAGTTCAGCCACTTTCATGGCATCGTCTTCTGACATGTCCGGTAACGCGTAGAGGCGATCCCGTTGCTGTTTTATTGTCCATAATTCTGCGTGACCCATGATGACGGTGTCGATCACGCTGTACTCTTCAAAGGCAAACTGGTCCTGCTGTAATGTGCCCAGACGTTCGTAAGAGTTGACAAATACGTTGCCGGAAGTCGGTTCCAGGCTGCCATCCAGAATCTTCATAAACGTGGATTTACCACAGCCATTGGCGCCAATGAGGCCATAGCGATTACCGTCGCTAAATTTGACTGAAATATTTTCAAATAATGGCTTGGCGCCAAATTGCATGGTGATGTTTGCTGTAGAGATCAACGGAAGTTTCCTGAGTAAGTAAAAACGAGGTTCTTAAAAGGGGGCGTACTATAGGGGTTTGTTGCGGCGACGTCGAGTTAAATTGCGTAATGGTTATAAACAAATCGAGTCTGGCCTACAAGGATCCCGGCACTGCCTTGTGGGGTAAGCCAAAGCCGAGGAGTGGAAGCTTAGCTTTATGCCCCATGGGCGCCCTTGTGGGGTATATAGCAAGGGCAGATAATCAAGGGAAAATATTCTGCCGGCCTCTTTCCTGGTATGGAGTGATCTGATGCTGATTTGCATCAGAGTATATTGTTACCTGATTTTACCTTTCGGTTTTATTAACCCCAGCATCTCAATTTAAACTTACCCCCGTCAATTGCTAACGCGCCGATATAGTCTTCGTCTGCGTTAATATTAACAATGGACCAATTTGATGATTCGCCGGGATCCCAGTGGGTCAGCAGGGAAACGTTTGTTTCGTCCGGATCGACAGACACGGAGAATTCGCTTAAGCCGAAGGAGATTCCGTCGCCCAGTGCCTTGACGAATGCTTCTTTGCGGGTCCAGCAGGCGAAGAAGGCCTTTGGCAGGGTGTCTTTATCCAGTTTTCCCAGTGCTTGCGATTCATGTTTGGAAAAAAAGCGTACTGCAAGTTTCTTAAAACTGACTTCCAGGCGGACTTTTTCGATATCAATACCAATCGCTCTGTCCAGCGTCAAGGCAACTAGTGCCTGTTTATGAGAATGGCTGACATTGAATGAGATGGGGACACCCAGGGCGGCGACGGATAAAAAAGGTTTGTCATGTTCAGCGTAATCGAATTCAAAACTGGATGGATCGATATCGAGAGTCTGTCCCAGGGTCTTTCTTAACAATCCTCGAGTAATAATGAATTCTTTGCGTTTGCCGCGGGCTTTAAATCTGTTTGCACGGGCACGTTCGTCTTCGGACAGTGTGGCGAGATAGCTGTTGACATCATTGCTCGATAGATCCAGCCGTGTTCGCCAGACATCCACATACTCGTTGGATAGATGCAGATCAGCCGGCGCCTTGTTCCAGCGAGTGATCATCGTCTGCCAGTGCCTGTTGTAACCGCTGCATGCCTTCTTCGATACTGATTTTCGGGCTGTAGCCAAGATCTCGTTTGGCGGCGCTCAGATCATACCAGTGGGCAACGGACAATTGTTTTGCTATGAAGCGTGTCATAAAAGGTTCTGTTTTGATGCCAAGTAGTTTGTAGGTGGTTTCCATCACAATGCCTATAGTATAGGCAACAGCAGGGGACACTGTTCTGGTGACCGGTGGCATCTGTGCAACGGCCAGGAAACGGTTGATGATGTCGGCCATGGTCATCGGTTCGTCGTTACTGATAAAGTATGCCTTGCCTGCGCAGGCTGCATTATTTAGTAAAACCGTCATTGCCAATATATGCGCATAGGCGGCATTCTCGACATGAGTGATGTCTACCAGCTTGCCTTTGTTGGCAATGGTTCTGAGCTTGCCTGTCCTGGCGCGGTTAATGATGCGAGGAAACAGATGTGGATCACCAATACCCCAGATAAGGTGAGGCCGCAGGGCAACTGTTGCAAGCTTGTCGCTGTTGGCGGCGAGGATTAATTGCTCGGCTTGCGCCTTGGTGGCGGAATAGTGGCTGAGGAAATGCGTGGGATAAGGTGTCGATTCATCAATGCCCTGTTCGTCATGGCCGTCGAAGACTGCACTGGGCGAGCTGGTATAGACAAGGTATTTGATATTGTTTTTTAAACAGGCCGCAATGATATTCTTTGTGCCAATGACATTAGGCCGGTAATAACCTTCATAAGCGCCCCATACTCCTGCCTTGGCGGCGACATGAAACACTACGTCACAGTCTTTACATGCATGATTGCATGTTTGTTGATCGGAAATATCGCCGCTATGGATTTCGATGCCAAGTGATTGCAGATCTGGATAGTGGCCACGTTGCAGACTCCTCACTTCAACTCCCTTGTCCAGCAGTTGTCTGATGATCTCGCTGCCCAGAAAACCGCCGCCGCCGGTAACGAGCGCCTTCATTGTAATTGTTTGCTGGCCCAGAGTGCCAGCTTGTGCCGGTCAATCTTTGCATTGTGACGAATGTCGACCGGAAAGGCCTGGTGAAATAAAATATCTTTTATCATGCTCGTGTGGTCATAGCTCGCAGCTATCTCTAATAGCGCTCGTCTGAGTTTGTCTCGATCAGCACCTTGATATTCATGCTCCAGTTCTACACACAGTGCAGGTTTACAGGTATTGTGTTTCTTTATGCCAACCAGCGCGGTTCGGAATACTTTTTTATGAACATTAAACACGGCTTCGCAGGGTATTGTAAAGAGTGTGCCGCTGTGAATAATAACGCGCTGGCTTAACCTGCCACAGAACCACAGGCGCCCGTTATCATCCAGGTAGCCAACATCACCCATGCGGTGGTATAGCTTGCCGTCTTTAGCATGGATCTTCGCCAGTTCGGTCGAGCGGGGCCGATTAAAATACTGTTCGGTAACCTGTGGACCCTGTACCACTATCTCGCCAATCTCATTGTTAGGCAATAGCAAGTCGTCATGCCAGTTGCTAACAGGTTCATCGCTAATCTTGATAATACTGACCTGAATGCTTGCAACGGGCCGTCCTACGCAGACGCCCTTGCCTTGCGCTGTCAGTTTGCTTGTTTCAGCAAGTATCTCATCGCTGCTAATCGAACTGACCGGCAGGGATTCGGTTGCGCCATAAGGGGTAAAGATTTGTGCGTCCGCCGGCAGCAATTGTAGATAGCGTTCTAATACCGTGGCGGAGACGGGTGCGCCCGCAGACAAAACCCGCTTCAGCGAAGGGAGTTTTATATTGTTGTCCACACCCCAACGTCCGACCCGGTTTAACAGGGCCGGCGATCCAAACATCGTGGTGACAGAGAAGTCATTGATGGCATCAATGATCACGCGCGGGTCAACATGTCCGGGTCGAGTAAAATCCATCCTCGGGATAACGGAGGTCATGCCCAATGCCGGCGCAAACAGTGCAAATAAAGGGAAGGTGCCGAGATCGATCTCACCGGGCTGAATGTTGAATTCATCTTTCAGTGCCGCGACTTGTGCAGTGAAATTGGCATGCGTATAGACTACGCCCTTGGGTACACCGGTACTGCCACTGGTAAACAGAATAGCCGCCATGTCATTGGCACTGGTCTCTGGTAAAGCAAGTTGCCGGTTCTGTAAACCAGCAGCGCGGAGAGTTTTCAGGTTTGGCATGCCTATGCCGTAAGCAGAACTGGCAAGGATATTCAGGCGGTTGCTTTTGCGTGCCCAGCCAAAAAGAATTCGGGCGATATGTGCCTTGAGGATACCAATAAACGCGGTTGGCTGGGCTTCTTGCAGGCACTTGCCCAGGTTTCTTATGCCCATGCCCGGATCGACAGCCACCATCACCGCGCCGATCTTGAACAGGGCAAACACCAGTGCAAAAAACTCCAGACCCGGTGTCACCATTAATACTGTACGTGTGCCTTTAGTAATACCTTGTTGTTGTAAACCCCGAGCCAGAATATCGCTTTCTTCGTTTAATTGCTTATAGCTATAGCTGATATATTTACCATGCCCTTGCGCAAGTATCACGGCCGCTGTGTCAGGCTGCTGCTGCGCCATAGCCGGCAGGTGTGACGCGATGTTGGCGGGATTCATTAGCTGTCTTGATTAGTCGAGTGGCTGTTTGGCCAGAAACTGCTGCACAAGGGGGATTATCTCATCGTCGGCGTCTTCCAGTACATAGTGACCTGCATCCTCGAATGCGTGTACTTGTGCGTCGGGGAAGCGCTCGCGCCAGCCGGCCAGGAAATGTTTGTCAAATACAAAGTCCTGCAGGCCCCAGCAGATCAACACAGGCATGTCTTTAAAGCGGGCCAGCCCTGCTTCTACATCACTGACGATGTCATAGCCAGGATCAGCCGCTTGTAAGGGAATGTCCTGCACAAAGCGTAACACCGCCAGACGATTTTGCCATGAGTCGTAGGGGGCCAGATAGGCATTAGCGATCGCTTGCGTCATCGGCTTGCGCGTGACGCAGGCTTTTACCGCACCCCGGCAAAACACATTGAAGCCCTGTATTAACAGAGGCCCAATCAGCGGCATGCGTGCAAGGGACAATTGCCAGGGTAGATTTTTTGTCGAGGGTAGACGAAATGCGGAAGTATTCATGATCACCAGTCGCCGGATGTGCTCGGGATGCCGGATCGCATAGGCCATGCCTATCATGCCGCCCCAGTCATGCAGCACCAGTGTAATGTCTTTATTGATAGCTTGTTGTTCCAGTAGTGTTTCCAGATCATCAACCCGTCGCAATAGGGTATGCGGATAATCATCTGCAGAAGGCTTGGCAGACAGGCCCATGCCGATATGATCCGGCACGATGCAGCGATAGTCTGCGCTCAATGCCCTGACAAGCCGGCGAAAATAAAACGACCAACTGGGGTTACCATGCAGCATCACCACTGGCGCCGCATGCTTCGGCCCTTCATCCAGAAAGTGCATTTTTTGACCATGCACAGTGGCATAGTGGCCACTAAACGGATATTCAGGCAAGGACATTTTAGTATCGCTATCTGATTCTGCGGGTTGTTAAAGACAGGCTGGAGATCGCACGGATTCGTAACGACTGTTGAACGTCGCAGGAATTTACTGGTTTTCTACCACTCCCATCCAAGCATAAGGCAGTTGAGACCACTGCCGATACCGAGAAAGCCAACGTGGTCTCCAGGCTTTAGAAACTGACGTTGTTCAGCAATCGCCGCAGTCAAAGGCAAGGACACCGTGCCGATGTTGCCGAGATATTTATAGGTGCTGAAATCTTTTTCCGGAGCAATGCCTAATTCTCTTAAAATGGTGTCACGATGGCCTTCACCGACCTGGTGACAGATAACCTTGTCTACCTGATCTATGGCCCAGCCCATCTTTTTCAAAAATGCTCCCCAGGTTCGTACCCCGAGTTTTGCGCCGTGTTTTAATACAGCAACGGAATCAGTAGACATGAATTCTGTTAATGCCGCAGGCAAGGTCTCCGATGGCATAATGTTCGCCACCACCGGCGGCAGTTTGTCGCTGGTCATGATCTCTTTCATTACTGTCGGGATGGCCTCCGGTTGCATGACTTCGTCGATAGCTGCCAGTAGCTTGTCCGGTGAGAACATCAGTTTTCCCAGTTCCACCGGTGTTAGCGTTACCCCCCAGCGACACAGGCGGTGATGTTCAGGTGCAGATTTGGTGGCTTCGCCGATCAGACGGTGACAGGCCGGGTTATCAAACGAGCCGTCCGTCAGCAGTACAGCGGCAGCACCCGAGCCACCAGTCAGCGTGGCGAGTGAACTGGAAAACCTGTCCATGGTCTTCTCTTCGAGCATACGCTGGATCATGATGTCGACGATCTCCCGGGAAGATTCACAGGAAACGACCAGGCCTGCGCGGATCTGTTTTAATTCGATGCGATTGGCGATGTCGATGATGCCATTTAGAACACCCACACAGGCATTGGAAATATCATAGATATAAGCATCGGCACTGACGCCGAGTTGCGCGGCGACGGCACAGGCGGTAGCCGGCTCAAAATTCTCCCGGCAGACTCCGGTGTAGATAAGCGCCTCAATATCCTTGGCTACGACATTTGATTGATGCATGGCTTTGCGGCCAGCGACTGCTGCGCCGTTTGAGAGTGAATGCCCTTCTTCCCACCAGCGTCTCTCAGTAATACCGGTCAATGCTTCCAGTTGACCCGGCGCGATATGCAGCGCTTCATACATGGGCATGATGCGGGCTTCGAGATCTTCCGAGGTCACGACTACCGGCGGCAGCTCGTAACCAATCGACTCCATATGTACACGTTTATAATGCATTATTGTGTAATTCTAAGCGTAAAATCGTTCATCTGATAGATAATTCTGCCATCAACCGTTAAAAAACCCTCCGCACGGAGCAATTTCCGCTGCAGATCCAGCTCCACGATGACGGCCTGTACAGTAACCAGCTTATCAGCAGGGACGATCTGGCCGCGATAGATCCAACTGTGCTTTTGTCCCCGAGTCATGGATTCGAAGTATAAGTCATTCTCTTCGATATAATCACCCCAATGGTGATTAGCGATCACTTTTAATAGCTGCATGAACGATTCCAGTCCCAATGAGCCCGGCCAGACAGGATCCTGATAAAAATGCGCCTTGAAGAACCAGTCATCCGGATCAACCCTGGCAATAGCCTGGATAAAACCCAGGCCTTTGGGTCCACCTTGCGGATCAAACAGCTCAATTTCATCCAGCATACGCATCATATCTTTGGGATAAGGCGCATGATCAGGGTAATCGAAATGCAGGGCTCGCGACGTCTCCGCTGCTGTTGGCATGTACGGCGTCACCTCCCGCAGACCGATCTGATTCGACAGGGCCTCTTTAGAGAAAAAGCCAAAGTAGGTATCACCCTCATACACTAGCCCCTTTGTGCAGCGAACCTGGAAATCATAGTGCTGGATAATCATGCCGCCGGAGAGCGATACATTGGTCATCTTGACCCGGATCGCCAGTGTGCCGGTATCCGCTGTCACCGGCAGGGTTTGTCGCGCACTGCCGCCAAGATTTCGAAACGACATATCAGTGTCGCTGGTCAGAGCAGAGCCAACATAGGCGGCCAGCCAGCCACAGGGTTGTAGTGCAACTTCAAGTAACACGGCAAAAGGCATGCGTGTTTGTCTGTCTTCCTTAAAGTACCATTCATCTTCCGGCACATCATACTCGGCCTCAATGATACCACCCGCCTTCAGCACCCACTGTTGACAATCTTGAATCAAGATTATGCGATCTAGAAATTGATAAGGTGGTCTGGGCAGGCGAGCAATCTTTCGTTCTTCATCAAACAC
>JADFPU010000265.1 GCA_022562175.1 Pseudomonadota bacterium | reverse complement strand
CGGCTGAAATCCGCGGACCCCACCGCTGCACCACTGATCCAACCCAACGACCTGGACACTGAATACGACCGGCATTGCGCCATTGAGGCGCTGAAATTATCTCGTGAAATTTGCAGCCACAGCCCCTTGAGAGAAGTCATTATCGAGGAACATGCACCCGGCCCGGGAGCAATTACGGACGCACAACTACTCAACTATGTCAGGCAAACAGCCGCCACCATATTCCACCCGGTTGGTACCTGTCGCATGGGCGCCGACCCGGATGCGGTGGTCGATCCGCAACTTCGGCTCAAGGGGATTGAAGGGCTCAGGGTTGTGGACGCCTCCATCATGCCGGAAATTACCTCCGGTAATACCAATGCACCGGTGGTGATGATTGCAGAAAAGGCGAGCGATATGATTTTGGCAGACAGTGAGGCATGAACAAGGCCTCGATTTAGGGTGGTCCTCCTAAATAATCATCCTGGCTTGGCATATTGGTTAGATGGTTAAGCATTTTCATCCCCTGGTTTCGCTCGGTCTTTCGAACTCAAGGTGAGTTAGCGCTCGAGGATCTTCCGTTAACCATTTCAACGATGCAAGTAAATAACGAACTGTTTTTATCAGCAAGTTTCCCAATTATCGAAAAATGATTTTCACCAGGCATTTCAAAATAATTTACCTCAATCCCCGCTTTTTTGACCGCTTCTGCGTAGTCATGTGACTGACGTCTAAATTCATTGGTTTCCTCAGTCCCACAAGTGATTATAATTTTTTGATGCTGCATAGGTAAACAATAAATCGGACTGTTTCGCAAAGCAGTGTCTCTGTCCATGTGCAACCATTCATTTGCTTCTGCCTGAAGCAATGGTTCCAGCTCAAATAAACCGCTTAGAGCACAACCTCCTTTAATTACATCATCCGGCAAATCAAATTGTTGTTGCCAGCCGGCAGCAGCAAGCATTCCCATCATGTGACCACCTGCTGAATTACCGCAAACATAAATTCGTTCAGGATCGCAATTAAAATCTTTAGCATTTTGATAAATCCACGCAATTGCCTGGCGTCCATCATGAACAATTTCGTCCATGGTGGCAGATGGCGCCAAACGATAATTAATGGGTATCCATGCAATACCCTTTGTTAAGAAGGCATCTGCCGGAAACCTTCGATCATTCTTGCTATTAACCCGCCAATATCCTCCATGAACAAATACAACTATCGGAGAATTATTGGGTTTATCAGGCACAAAAAGATCCAGCATATGTCGGCTTCCACCATGGTCATAAGCTATATCGAGATGACCCTTGAGTTTCGATACAATATGTTTACTTAATGCTTGGTACTGGGCATTAATTTCTTCTTGATTCGCTACATTAATATTGTATTCATCCCGAATCTGCGCCGCTGTGAGTTGTTTCCACGTCATCAGCTATTTTGTCTGGCTGTTTGGTTTAAAGTCGTTAAAAACAATCGGTGTACAATGGTATAGACTTCCACGGGCTTAGGTACGGGAATTGTTTGGTGCGCTAAATCATTGCATTTGAACGCTGTAACTTTACCACACAAGTATTTCGAATTGAATTCCAGTGCGCTCGTGCAACATGCGGGTTTAGGGAGGGACTTTTTCAGTTTCGACGCCGTTATATAATACTCAATCCTTATTATACAGCGTCATCCCTGGCGCGGATACCAGAGCAGGCATGATAACGGAGGCTACCTGATTAGGGCAGCCTCCGATGCAGGCTAATTAGAAATGAGCCAAGCCTAAAACGTATAGGAAAGCCTGCCGCCAATCAGCGAAGGTTCAGGTCCGTAGGTTAACCAAAAGCCGCCGGTGGCAAGAAAGGCGCCGGTCTTGACAAAATTGTCTTCGATATTTTGCCAGAAAACCTCTCCACGCCAGTGTCCATCGTGCGAATTCCAGATTAACTTTATATCTGTCTGGGTATAGGAGTCCTGCTTATCAATACCGTTGGCAATGTTGGCGGCAGTGACAAAGTAGTGACTTTTGTAAGTGGATTGAAAGTAGGGCGTTAAGGTTCCCATAGAGCCCAGGTCGAAATCGTAGGCACCGGTTAGTGTGAATTTCCATTCCGGTGACAGTTCTCGATTATTACCCGAGGCATCGTAATCTACGGCACCGTTATTGAACGCTGCATAGTCAACATAGTACGCATCCAACCAAGTCAAGATGAAATTGATTTCAGCCGGCTCGACGGGTATATAGGTCACTTCAGCCTCCACTCCATATGTCTTGGCAGAGGCCGCGTTGGCAGTGATAGAAGTGGGGACGCTGTCGTCGAAGGCATAGCTCTGAAAATCAGTGATATCGTTGGTATACGCTGCGATATTGGTGCGTAGCGTGCCGTCCAGAAAGTCCCCCTTGAATCCAATTTCATAGTTTATAATCGTTTCCGTACCAAACCCCAGGCTGTATTCTAGAGCCCCGGGGCCGGTGGGAGGGTTAAAACGGTTAAAACCACCGGACTTAAAGCCGGTGGATACGGTGATATAAACCATTTTCGAGTCATCAATCTGGTATTCCACACCGGCTCTCCAGGTTACTTCTTCGAAGCTGCCTGCGGCGTTAGTATCGGCCCGGGCCGGTACCGCAAAGGGAGACGAATCATTAGACACGTATGTTTTATCATCCTTGGTGTAGCGGATGCCGCCGGTCAGACTAAATTGATCGTCGATGTGATAGGTTGCCTGGCCAAAGAAGGCCATGGATTCAGCTGTAGCCGTACCG
>JADFPU010000264.1 GCA_022562175.1 Pseudomonadota bacterium | reverse complement strand
ACGTGCCATACTGCCAACGAAAAGCCTGATATTTTTTTCAGGGCAGACAGTTGAACATATTTTGTTTGTGTCATCACAGCATATCCTGTGGGTCGACATCAAGAGACCAGCGCACTTTTCGGCCACTGGGTAGCGTCTCCAGTTGTCTGCTCCAGGGGCCAAGCTGCCGTCTCAGCAGTCCGCGATCACTGCATTGCAGCAATAACTGGTAGCGTAGACGACCCGCGCGTTTTTCCATAGGGGCTGGTATAGGCCCGAATATTTCAATATCGGCTGTCTGTGCCAGCATCATGGCACGGGCTTTTTGCAGGAAATATTGAGTAGCTTCGGCACGGTAATCTTCAGCACGAAGCAGTGCCATATAGCTGAATGGGGGCAGCCTGGTTTGCTGGCGCTCTGTTAATAACATTTCAGCAAATTCGTTGTAGCCCTGTGTTACCAATGACTGTAACAGAGGATGATCCGGGTAATGTGTCTGTATCAATACAGTGCCTTGCCTGTCTACCCTGCCGGCGCGGCCACTTACCTGGATAAACAATTGTCCCATACGTTCACTGGCCCTGAAGTCTGTGCTGAAAAGCCCCTGGTCAGCATCGATGATCCCGACCAGCGACAGGTTCGGGAAATGGTGGCCCTTCGCCAGCATTTGTGTGCCGATAAGGATATCAGCTTGCCCGTCATTGATGCTGTTAAGCATCTTTTGCATGGTGTCCTTACGCCGTGTGCTGTCCCGGTCGATCCTGATTATCCTCGCGTCGGGGAATATCTCTGCCAGTGTTTCAGTCAGGCGTTCCGTGCCATGGCCCAGTTGCAGGAGTTCATCGTCATTACATTGCGGGCATGTTTGCGGTAATGAAGACTGGCTGCCACAGTGATGACAACAAAGCTTTTTGTTGTGTTTGTGATAGGTCATGTTGATATCACAGCGTTTACATTTTGCGACCCAGGCGCAACTGTGGCACATAACAAGCGGGGAAAAACCGCGACGATTCAGGAATAACAGTACCTGTCGTTTGTTGCTTATCTCATTACTGATCGCGTCAAGTAATGTTTGTGAGAACGCGTCACGCATGCGTTTGCCGCGCATATTAATGATCTGGATTGATGGGATAACAGCGTTGCCGGCGCGTGAGGGTAGCCGCAGGTTTTTAAATTTACCGATCCTGACATTCTGTAATGTTTCCATGGACGGTGTCGCAGATCCCAGCACAACAGGCGTCTCATCCATTTTGCCACGCATAATGGCGACATCTCTGGCCGAGTACCTGAAACCGTCCTGCTGTTTATAAGACAGATCGTGTTCTTCATCAACAATCAGAACCCCCGGGTTTTTCAGAGGTGTCCAGATTGCCGATCGTGTTCCCAATACTACTGAAGCAATGCCGTCTCGCGCTTGCAGCCAGGCTTGCAGGCGTTCGTTATCTGATAGCGCCGAATGCAGCACAACAAGTTTTGCATGTACGTTATCTTTAATGCGATTGATCAGTTGTGGTGTTAGTCCTATTTCCGGCACAAGCACCAGTGCCTGTTTGCCCTCACTGACAAGCTGTTTTATTATTTCTATGTAGACTTCAGTTTTACCACTGCCGGTAACACCATTGAGCAGGAATTGTTGGTACTTTCCCAAATGTGACTTTATAGAATTTGCCGCACTGAGTTGATCAGCGTTAAGGTTTACCGGTGATGGCATGGCAATAGAATTGTTTTCTACCGGTGTGTACTCAGATCGTTTGATAAGCCCCTTTTCTTGCAGGGCCTTTATAGCAGAATAAAATTTTCTATTTTCAGGCTGTGTTGCGGGAATGCCTTCGGGATTTTCCCGAAGCAACTGCAAGAATGCTTGCTGGTTAGGGGCTCGCCTCAACGCATCGAAATCGATTGTTTTGCCGGCATCTGACAGTTGCCATAAGTAGTCAACCTTTCTTTTAAGTGATTTACCCTGGCGTAACAAAACCGGCAAGGTGCTGAATAGTGTTTCACCAATCGGGTGATGGTAATAATCACTCGCCCATTGTTTTAAGCGCAAATCAGCAACACTGAGTATTGGCTGTTCATCAATTATGCTGGTGATCGGTTTCAGTCTTTCAGCCTTAACTTCACTTTTATCAGAGACGTTGAGCAGAATGCCTGTACGTGTTTGTGTGTTGCCGAAGGGTACCTGTAAGCGTGTACCCGGTTTAATTACCTGGCGTGAGAATTTCTCTCCCGGCAGGTAATCGAAACAACGGCGCACGGGTACAGCTAGCGCTACATGTAAAATGTGTTGTGGCCTTACGGGCATAATGTGAATGGGTTGAATTGGCCAGGTTTCCGGATTGATTTATTACTGGCAGGTATTTACTTTGCAGTGCATTAAAAAAGTTGTTCGGGGATCTGCTCTGATTTATTGCCTTGCATGAAAATATCCGGCGTCCTGTCCGGATTGTTCCAACGAGGGACGTTGGCTGCTCTGAAGACTTCAAAAATAGCCTTTGGATTGTCCGCTTTGGCGAGTTTGCCTGTTTCCGGATCTATCCGAACATTAACCAGTCCCGGTGGTCTTTCAAGCGTTGATTCGTCAGTCCCCTCCAGGGCGACACGCATATAATCGATCCACATAGGCAGCGCAGCACGCGATCCGGTTTCCCCTTTACCCAGTGGCCGCTGAAATTTGTCAAATCCCACCCATGTAACTGCAACGATGGACGCATTGAACCCTGTAAACCACGCATCACGTTGATCATTGGTCGTGCCGGTCTTGCCGG
>JADFPU010000263.1 GCA_022562175.1 Pseudomonadota bacterium | reverse complement strand
GTTTTTTCATTTTAGTCAGTGTGTCGCCTCGGACATTGAGCCGGCGGATTTCAATCTAACCGAGATCAGCGCAGGTATATTTGTCCATCAGGGTAAACATGTCGATTTAGAGCACCCACAGCATGATGACATCGCAAATATCGGTTTTATTGTCGGGCAATCATGCGTGGCAGTGATTGATACCGGTGGTTCGATAAGGGTCGGGACGCTATTGCGCGAGGCTATCCGCAGGCTAACATCGGTGCCGGTATGTTATGTCGTCAACACCCATGTCCATTACGATCATATTTTAGGTAATATCGCTTTCAAATCTGATCAAATAAAATTCATTGGTCACGCAAATCTGGCAGAAGCCATGCTGGCGAACCGCCTTTTTTTCCTGGATAACTACGCACAGAATCTTGGCCCCGATGCATCAGCTGAATCAATCATAGGTCCTGATATAGTCGTTGAAAAGACAATGCAACTGGACCTGGGTGATCGAATACTGACGCTGACGGCCCACCAGACTGCCCATAGCCATACTGACCTGTCTGTGTATGATCAAAACAGTCAGACCCTCTGGTTGTCTGATCTTTTATTCGTCGAACGGATACCCGCCCTGGAAGGTAGCTTAAAAGGCTGGATGGCATTAATGGATGAACTCGCAGCGATTAAAGCCAGGCTTGTCGTGCCGGGCCATGGCCCGGTTAGCGGCAAATGGCCTGAATCAAATATCCATCAACAACGATATCTGAACCTGCTGTTGCAGCAGACACGTGAAATGATAGCCAAGGGGCAATTTTTAGAAGAAGCCATAGAGTCCGTTGCAAATGAAGAAAAACAAACATGGCAGCTCTATGAGCAGCATCACAAGCGTAATGTCACCAAGGCATTTTTGCAACTTGAATGGGAGTGAAAACCAGCATCCTGGATTTAGAGGCCAGGTTTAGAGAATGGCGTGGATTCCCGCTGGAGTTTATGCCCGGAGGGGTACGGGAATGACAGTGTTTATTAACGTGTTGGTCTCTAGTTTCTATTCATAGAAAGAGCAAAAAAAATAAAGCCCCCGTCATTCCCGCGCAGAGCCTGTCCCCGCGAAGGCGTGGGGCGGGAATCCACAAGGAATGGGAACAAATATGAATCGTCAGCCCTGTGTATACATGCTTGCAAGTCAACCTAATGGAACCCTTTACATTGGTGTGACATCAAATTTGGTTAAACGTATTTGGGAACATAAAATAGATGTTGTCGATGGTTTCACTAAAAAATACGGTGTACACACGTTAGTTTGGTATGAGACACATGAAAACATTGGCTCAGCGATACAAAGAGAGAAAGCGCTTAAGAAATGGAGGAGAAAATAGATTCTACTAAAGAGCCACTCTTTAGAATCTATCAAGCTGATAGGGGCTTATATCCAGCGCTGTCTCGCGTTGACTGATGAGATCCGCAACAAGTTTGCCGGAACCTGACGCCATGGTCCAGCCAAGGTGTCCATGGCCGGTATTGAGATACAAATTATTTAATGGGGTTCTGCCCAGCAATGGCACCCCATCGCAGGTATATGGCCTTAAACCTACCCACTGCAGTGCCGAACTCCTGTCCAGAAAAGCTGCGAACTCGGGATACAGCGTGCTGACAAATCTGAACATATTGTCAATACGACTTTGACTTATATCTGTGTTGTAGCCACTGAACTCCGCCATGCCGGCAACACGTAATCTACATCCTAACGGCACGACCGCAGCATGCATGGACTCATCGATTACCGGTATCGTTGGGCCTGTTTGCCAACCATTCAATTCCAGCGTCAATGAATAGCCTTTAACCGGTTGAATGGGCAGATAGATGTTTACCTGCTTCGCCAGCAACGCGCTATAACTACCCATTGCCAGAACGTAGGCATCTGCGACATATCGTCCGGCTGTTGATTCGACACCACTAATTCCACCAGCAGAACACTCAAGTCCGATCACGTCGATCTGATATTTAAATTGAACGCCATTTATTTCAGCTTGTCTTGCCAACAGCCGACAAAATTCATATGCATCACCTGCTTCATCATCGGGATAATAGATGCCGCCCATTATGTCGTCACTGACATCATTTAAGGCCGGTTCCAGCGTTAAAACCTCCTGCCCGTTGAGTGGTTTGAATTGTATGCCCGCATCGCTGAATCTTTCAGAAAGTTGTAACCCCTCTTGCAGGCTTTTATCGTTCTTATAAATCTTAAGCGTGCCTTTATCAGTTTCATCATAATGCATATCATGCTGCTGTCGAAGTTGCTTGAGAATATTCAGACTATAAGCTGCCAGCTTTGCATTCTTTTGCATATTCAACAGATAGCGCTGCATGCCTGAGTTTCGAATAAAACTTATTCCCCAACCGAGCAGCGGTAGAACGGCATTTGCGCGTAACAGGAACGGCGCATCCTCATCGCCCATCCATGCTAAAAGTTTCCTGAATATGCCAGGCCTATTCCAGGGATATGCCTGGCTAGGCGTTATCATTCCGCCATTTGCAAAACTGGTTTCCAAAGCTGGCCCTTTCTGGCGCTCAAGCACAATCACCTCATGCCCCTGACGGCCAAGAAAATAGGCCGTTGTTACCCCCAACAAACCGGCGCCCATGATAATAATCTTCATGATTTCAAGTTCGAATGATTACAACATTTAATACAAAGACATCTTTCACAGTTAACTACGCCGCACTCATAGGTTAGTTCTTAAGGAAAAAGTGATTCTCGATCTGAAAATAAAGCCACAGATATT
>JADFPU010000262.1 GCA_022562175.1 Pseudomonadota bacterium | reverse complement strand
ATTACTTAAGGCGAATGCAGCGGTGCACGTCCTTGTCCCGGTGTGATACCAGGCGCTGAAGGATTTGCTTGCCAGGGCAGACATCAGCCATCAGTCAGCCGAGTTTGCTGAAGCAAACATAACAGACTATGTGCTTGTCATTGCCGCGACTGATGACGAGAATGTCAACGAAAATATCTCAATACAAGCTCAACGTCACAAGATACCGGTTAATGTCGTTGATAATCCGCAATTGTGCAGTTTTATCATGCCATCAGTTGTGCACAGAGATCCGGTACAGATCGCTATCTCAACAGGCGGGGCTTCGCCGGTGCTTGCCCGGCTGTTGCGGGCAAGACTGGAAACCATGATCCCGTCAGGCTATGGTCACCTGGCCGGTCTGATGCAGGCATTTCGAGCCCGTGCCAAATCACGCTTTCCTGTTATACAGGAACGACGCAGGTTCTGGGAGCAAGTCTTGCAGGGACCCATTGCCGAGATGTTGTTTGCCGGTCAGGCTAAGGCCGCCGAGCAGGCATTGGATCAGCAATTAAACGATGCCGGCGAACCTCTGGCCAACGACGGTGAGGTCTATCTGGTTGGTGGTGGGCCAGGCGATCCCGATCTGCTTACTTTCAGGGCGTTGAGACTGATGCAGCAGGCTGAGGTAGTACTCTACGATCATCTGATCGCAGACAAGATTGTTGATCTTGTGCGTCAGGATGCCGAGCGTATTTATGTAGGCAAACAACGTGATCGGCATGAACTACCCCAGGCAGACATTAATCAGTTACTGATAAAACTCGCCAAGCAGGGTAAGCGCGTATTACGTCTCAAGGGCGGCGACCCATTTATGTTTGGCCGCGGTGGTGAGGAGATCGAGACACTGGCCGCAGAAGGTGTACCCTTTCAGGTCGTGCCCGGCATCACAGCTGCGGCCGGTTGTGCCTGTTATGCGGGCATACCGCTGACGCATCGGGATTATGCCCAGACTTGTATATTTGTTACGGGTCATATGAAGAATGACAAACTTGATCTTAACTGGCAGTCCTTGATTCAACCTGGTCAGACCATCGCGGTATATATGGGGCTGAAAGGCTTGGACGTGCTAAGCCAGCAGCTTATTAGCCATGGTATGGATGCAAGCATGCCGGTTGCGATTATCCAGCAGGGCACAACACCGGCACAGAAAGTCTATATTGGCAGCCTGGAAACCTTGCCTGGAATGGTTAAATCAAGAGAGATAAAGCCACCGTCTATGGTAATCATAGGAGAGGTTGTCAAGTTGCATGAGAAGTTGCGTTGGTATGAACCAACCGAAGATTAACCACGGAGAACACAGAGGACACGGAGATTTTAATGGTCAAGCTCACTCGACGCACGTCACGTAACGGTGAGTTGGTTATCCGGGGTCAGAGTAAAAAACAATGTAATGCATAACTAACCTGAACTCGGGACAGGACATATTACTCCCTCTCCCGCCGGGAGAGGGCTGGGGTGAGGGGACTATTCTGTGCTTATGCCGAGCTCAGGTTAACTACCAATACTAATGGGATATATTTTTTACTCTGATGCCGAGTATCAGGTTTAGCTTTTCTTTTCCAATTTTAATGCAACGGAATTTATGCAGTAGCGCAGGCCGGTCGGATGCGGGCCATCGTCGAACACATGGCCGAGATGGGCGTCGCAGCTGCTGCACATCACCTCTGTGCGGCGCATGCCATCATTGCTATCAGTTTCTGTCTTGATGGCAGTTTCCAGCTTGGCTGCATAGAAGCTGGGCCAGCCGGTGCCGGAATCGAATTTGGTTTCCGAACTGAACAATTCTTCCCCGCAACAGACGCAATGGTAAGTCCCGCTGGTTTTACAGTCATGATATTCGCCGCTAAAAGCACGCTCAGTACCTTTTTCCCGGCAGACTTCAAACTGCTCCGGTGACAGTTGTTCGCGCCATGCCTGTTCCGGTTTGATGATACGTTTTTCGGTCATTTCACCTGTCAATCACCACGTCTTTGATGATATCGATGACCTCACCTGTGGCTATGTGGACCAGGACTATCGCGGCATCTTCAATAATACGGCGCTCATAACCTGCCGGCGGTGGCGGTAATTGCTTTTCCAGATCGGAAGGTAGCCCCCGGCTGGCAAGGCCCGGCGGTAATGTTTCCCGTTTGGCGAGTCCGGGCGGTAGCTTGCCCTTTTTGGCGAGACCGGGTGGCAGACCGTTCTTTCCGCGTTTACCCTTCTTGCCTTTGGATTTTTTAGAGGTCGACCTGTCGGACTCATACTCTTTTACATATCTCTCGTGACGGTCGCCAAAGTATTTGTCGATAAGCTGGTGTTCCAGTTCACCGAAACCGGCATCGATCGCCGCTTCAATGGAAGCGTCGGCAATATCACCAGAGGTGACCATCGGAGAGGTGCATATCAATGCGATAGAAAAGAAACAAGGCAGCAATTTATTCATAATTCATCTCCAGCAGTAGATCAGCAGCTAAGTATGGTCTCTTGGATGCATCCATTCAGCAAAAGATTCACAGGGAATTGCCTAATTGTGAATCAGAACACACAATGAAGACAACTCCTGTTGATGTTTGGCCATTGCGGTCCGGGGATAATTACCGCTTGAATGTGGCGGTTATGTACATGACAAAGGTAAAGAGGGTAGATACCGTCCCAAATATGGGATTATTTGCCTAGATAACAAAAGGTTACGGACAATTTGTCCGCTTGATAAGCTATTGAAAAGTAAAGCAATGCTTACATTAGGAAATTTTTTCCTATAC
>JADFPU010000261.1 GCA_022562175.1 Pseudomonadota bacterium | reverse complement strand
CAGGACGTAAGTGGTTGAAAACGTCTGGAACAAGTTTTCCAGCCAAAGCAGAGTTAAACCAGTGTTTCATTTAACTCCATGATATCGCACCCGTATGGTCACACAGGGTTGGCGGTTTATCTTCATTCCCCTTTGCTCTTGGATTCCCGCTAAAAGCACGCGGGAATGACGGGGCTCTATTTTTCCATTATCAAGATGGCTGCTGTAATTCTACCCACAGATTCTGCTGAAGACTCTAATATAAGAAATTTCGATGCTGATGAGTTCGATAATTAAGTCATGCTTAACCCGGGTCTGGGCTGGGGCAGTCAGGACGGTCATTGGCAGGCACGATTCAATATAAATAACGTCACAGACAAACGAGCAGGCATTCAGGGTCTTAATATTGCAACGGTCTGTGGTTGTAATGAGATATCATTTCGTGCCCCGTGTTGGCACGGTATTAATATTAGTGACAATAATTATAAACAATATCGAGCACGTCAGCAGCCAGATTTCGTTTGTCGTCCATATTCAGCATGACGGTATTGGTTGAATGCACCGAGATACCGAGTTCGCGTATTGCTTCCGCCAACCCTGCATCTTCATCATCGATCACAAAGTGATCGACAAGTCCGGTATAATGTTTGGCGATTGAAACTGCAGAGACCTCCACACCCAATTCTGACATTATCTTTGCTGTCGGTCCCTTCAGCGCACGACCAGCTACGATAGGTGAGACAGCAATCACAGGGATCTTATTTTGTTGAAGAGTATTTTTGATGGCGGGGATCGCCAGAATCGGATCAATCGACAAGTATGGATTGGAAGGCGTAATGATAATTGCTTTGAGCATTTTATCTTGCAGGGCAGCGGTAAAACCGGGCGATGGTTTGGCCTGTTCCAGACCATGATATTTGATTTTTCTCACCGCTGGCTGACACTGATGTTTGACGAAATATTCCTGAAATGTATATTCTCGTTCTGCAGATTCTATAATGGTCCTTATCGGGCAATCGCTCATGGGAATAATATTTATTTTTATGCCGAATCTCCGGGATATATCTGCTGTGGCTTCACTCAGAGTCGCTCCTTCCGCAAGCAACTGCCGCCGGATAACATGAGTCGCAAGATCCTTGTCTCCTAACTGGAACCATGACTCGCCACCTAACTCTTTCAGGGCTTGCATAAAAGACCAGGTCTCGTTCATATGACCCCATCCCTGTTTTACATTGGAACGACCGGATAAGGTATATAATATTGTGTCGATATCGGGCGATATATAAAATCCAAGGTGTTCGAAATCATCACCGGTATTAGCAATAATTGTAAGTTGTTCCGGCGCCAGCACATCTGCAAGACCCTGGACCAGCTTGGCGCCACCGACACCTCCGGAAAGAACCAGTAGCTTTGTGTTATCTCCTGATGTCACAGGAATAGATCCGTCTCTTTATCACGAAGCAAATCACTGGCCGCGGCCTCATCATCACTGATATTGATACCACGGATAATAACCACAGGTTTCCCTTCACTTCCCTGACCCATGAGTAATGTTGCAGCTGCCGCCAGTTCATCGGCCACACCTTCTGTTGAGACCTCCAGTGTGCGCTCATAGTGATCAGGCCTACCACGAAAATCCGCCAGCGCGGTTATTCCGGATACACCAATGGCGTGTCCGATTGTCCCGTTACGCCATGCGCGGCCGATGCTATCGGCGATAATGACACCCAGTTGCACATTGAAATATGCTTGCAGTGCTTTACGAATACGCCGGCTTGATTGATCGGGATCTTTGGGAAGCAATAACACTGCCGGAGATCCTTTTTCACTGGGCACGTTTGAACAGTCGACACCAGCATTAGCCAATATCATTCCCAAATGGTTTTCCACGATGATGACAGAGTGTACAACACGGACAACACGTTTCGATTGCCGCAGTATAATCTCTACCAGGCGCGGATCTTTTCCGGTTTTCTCAGCCAGTTCTCTTGCGGTCGAAGAAGGATTAATGCTGCTTAATAATACCAGGCGACCTTCCGACAGGGAGATTATTTTTTGCGCAATAACAATAATATCGCCATCCTGTAGCGATCCGTATTCATCCATTATGGCTTTCTGAATACAGTGCGTATCGTCAGAATCAGGCGCCAACCATGGCATGGTCCGTAAAGCAGTCAGTTGTAAATTATCTGGCGCCAGCCAACTCATTATAAATCTATATGATGCTTTTGAAATGATGATAACTATTCAGGAACACTGAAAAGTTTGTTTTTACTTTTGAGCCTGCCGTTGGACGAATGGGGTGTTCTTAGCACAGAATCATTATATTTTTCTATTTCACGCACTTCATCGGCGAGCAGTGATGCCGCCCTCATCATTTCATGTCCTGCTGCAACAAGAGGTATATATTTCACAGGATCATGTTCCTTAAAGCATCCCTTGGTGGTTAACTTCGATACATTCTCCGCAATTGTCAAGGCCGCGATTGCCTTCGCTTTTGCATAGGGGTTGGAAAATCCAGCGCTTTCGACAATGGTTTCCGCGCTAGCAATAACTTTAGGCATTTGCGCTGAATGTCCGTTCTTTATTTCTGAGATGACATGATCAACCTCATGCTGAATAAGTCGAGTGACACCACATACCGACAGGACTCTTATGATATCCGAATTGAATAACGTCATCTCTGAGGGGGCGAGAAATTCACTTCTGGCGCCAATCATCGAATCACAGGGAATGATAATAAATCCTTGTTTTTTCAAGTATTTTTTCTATTTTATTACCCTCTGCAT